>JBBQDH010000036.1:0-32660 GCA_038319515.1 Bryobacterales bacterium
GGCTTCGTGAAGATGATGGAAGAGCATCCGGGCGGAGACCTGGTGCTGGCCTATCAGGGCAAGGGGGGCTATTTCGGTGAGATTGGTCTGATCCGGCGTGGCACCTACGCGTTCAATGTGACGGCTCTGGACAACGTGGAAGTCGTCCGCATCGGAGCGGACGCTTTCAATGAAATGTTGGAGCGTTTTCCGGATATTGCTTACAACCTGCGCACTGTGGCAGCGCAGCGCGACGCCCACAACCAGAGGCATTCCGCTGCGGTTTCGGCACTTTCACTGGAAAAATTCCTGGATCAGGGGCTGATGGAAGCCAACAGCCTGCTGGTGATCGATCTGGAAAAATGCACGCGCTGCGACCAGTGCGTGCGCGCCTGTTCGGATGCGCACGGCGGCGTGACGCGGCTGGTACGGGAAGGTTTGCGATTCGACAAGTATCTTGTTCCCACTTCCTGCCGACACTGCCGCGACCCTCTGTGCATGATCGGGTGCCCGGTGGGCGCCATTCGACGGCGCAATTCGATGGAAACCGTCATTGAGGACTGGTGTGTGGGTTGCGGATTGTGTGCCCGGAATTGCCCGTTTGGCAACATCACGATGCACGATCTGCCGGGCGTGGACGCGCAGAAAGCCAGTGTCACCAAACGCAAGGCCACCGCGTGCGACCTCTGCCAGGATTTGCCGGAACCAAGTTGTGTCTATGCCTGTCCGCATGATGCCGCGAAGAGGGTGGATCCCAACATCTTTTTCCGGGATATTATCAGCCCCTCCGCCAGTGATGAGACCTATGTGATGCCCGCCGGCGGGCATGGCGGGAAGCGCTGAGGCTGCTGCGATGCGAATAGACCAAACTCATCGTACCTGGGCAATTGCCAGCGGTGTCATTCTGGGCGCGGCGATACTGCTCTGGTTCCCTTACGCACTGCTCTATCCTGGTGGGCCAGGCGGTAACACATGGCCGGGTCTGATCTATGGGGCGCTTGGTTACGCCATGATGCTCTTTGCAGGGCTGATGGGTGCCAGAAAGCGAGTACCTCTGTGGCGGGTGGGTCGCGCGCAAGCCTGGATGCGTGGCCACATCTGGCTGGGAGCACTGAGCCTGCCGATGATCCTGCTCCATTCGGCATTCGTCGCCCGCGGCCCTCTGGCCATGGTGCTGATGGCACTGCTGGTGATCACGGTCCTGAGCGGCATCACCGGCGCCATTCTGCAGCACTTTGTCCCCGGTCAGATTTTGGCGGCGGTCCCGCTCGAAACCATTTACGAACAGATTCCGGAAGTTCGCGACCAGTTGTTTGAAGAAGCGACGGAGATCATTAACAAACTCTGCGCCCGGCCGGACGAGGTGGCGCTGGCGGTCAGCTCAGGCGTGATAAGCCCGGGAATCGGCGGAGCGGTTGTCGCTGAGCCTGATACGGCCACGGAACTGACGGAAGTGCAGCGCCTGGTTTTGCGACAGGTTTATTCTGCGTCCATTCTCCCGTTCCTGCGGGATCCGGACCATTCCGGCTCTCCGCTTTCGGATTTCACCAAAGCCAGTCTGTACTTCGACGCGATGCGGAGGCAAATGCCGGTATCCGTGCACCAGGAAGTGACTGACCTGGAACAGATCTGTGAGGAGGAACGGCAGTTGAAGCGACAGGCGCGGAAATACCTGTGGTTGCATGGCTGGTTGCTGGTGCACGTTCCTTTGTCGCTCACCCTGCTTGTGTTGGGTGGCATTCATGCTTTTGTGGCGATCCACTACTAAACATGGCAAGAATCCGAACAACAAAAACACTGGGGCAGCGGGTCAACCGAACCTATCTGCGGAGCGTCTTCCCGATTCCGCAATGGCGTCGCATTCTGACGCTGGCCAGTTTGGCGATTGCGCTGGGCTGGCTGGGTTTCTACGCCATCGCGAGGAATCAGACGCCGTATACGGCGGGCTCCCTCACACCCTCGCACGCGTTCCTCGGCAAGAAGTGTTCGGTGTGTCATGGGGAAATTGCCGGGATTGGAAAGAAGGTGACCGATCAGCGCTGCGCGGCCTGCCATGATGGTCCGGTGCATCAGGCTTCTCAGAAATTCAGCCCGGCCTGCGTCAGTTGCCACCTGGAGCACAAGGGCACCATGCAGCTGGCCGGGGGGAACGACAGCGGTTGCGTGCAGTGTCACGGGAACCTGGAAACCAAGAGCGGTAAGCTGACCGTGGCGGCGCGCGTTGTGAGTTTTGCGCAGCACCCGGAGTTTGCCCAGGTGAAAGCCGGAGAGGATTCCGGTGGTCTGAAGTTCAATCACCAAAAGCATTTGGGCGATTTAGGTCAGAAGTGTGGTGATTGCCATGCGCCCGCTGACGTGTCTAAAGGCGCGGCGCGGCCCGATCCGCACAGCCATGTTTCTTCCCGGGCACTGATGAGTAACCCGACATTCGATGCGGTTTGCAAGACCTGCCACGCTCTCACGATTGACGACAAGATAACTGAAGCCGCGCCGCATCACGTGCAGCCTGCGGAAGTCCACGCATTTGCCAGGGTGCAGTTTTCGAAATATATCGCAGAGCACCCGCAGGATCTCTCGCAAGATGGTTCCCCGGACAGCCAGTCAGCCTGGGTGGATTTCAAAGTCGCTGCTGCGGAGAAGAAGTTGAAGGAAGAGAGTTGCGGTCGCTGCCATGATTTGGTTGGCGGGCCGGACTTCGAGTCCTTTGTGGTGGTGCCTCCTCAGGTGGCGGCGCGCTGGTTTACTAAGTCTTCTTTCGATCACTCGGCGCATAAGGGGTTGATGTGTGTGTCGTGTCACCAGAAGGCGGTGACAAGCACAGTCGCCACAGATGTGCTCCTGCCGGGAATTGCCACGTGCCGCCAGTGTCATGGAAACGGCAGCGCGTCCGCGGGCGCTAACTGTTCGGCCTGCCATGTGTATCACGACTGGTCGAAAGAGAAGAATATTGATGGCAAGTATGTCATCGAACAGGTGACGGGTCTGATTGCGCCACAGGGTTTGCATCAGTAGAGCCACGAGAGTTCACCTGCCACGGCGTTAATTAGGTGCATGGCACCCAGACGGCTGATTCGCCCCAAGCCCGGTTCGGGGTAGCAATTGCACCTCCTGGAACCCAAACTTTCAGGCTACTGAGACCTCGGACGACGGTCAATGGGTGGACTTATGAGCGACCGGGGAATGATGACTAGCGCAGAATTCCCGGAACGCAGTCGTAGCTGTCCTAAACTGCAGGCCGCCCTATCGCGGGAAGCGATGATTGACGACATCATAAGAACCTTTCGATATGAAGTAACGGGATCAACTTTACGCAAAATTGCCAACGTTTGTTGCCAATCGCTCTAGATCACCGATTGGAGTCGATATCTGCGCTGTTGGATAGCTAACTATGCAAAAAGCCTCACGGAAAGGTGAGCCGAAACAACCGACTAATGATGATGGGCGACAAGAGTTGGAGCGGCTTCTTGGCGACTATTGCCACAAGACGGGAAGGCCGTTTCGTTGGTTCTACTGCCCTCTATTATTCCGCGACGACAATGTCGAACTTTGCAAAGGTCATGTTCTCAACCAAGCATTTGTTGGTTCCACAAGGGCTTGGACCATACAACGGAAGGACATCGATAATTTTTACGGGAGCATCTTCGAATCAGATTTCGTTTTGATAGAAGAACTAGGAACAGCACCTATTCAGCAAATCATCGAAGGTTCTCAAATAGGCAAAAAGGTCCCAGTGAAAGTCTCGCTCAAGGGCGACCGCGTCGACTCTTACCATTACAAGCGCGGCGTTGTGCCGAAGGGACATACTCGCGTTGTGATTGGGGGTTCCTCCGGCAGCACACAATCGATGGTTCTAAAGATGGCCCCGGATGAGGTTGGGCGATATGCCGCACCCGAAGACTGGGACCTCTCGGTCGAGAAGGACCTTCGACTGGAGTCGTTGGTATCGCTGATCAAGGCTGCGCATCTCACTCTCTTCCGCATGCTGGGGTATAACTACGCTCTGTCTGCAGGCGGGCGTTTTACGGGATGGGATGCGCTGGGGAGCTTCTTTGTAGAGAACTGCACGCGCGAGAAACAAGAGGTGCTGGTGAACGCCGCTACTCACTTCTGGCAGTTCGGGAACCTTGTGCGCCCGGTAGTTTCGCACACGCCTATGCTCAGCGGCACGATCTCCGACAGACAGCTGTACATTTGTGAAACAATCGACGGGCATCGCTGGGCCTTCATCGTTTTTATTAAATTGCCAAGCTCGCTACACGCTGTTGTAGTCCCCATTTTGGACGATTCTGACGGCGCCGCTCGTTTCTACGATTTTCTTCGTTCGGGTCGGTCCAACCTCATTGTGAGGTTGTGCGAGATCGAGCACGGTACCTTCCATGCTCATCCCAGAACGACTATCTTCAAATGGCCTAGGATTGATGAATCCCAGGATTCAACCTGATCGAACTTCTCTGTGCAACCGATGCCGGGTATGCCCGACTAATCTAGGGTAAGCGGATCATGCGCGGGCTCGCCAATGAGCATATGCGATCCGTCAAACGTGGTCTGCAGCTTCGGACCTGAGCAGCCCACTTAGCATTCGGTACACCAGTTCGGTGGGCAGCCCGACGACATTGGAATAAGAGCCTTCAATCCTGGGGATAAACCGGGATGCCAGGCCCTGAATTCCGTAGGCACCGGCTTTGTCCATAGGTTCACCCGATGCCACGTAACCGGCGATTTCATCTTTGGTCATTGCCGCAAACCAGACCTGTGTTGAGTCGGACTTGACGATGGAGTTGTCCTCTGTACGCAGGCAGACTGCCGTGATCACCTCGTGCGCGCGGCCCGAAAGTGCGCGCAGCATACGTGTCGCGTCTGCTGCATCCTGCGGTTTGCCCATGATTTCCATTCCCACCACCACGATCGTATCGGCGGCGAGGATGGTTTCGCCCTGGTGCAGTTCGACTGCGGCGGCTTTTTCAGTAGCCATCCGAAGGGCGAATTCGAGGGGCCGCTCATTCGGCCAGGGTGTCTCGTCGATATCTGCGGAGCGGACCCTGAACTCAATGCCTGCCGCCGTCAGAAGTTCCGCGCGCCGGGGGGATTTTGATGCCAGAACCAGCACTAGTGTTTTCCGTATTTCATTTCGCCGGCCTGGATCGCAATGGGAAGGATGTTCTGTTTCGGCGGCAGCGGACAAGTGGCGAAGGCCGTGAAGGCGCAGGGCGGATTTTCGGTTTTGTTGAAGTCGAGTTCCACCAATCCGTCTTTGGGCATGGCGGCGTAGAGATAGCGGCCTGCCCCGTAGGTTGTCTTGCCTGCTGTCCGGTCTTTCAGGATGAAGAATAAGTGGTCATCCTCGGTGATCGGTTCCAGGCGCAGTTGCTTCCCGGCGAGAGTAAATTCCGCATAGCCGGGCGCCGGCTCTTCCAGCGTCATGCCCAGCACGTTCACGATTCTGATTGTCTTCGGGGCAGGGTAGGGCACCCACTTCGCCTGAACATTCCAGAGCTTGGCTGCCGGGAACCACTTGCAGCCGGTAAATTCGCGGCGCGTGGCGACGTCGGGATCTTTCAGGCGCGCGCCGATGCGGTCGCCGCGCTTGATTATCGTCATGGCGACAGAGCCGATTCTCACGACGTCCGGCGGCCCAGGCACGTCGGTCTTCAGGATGGACTTTGGGCCGTTCGAGGGTTCGAACGTGACTGTACCTGCCTGCATCCGAAGCACTCCGGCGCGCTTCGGCAAGTCTTCACGCAGCACCACATCGGACAGAGGATCTGAACCCACCAGGCTCTCGCCATCACGTAACCAGAACAAGCTTGCGACTGAAAGCCACCCATCCGGCGTTTTTAGTTTGGCCTCGCGGTCCGCGCGCCATTGCTGGATTCCGGTGACGTATTCAGGAGCGGGCGCTGCCGCGAGGGCCATGACCCCCGCAGCAATTACGAGCGCCATCCGCATTACTTGATTGCCGAGTAGTCTGTCGGATCCAGCCAGACGCGCGCGACATGGTCGACCAGTTTGCCGTTTACTTCAGAAGCTTTGGCCACTTCTTTCCATTCCGGATCTGCCGAGAACGCAGCCCAGTTCTTCAGGGCTTCTTCCTTGCTGGTGTGCTCCAGGATGTAGACAAGGTAGTTTTCCTTGTTGTCCTGCGGAACCCAGTAGCCGACGCTCTTCATGTGGTGGCGGTTGAAGATGGTGACCGTATGGTCGCGGAAGCGCTTCTGCAGGTCGTCGAGCTTGCCCGGCATCGCAAAGTACGTGCGCTGCTCGAAGACGTGGTTCGGGGCCTGCGCATGGGCGGCGGAGGGTTGCATCATAGTTATTCCAAGCGTAATGCCCAGCATGGTCGCCAGGCCGAGTGCGAACGAAACGATGTGGGAACTCTTCATGACTCTTAAGATATCGCGGCCTTTCTATTTCTTCGCTTCGATCCGGATCTCATTCAGAACTGCAAGGTCGCGGCCCAGTTCGGTTTGCCCGGCCGGAAACTCATTGGCGCTCAGAATAAAAGCGGTCAGGTCGGCGCTTTGGAGGGTGCTCAGATGGCCGGGGTCATCAGTCGGCATGGTCTTCCGAATGAGCTCAAACAGGGTGCCTGCACTTCGGCCGCTCCACTTCGTGCGGAAGTCTTTGCCCGCGAGTTCCGGGGAGCCATCGCCACCCGTCAGGTTCTCCGCGTGGCACTTCGAGCACTCTTCCAGATAGATCTTCTGGCCGCGCTTCGCCTGCGCGGCGGTGTAAACGCCCTCCTGTACAGACTGGATCGCAAGAACAGGGGCAATCAGGAGAAATAGTGTGAAGATGCTTCGGCGCATACTAGTGCCATAATATCCAAATGTTTCGAGCCTGTGTGTTTTTGTGCCTGACGATGGCTGCGCAGGCCCAGTCCCCTGCGGCGTTTTTCAAAGAAATCTGGGAGACGCGGCTGCACGATGAACCCGAATTTGCGTCGCGAATGGGGCGTCATGAAGTCGACGACCGGTGGAACGACTATTCAAAGGCAGCGCGCGATGCAAGGCGGGCGCATATGGAAAGCAGCCTGGCCCGCGCCGGGCAGTTCAGCACGGCCTCGGCCAGTCCGCAGGAGAAGCTGACCCTTCGATTGCTGGCGTACGACCTGCGGGTTCGTCTGGCTTCGCTGGATGCCGAGGTTCACCTTCTGCCGGTGGGACAGCTCTTCGGCCTGCACACGAACGTATACCAGGCGTTTGACGGCGCGCCGGCGCGGACTGTAGCCGATTACGAGAATCAGCTGAAGAAACTCCGTGGTATTCCGAACCTGATCGACCAGCGCCTCGCGGTGCTGGACGAAGCAATTGCCTCCGGCATGACGCAGCCGAAGGTCGTGGTGGATCGTGTGCTTCTGCAGGTGGCAGCGCAAATCAAACAGACGCCCGAGGAATCAGCCCTGCTCGACGCGTTCCGCCATTTCCCATCGAACATTCCGGCGGCGGAGCAGCAACGCCTCAAAGCCCAGGCAACGGAGGTGTATCAAACCAGCTTCGTGCCCACCTGGATCAAGCTCTACAAATATTTGGAAACGAAGTACCTGCCGAAGGCGCGTGCGAGTATCGCCGTCACCTCGCTCCCGAAGGGCAGGGAAACCTACCAGGCCCTGATCGGTTCTCTCACCACCACCAACCTGACGCCCGACGAAATCCACACTCTGGGCCTCGCCGAAGTGAAGCGCCTGGAAGGTGAAATGCAGGCGTTGCTCAAAGAAACGGGCTTCACCGGAACCATCGCTGAATACGAACGCAAACTCGAAGCCGACCCCACGCAGCACTTCAGTTCCAAAGACGAGATGCTGGCCTACTGCCGCAATATCGCCAAGATCATTGAACCGCAGCTGCCCAACCAGTTCCGCCGCATTCCGCCGCTGCTCTATGGCATTCGCGCCATTCCGGCAGATCGTGAGGCGGCCACCGCTTCCAACGCCCAGACCCCGGCGCCTGATATGTCCCGCCCCGGCTGGTTTAACCTGAACGCTTATCAGCCCGAAAAACAGGTGAAGTACAACAAGGAAGCACTGGTTCTGCATGAAGCCGTGCCGGGCCACATCTTCCAGGGGACGCTGGCGCAAGGCATGCCTGACCTGCCCGACCTGCGACGTTTCTATTCCAACAGCGCCTATGGCGAAGGCTGGGCTCTCTACGTCGAGGCATTGGGATCTGAACTCGGCCTGTACCGGGAACCGTCAAGCCGTTTCGGGCAGCTTGCCAGCGAGCGTTTTCGGGCCGTCCGCCTGGTGGTTGACACCGGCATGCACGCCTTCGGCTGGTCACGGGAAAGGGCACTCGATTACCTCAGCACGCACTCACCCGACGTTTCTTCGGCGGAGATTGACCGTTACATTTCCTGGCCCGGCCAGGCGCTTTCCTACAAGCTCGGCCAGTTGAAGATTCGCCAGTTACGAACGCTCGCCGAACAAAAGCTGGGACCAAAGTTCGACGTTCGGGAGTTCCACGATGTGGTTCTGCGCAATGGTCGTCTGCCTCTGGAACTGCTGGGCGAACAGGTGAACGACTACATTCGTGAAGCTGCCGCGCGACCGTGAGCAATCGCTTCGGACACAGCCGTTATAATCAGGGACGTACATGGACGTATTTGACGAACTCGTGCGACTTCGCGGCATTGGGCAGAAATGTGCCCTCGCCACGATAGTCGAGGTGAACGGCTCCATCCCGAGTTTTCAGACGGCGAAACTGCTGGTTCGGGAAGATGGCTCGCTGGTGGGCACCATTGGCGGCGGCTGCGTGGAAGCGGAGGTCTGGAACGCCGCGCGAGAGGTGATCGACACCGGCAAGCCGCGCAACATGAACTTCAGCCTGGGGCAGGATGCGGCCTATGACAACGGTCTGATTTGCGGAGGGCAACTGCAGGTGTTCGTGGAATGCATCAATCCCCAGCCTGCGGCGCTGGTCTTCGGCGGCGGGCACATTTCGAAGAGCCTGGCAAAGGTACTGGATCTGGCGGGTTTTCGTGTTTCAATTGTGGACAACCGCGAAGCCTACGCGAATGCAGAGCGTTTTCCCGAAGCGGCGGAAGTCTATGCAGAAGAGTATGAGGACGTGTTTCCAAGGCTCAACGTAAACGAGTCCACCTACATCGTAATTGTGACGCGCGGACACCGCGATGACATGCGTGTACTTCGCTGGGCCATCAATACCCGGGCGCGCTATATTTCCATGATTGGCAGCCGTCGGAAGACCATCGCTGTCGTGAAGGAGCTCGAAAAGGAAGGCATCCCGCGCTCTGCCTTCGACCGCGTTTACGCTCCCATGGGGCTGGAGATCGGCGCTGTTTCACCCGAGGAAATTGCCATCTCGGTGGGTGCGGAAATGATAGCCATGCGTCGCGATCCGGAAGGGAACTGGCGCTCGCTTTCGAAGTCGATCTTCGTTGACGAACACTCCCGCGCCCTGCTGAAGTGAGAGCCGAGACCGGAAAGGTTGCGGCGATTATTCTGGCGGCGGGTGAATCGCGCCGCATGGGTCGGCCAAAGGCGCTGCTGCGGTTTCGTGGCGGTACTTTTCTCTCCACGCTTGCCGATACCTTTGTTGCTGCAGGCTGTTCACCCGTAATCGCCGTCTTTGGTTTTGACGCCAACAGCGTGAAGAAGTCCGCGCCGAAGAATGTTGTGCAGGTGGTTAATCCGGATTACACACAGGGCATGCTGACTTCGCTGCAGGCGGGCCTTTGTGAATGCCGCAGTGGTTTTGAAGCTGTATTGTTCACGTTGGTGGACCATCCCGCTGTACTTCCCGAAACGGTGGAACTGATTCTGGCCACTGCGGGCGATATCGTGATTCCGCGCTACAAAGGCAAGCGCGGCCACCCTGTGCTGCTGCGCACTTCCATTGCTCTGAAATACCTGCTGGAACCGTCTACATCCAAGGTGCGGGATATCATCGACCGGCACGCGGACCGCATTCGTTATGTGGATGTCGAAGACCCTGGTGTGTGCGAAGACATCGACGATCCGGAACTCTATCAGGCCCTTCTTGCTCGCGAGGCGCAGCGCAGATGAGCTCTGCTCTTCGGCGCTGGTGGACCTGGCCAAAACTATTGTGCGGGGCTGTGGCGTTCCTGCTGGTTGCCGCCTGGTATGTGCCCGGCATCAGCGCTGCGCGTTACCGTGAGCCCATTCGCGCCGGCCTTGAAAGCGCTCTGGGGCGCAAGGTTGAAATTAGTGAAGTGAGCTTCCGCCTGTTGCCTGTTCCGGGCTTTACCGTAACCAACGTAATTGTCGGCGAGGACCCGGCCATTGGACTGGAGCCCATGGCGATCATCACCACACTGCGCGGTCGTCCCAGACTGTCGGCTCTGTTCGGGGGCACCCTCGAATTCGCGTCGGTCGATCTGGAAGAGACCAGCGTCAATCTTACGCGGGTAGATAAAGACGCCACCCGCTGGAACTTTACCTCCCTGATGCGGCCGAAGTTGCTCAAGGCCTTCCCGAGTGTGCACCTCATCGGGGGGCGGGTGAACTTCAAGTTCGGCGACACGAAGTCGGTCTTTTATCTCTTGAACACCGACGTGGATCTCTGGCCACCGGATGTTGCCGATGGCCCCTGGACCGTCAAAGTACACTCTTATCCGGCGCGTACAGACCGCCCTTCGCGCGGCTTCGGAAGCTTTGTAGCTCGTGGCGAATGGCACCCCGCAAACGGACTGGCCACCATTGATGCAAAGCTGGAAAAGAGCGAACTGGGCGACCTCATTACTTTGTTTCAGGGTAAAGAATCCTACCTGCAGGGGCACATTTGGGGCGATGCGCACCTCTCCGGCCCGGTCTCCCGAATCGGCGTCTCCGGCAGTGTTCGCGTGGACGATATTCACGGCTGGAACCAGACGCCGCCCGGCGGTGCCGCGTGGCCTTTCGTGTTGGGTGGAGCGATCAATGTGCCCGGTCAGTCAATTGAGCTTCATGCTGTCACGGCTGGCAAGCCTTCACCCCTCGATCTTGGATACCGTGTCACCAACTACCTCGCCCGACCCCAATGGGGCGTCACCGCTCAGGTGAATCAATTGCCCGTGGCGCCATTTGTCGGAATTGCGCGGAATCTGGGTTTTGACATCCCGCCAGATCTGAAATTCGAAGGCGCGGCACAAGGCCTGGTGGCGTATTCGGAACCAGACTCCGCTGCGCGGATGGAAGGCCACATCAGCATCCAAAACTCCGTCCTCACCGTTGCGGACGCTCCGCCTGTGCGCCTGTCTGATGCCGAACTGCAATTCACGGGTTCCACCGTAGCGATGGCCCCGGTGACCCTTACGAACGATGCGAAGGAAGTGACCACGGTGAGTGGTTCTTTTGATGCGGCGGCCCGCAATCTGCAGATGACTCTTTCGAGTGACGGAATGGCCGTGCCCTCACTGCGAAAGCAGCTGGCTGTTGCCCACGTGCCGCTGCTGGGACTTGCTACCTCGGGCTCATGGAACGGGAAACTGACATATTCCAGTACCCCCGATGCCGGCTGGGAAGGTGAGATCCATCTGAAAGATGCAGACCTTTCTTTCGAGGCTTTCTCTCAGCCTCTGCACCTTTCCGCAGTCGACGCCACGCTGAACTCTGATGGCCTTGCCACTAAACGTCTCGCATTCACCATTGGCGGCATTGAGGGTCAGGGCGAGTATCGGTATGAGATCGGCGAGGCCCGGCCACACCGCTTCAAACTGAACCTGGGAGAGGTAGATGCGTCTATGCTGGAAAAACTGCTGATGCCGGCACTGCATCGCGGCAATTTCCTGAACTACGCCTTCAAGTTTGGCCGCGTGCCGGAGCCCGACTGGATGCGCTTCATGCACGCGGATGGCACGCTTCAGGTGGCGTCGTTCGATCTGGCCGGCGAGTCCTTCACGAAGGTGAAGACCCGCGTTCAGTGGGATGGCAACGAAGTGCAGCTGTCCGGGTTGCAGGGCAACCTGAAAGAGGCCTTGTTCGCCGGTACTGCAAGCGTTAATCTCTCGCAGCGCGAGCCGACGTATGAGCTTGCCGGGAAAGTTTCGGGTTATGCCTGGAAATCGGGTGTGATTGAGGCGGACGGAACAGTTTCCACCAGAGGAACCAGCGGCGATCTGCTCTCGAACCTCAAAGCCGAGGGCAAGTTTAAAGGGCGCAACCTCGGATTGAAACCGCTCCCGGTTGATCGCGTTGAAGGCTTGTTTGGTTTGTCCTTCAACGGCAGGGTGCCGAGGGTGAAACTGAGCGAACTGGTGATGCCTGTGGGTCCTGCGGTATTCAGGGGCACAGCTGAAACGCGCAATGACGGAAAGCTGATTCTGAGTGCGACCGACGGTGCCAAAAAGATCGACGCGGAAGTTCCGTGAGCCACCTCGAATTTATCTGTTCATAGGCCGCTTCACCGCCAGTTGTGAAATGTTAGTTCAGTTCGCGGATCCAGATGTTCCGGAAGCTGATGGGTTCGCTTTTGTCACCGTGCGCCTGTAGTTTAATCGGTGCCGCGTCGTATTTTTTGTAGACCGGCGCCCCGATATACAAAGTCTCGCCCTTCAACTCGAAGTGGTTCTGCACCAGCACGCCGTTGAACAAAAGAGTCACATAGGCAGGCGTCTTCACCGAACCGTCGGCAAGGAAAGTCGGTGCGGTCCACGCAACGTCATATGTCTGCCATTCGCCCGGTTTGCGATTTGGATTCGCCAGCGGAATGGCCTGTTTGTAGATGCTGCCGGACTGACCGTTCACATAGGTCTTGTTGTTGTAGGAATCGAGAATCTGCAACTCATAACCAGCGTCGCCCGGACCTGTTGAGGCCAGGAAGACACCGCTGTTGCCCCGTCCCTGATCCGCACCAGTAATATTTTCAGGAATTTTCCACTCCAGGTGAAGCTGGTAATTTCGGAACGACCGCTTCGTTTCGATGTTGCCGACTCCCTGCGCCTTGCTGACGGTCAGCACGCCATTGGAAACCGGCCAGTTGGCGGGCGATTTGTCTTTGGCGGAAACCCACTCGTTCAGATTTCTGCCATCGAACAGGATCACCGCGTCTGAAGGAGGCGCGGCGTTCGTCGCTCCAGGTGTAACAATCTTTGGGACAGGCTCCCACACTTCCGTGTCGGCAGGTTTTGCCTTGGCGGGCTGTTGAGCAAAAAGAGGCACAGTGGCAGCGACGAGCAGAAGCGGGGCGAGTTTTCGAGAGAGAGGCGTTCCCATAATTTTCCCCTGAGTATACACCGCGCGGGACGTCACTCTTGCCCCGTCACTAACGCTCTGACATAATTCGGAAGGCTTACAGGACGGGAGACTCTGATGGAAATGAACAGACGTGATTTTGGGCGACTCGCACTGGCCGCGTCGGCAGCCCCGGCGGGAATAATGTTCGCCGCGAAGCCGAACTCGAATTTCGGTGGCGTGCAGATCGGCGTAATTACTTACAGCTATCGGGGCGAGCCGGATGGCGCGGCGAACAAGGCGGACACGCTGCTCAAAATGCTGGTTGACAGCGGCGTCAGCGCGATTGAATTGATGCCGCCTGCGGTCGAGACTTTTGCCGGTGCTCCACTGGCCGCGGGGGGTGGACGCGGTCGCGGTCCCCTGACGCCTGAACAGGAAGCGGCAGCGGCGAAACTGAAAGAGTGGCGGCTCTCCGCTTCGATGGACAAGGTCAAAGCGTTCCGGAAGCTCTATAACGACGCCGGAGTTTCCATCTATTGCCACAAGCTAACACCGTCGGCGACTATGTCGGATGCCGAGTTTAATTACTTCTTCGAGGTTGCCGGGGCTCTGGGCGCGAAACAGCTTAGCCTTGAGCTGCCGGCCCAACCGAATGAGTTTTCGAAGCGGCTGGGAGACACGGCGCTGAAACACAACATGGTGGTGGCTTATCACGCGCATGAGCAGGCGCATGATGAGGCGTGGGACGGAGTGCTTGCGCAGTCGAAGGGCAACGCGGTCAATCTGGATTGCGGCCACTACTATGCCGGCACGGGCAGGAGCCCGGTGCTCGCAATTATCAAGTATGCGGACCGGATGGGCAGCCTTCATATGAAGGACAGAACTCCCACCACTCCCGGTGGTCACGGCGCCAACCTGCCGTGGGGCACGGGTTCCACTCCGATTGTTGAAATTCTTCAGGTAATGAAGAAGAACAGGTACAAGTTCCCGGTGAGCATCGAGCTGGAGTATGAGGTTCCGGCGGGTTCGAACGCGGTGATCGAAGTGAAGAAGTGTCTGGAGTATTGTAAGAAAGCTCTGGCATAAGAAGCTGGCGAGCAAGGCGGCGCGACCATGTTCCTCCATGCCGGGCTTTTGGGACAAACGGAGCCCGGCATGATCGACTCGCCAGAGGCCTACGCGGCGGGATGCCAGACGAACTTGCCGTCCTTGTTGACGTAGCTCTGGTGCCCGTTCACCCAAACCGGAGCGACTCCATCCTGAAATGAACCAGCCTCGTCGAACTGCGGATTAATACCGAACTTGCCGTTCTTATCGATGTAGCCAAAGCGCGAACCGACGGCCACCACTGCCAGTCCCTCCTGGAAGTCCCCGGCACCATCGAACTGCGGCTGAATCACGATCTTGCCGTCATGCCCAATGTAGCCGTAGCGATTCTCCTGCTTCACTACCGCGCGTCCGTCGTGGAAATCGCCGGCGAGGGCGAACTGCGGGTTGATTACGACTTTGCCTGAGGTGTCAATATAGCCGTGCACGTTGCCGATGCGAACCGCCGCCATCCCCTCAGAGAACGAGGAGGCTTCGTCGAACTGCGGATTCACTTTCAGCGTGCCCTTCTCATCAATGTAGCCCCAGCGGCCATTGACCGAGACTGGTGCCAGGTGATCACCAAATTCGCCTGCTCCTTCATACATAGGATTGACCGCGAACTGCCCGTTTTTTTTCAGGTACCCCAGCTTGCCGCCCATGCCCACCACCGCCAGCCCGTCTTCGGAAAACGGATCTGCAAGTTCGAACTGTGGGGCAATGGTTAGCCGGCCCGTCGGGTCAATGTAACCCCACTTCTCGGCCACGCGGACAGGCGCAAGATCGCTCGCAAACTCCCCGGCCCCGTCGAACTGAGGCTGAATGATGATTTTTCCTGCCTTGTCGATGTAGCCATACTTGCCGCCAGAGACTATAGGATGGAGAGATTTGCCGCTGTTACCGCAACTGGCCAGGAGAAGTGCGAGGGCCAGGAGTATGGAGAGTTTCATGGTGCTCTCTGAAGGAGCACGCGAAGGGCCATATTGGGTTTTTCTCATTTGGCCCTCTACGCGCTGGAGAAAAGGTATGATCCTGCCAAATACCAGAAATATCGTGATTGTGGGCGCATTTGTGGCCATCGCAGGCCTGGCAGTTGCCGGGTGGATGCGTAAAAATGACCAGGCGACGCAGTATCCGCTGGTCGCCCCGCAGGTAGATCCGTACGCCACGAGCAATACGCCCCAGAACTTCCAGCCAAACAATGCCCCTCAGAACTTCCAGCCGGGCAATGCGCCGCAGAATTATCAACAGCAACCGCTGGCAGCAGTTTCCCAGCCAGTTTACAGCTCTGCCGACGGATATTACCCCAGTCGTATGCGGCCTGTGTACACACGCCAGCAGCAGCCAGTCTATGCTCAGCAGCCAACCTACGTTGAGCAATCGGCACCGGGGCAACGGCGAGTCGTGAACCAACAGGAGTACTACACAGACACGCGCGGTCGTCGCCGCGGCAGAACCAAGGCCCACTCAGTTGAGATCGTCGCGGGTACGGCAGCAGCCGGAGCGGTCATCGGCGCCATCGCCGGCGGCGGCAAGGGCGCTGCCATTGGCGGGCTGAGCGGAGCGGGTGCCGGCTTCGTCTATGACCGTCTGACGCACAATCACTAAGCCGCTTCGATATACTACGGGCGTGCTCTGGCGAATTCTCACGCCCGTACTTTTGCTCACGTCAGGTGCCTTCGGGGCCGACGTCACCGGCATCTGGACTGGTTCCATGGTCGACCGCAATGGCGACCCGCAGGACTTCTCATTCCGTTTCACGCAAAAAGCCGAAGCGCTTTCAGGCAAGATGTATGGAGACAACGAAAGTTTTCCGCTCGCGGATGCAAATATTACCGGCGATCATCTGACATTTTCAGTCACCACCGAACTCAACGGGCAGATTTCGAAGTTCATCTATAGCGGGTCAGTGACAGGGGACCGGATTGAACTCAGCCGTCTACGGTCTGAGGCGAAGGCGCCGGAAAAGAAAGTAACAGACAAGGCTTCTGAAAAGCCGAACCCACCGCAGACATTCCGGCTGAAGCGGCTCACATGAGGAAGCTTGCGCTGTTTCTTGCCGCTGCCCCACTGTTTGCGTATTCCGCCCCGGATGGGCAGGCTTTTCTGAAAACGTACTGTGCCGCCTGTCACGCGGGCAAGCTACTCGCAGGGGAAATCACGTCCGACCGGTGGACCCGCATCGCTCTCCGGGTCCGCAACAGCGAAATGCCGCCGCGCAATGCTCCGTCGCCCGCCCTGAATGACCGCAAGGCCTTCATCAACTGGGTGGAAGATACGCTCCACAATGAGGCCTGCGCCGCTGGTCCGGTGGCGGGCCACTCTCCCATTCGCCGTCTGAATCGCGATGAATACACCGCCACGGTGCGCGAACTGCTGAATATCCACCTGAATGTCGGACACGATCTCCCGGCAGATGGCGCGGGCGGTCAGGGTTTCGACAACGCGGCCGAAGTCCTGGTGCTCTCGCCGGTCCTGGTGGAAAAGTACATGGATGCGGCAAAGACTTCGCTCGAATACGCCGTGAAGGATTCGCGGTCCCGCGCCCGGATCGGCATTATTCCGCCTGACCGTGGCACCAAACCCGACCAGGCCGCCCGCAATATATTGATCGGGTTCCTGCCGCGGGCTTTCCGGAGACCGGTCACGGACAAAGAGATGGACCCATTCCTGGGCTTGTTCCGCGAGGCGCAGAAGGGCCGGCAGACTTTCGACGCTTCCGTCGTCTACATGCTGCGCGGCGTGCTGATGTCGCCCCAGTTCCTGTTCCATGCCGAGATGCCGAACACTGGCTCAGCGGCGAAACAACTGGACGACTACGCACTCGCTTCCCGCCTGTCTTATTTCCTGTGGGACAGCATGCCGGATGAAATGCTCTTTGATCTGGCCGCTGCCGGGAAGCTGCACGAACCCGCCGTCCTGAAAGAAGTGGTGGCGCGTATGCTCCGCAGCGGCAAGGCGATGAATTTCGTGGAGAGCTTCGTCACGCAATGGCTGGGCACCCGCGAACTCGGTCGCGAGTTCGTGCCGGACCCGAAGGTCTTCCCGAAATACTCGACCGATGCCGACCTGCAGGGCGACATCCGCTTCCAGCCGATTGTCTTCTTCCAGTCGATGGTGGCGAATAACGATCCCGTGACGGACCTGCTGGATTCCAAATGGACCATCGGTACAAAGAAACTACTCGATCTTTACGGCGTGGATAAGAAGTACCTTCGCAAGGACAACCAGTCCCAGCCGCATCGCCTGGAACTGCCGCCTGGCACTGATCGCGGCGGTTTACTGGGCATGTCCGCAGTGCTGGCCGTGTCTTCATATCCCTATCGCACCAGTCCTGTTCTGCGCGGTAAATGGGTACTGGATTCCATCCTCGGTACGCCACCCCTGCCACCTCCGCCGAACGTTCCCGCGCTCGAAGAGCACCCCACCGGCGCGCAGCCGCAAACCATCCGGGAACGTCTGGCGCAGCATCGCCGGGATCCCGTTTGTGCCAGTTGCCACAGCAGCATCGACCCGATAGGCTTCGCGCTCGAAAATTACGACGCACTGGGCCAATGGCGGTCTGAAGACGCCGGCAAGCCGGTCGACAGCAGCGGTGAGCTTCCGGATGGCACGAAGTTCCAGGGCGCGCTGGAACTCAAAGCAGTCCTGTTGCAACAGAAAGATCTCTTTGTCCGGAACCTGACGAACCGAATGCTCGGCTATGCGCTGGGGCGCGGGTTGACGCGGCAAGACGGCTGCACGGTCGACAGCGTGATCGCGCAACTGAAAGCCAACGACTACAAGTCGCAGTCACTGATTGAAGCAATCGTGATGAGCCCGGTATTCCAATTTCAAAAAAGCACTCAGTTCCCAAAAGACGGCCAGTTCCAGAAAGGCACACAATGACACGAAGAATGCCGCTTTCCCGCCGCACGGTCCTGCGTGGGGCAGGCGTGGCCCTCGGGCTCCCCTGGCTGGAAGCCATGATGCCGGCGGCCACATCCTCAGCCCCGGCGATGCCCGTGCGCATGGCCTTTCTCTACATGCCGAATGGCGTGAACACGACGGCCTGGGCCCCCGAAGGAACTGGTCGCGACTTTAAGCTTTCCCCGACCCTCGAACCCCTCGCCTCGTTTAAGGACCAACTGATCATTCCGCAGAACCTGTGGAATGCTGCGTCGAAGGATGGCGACGGTCACTATGTCAAGGAAGCGGCAATCCTCACCTCCACGCGTATCGCTAAAACGCTTGGCGAGGATCTGAACAGCCATGGCGTTTCCATGGACCAGCTGGCGGCGCAGCGGATTGGCCACCTGACGCCGCTGCCATCGCTTGAACTGGGTATTTCGCCGGAAGCCACGGGTGTGGATCTTGCCGTGGGCTACACGCGCGTTTACGGATGCCACATTGCGTGGAGCAACCCCACGACCCCTCTTGCGAGGGAGATCAATCCGCACTCGGTTTATGAACGCCTGTTCCGCGCGGCTGGTCCGCAGGGAAATTCCGGGAAACAGGACGCACTCCTGCTGGACCGCGTGCTGGGTCAGGCAAAGGATCTGCGCGCGCAGGTGGGCACTACGGACCGCCGCCGCATTGATGAGTACATGTCGATTGTCCGGTCGCTCGAAGAACGCAGCCAGCGTGCAGGCGCCGTCGGACGCAACGCCTGGAAGCCTCGTGTCCCGGTCAATTCGGTCGCCGCGCCGCCGGAAGAACCGAAGGACTACGCCGAGCATGTGCGGCTCATGCTCGACATGATTGCACTGGCCTTCCAGAGCGACACTACGCGAATCTCCACGTTCATGTTCGGCAACGCCGTCAGCAATATCAGTTTCCGGTGGCTGGAGGGCGTCTCTGCAGGGCATCACGACAACTCCCATCATTCGAACGACGCCGAAAAGCTGAAGCAATATCAGCTGATCAATAAGTGGTACATCGCGCAGTATGCGTACCTGTTACAGAAGCTGCGGGATGCGAAGGAGGGGGACAGCAATGTGCTGGATAACTCCGCCATTATCTTCGGCTCCGCACTGAGTGACGGCAACAGTCACAATCCGCACAAGCTGCCCATCGTGGTGGCGGGGAAGGCGGGCGGGAAGCTGAATACCGGGCAAAGCCTGGTCTATGCCGAAGACACGCCCCTGGCAAACCTCTGGACGTCTGTACTGAGCGCTGTTGGAACTCCGGTGGAGCGCTTCGCAGACAGCACAGGCCTGTTGCCGGGAGTGCTTGCGTGAGGCTTTTCGCCGCGCTCTTCGCAGTAGCACTCGCCGGGCAGGCGGCTGATGATTACTTCCCGCCGCCCGATTCAAAAGGTGGCTGGCGTACCAAGTCTGACCCGGAACAGACCCGCAAACTGGATGACGTATTCCAATACGTTCAGCAGACCAGCCAGCACGGTGGTTTGCTGGTGGTTCGCCACGGCTATCTGGTTTATGAAAAGTACTTCGGTCGCGGCGACCGCGAGGCTCTTCCCGAACTGGCCTCCTGCGGCAAGGCGTTCACCAGTATCGCGGTCGGCATCATGCTGAAGGAGAAGCAGGCCCTGATTCCGGACGGTCTGGACCAGAAAGTTTTCACCCCAAAGTACATGCCCGCCAGTATCTTCCCGCTGGATGACCCGCGCAAAGCGCAGATCTCGCTGGGCCAGTTGCTTTCCATGTCTTCCGGCATTCAGGGCACAAACCCGGTCTACGTCAAGGGCGAGAAGAAGACGTTTGACAACCCCGCTGCAGACAACGGCCCCTGGTCGACCACCGACGATTTCGCGCTGAAACAGCCGCTGTGGTGTGCGCCGGGCGATTGCTACTCCTACGGCACCTCGAATCCCCATTTGGCTTCGATTGTTCTTCGCAGGCTGACGGGAATGGAGATGGAGGATTATATGCGCCTCCGCCTGACCGGTCCGCTGGGCTTTGGCACCTGGGGATATGCCATGTACCGGCCAAAACTGAAAAGCGGCATCGACGCGAACGGGCGGATGTTCCACACTCCCGGCGGCGGCAGCAACGCCGTCCGATCCACTGACGTTCTGCGCTTCGCCTACCTGCTGCTCAGGGAGGGCAAATGGGGCGACAAACAAATTGTCCCTGCCGAATTCGTGCGTCTGTGCGGGCGCTCTGTCACCTACAACCCGCACTACACCCACAGCTTCAATTTCAACGTGAATGACGATGGCCATATCGCCGGTGTTCCGCGCGATGCGTACTGGAAGGCCGGGTCCGGCGGCTACAGCATTTATGTGGTGCCGTCCATGGACATGGTGATCTACAAGATGGGTGGAACCGAAGGCCAGTACGACCCCGCGCTCACGCGCCTGCCGGTACTTTACAAGTACGACGGCTCGCGCGATAACCGGAAGCCGGGTGACCCGAAGGTGATTGGTGACAGTACGGCCAAAACACTTCAAATGGTGGTGGCTGCCGTTCAATAGTTAAGCAGGAGTATCGGTCTTTGGCCGGGGCGAAAGCACGTTCACGCGAACCGGGCGGCTGCCTTCGGCAACCTTGCGAATCTTGCATGTCATGACCGCATGATCGACCGGTACGATGACGCGCGTGACGTTTTGCTCGGAATCCATTCCGGCCAGCACGAAGACCTGCAGGCTGGGGACAAAGATCTCCAGTACCCTCAGCGTTTCATTCCCTGCCTGATAGAGCAACACCATCTCCTGATCGTCCTTCAAGGGCCGTTGCATGGCCTGTAGCTGCCCCAGGATCAGGCTGCCGACACTCTCCACCGGAACTGCGGCGGGCGTCTTCTCGGCGTTCTTCGAAGGATCCGGACCCGTGATCGCGTCCATCACGTTCTTCTTCGTTGCTTCTAATGCGGTCCCTGCGATTAACTGCCCGATATTGCCGAATGCCATGCCCCGATCCTAACACCAGGAGAGCTAGCACCCGAACAGGGTCGCCAGGTCACTGAATTTCTCCACCACCACGAGTCTGCCATCTGGATCCCTGATATCTTCGCGTTCCAGCGTCCACGTTCGGACATGCGGCACAAACACCGCGCGCAAGCCGGCTTCGAGCGACGGGTTGATATCGGACTTCGGGCTGTTGCCGATCATCCAGGTCCGCTCCACGTCAAAACCCCGTACATTGGCCAGTTGCCGGTACGTCTCCATCGTCTTTTCCTTCACCACCGCGCAGTGCGCAAACAAGGAGCGCAATCCCGAGTTGTCGATCTTGCGGTTCTGCTCCTCCCCGTCACCCTTTGTGCACATGGTCAGTTCATGTTTCCCGGCCAGGAACGGCAACGTCTCCGCCACGCCTTCCATCAGTTCGATCCTTTGCGACAGAATCTGGTGGGCAATAGCTTTCACTCGTTCCAGATCGTGCTCTTCCACCGCGCGTTCCGCCAGACGCAGGTAACACTGGCTCAGGTTGCGCCCGAAATTCACCGCGCCATAGCCGTGAATCCTGTTGTTCACAATCTCAATCTCATCGAGGATGTCGCGAATCTCGTCGGGCGTGAGCGAGGAATGGCTCAAGTACTCGCAGAATCCGGTAAATGCCTGCTCAAAGTAGATATTGTTTTCCCACAGCGTGTCGTCAGCATCTAGGATCAGGTGTTGGCGTCCGGTAATTGTCAGCATTAGCTTTTCTGCATCAACGGCGGGGCAGTTTCGGTGGCAGCCGGAAAGGGATCTGGACCAGTACATCCACCACCACCGGGACCCCATTCCGCATTGCCGGATAGAACTCCCATTTTGCCAGTGCCCCGATGGCGCTTTCATTCAGGCGGCTATCGATGCCGCGGATCAGTTCCACGCTGCTGACATGACCGTCTGCATTGATCACGCAGCCCAGGGTGACGTCGCCCTCCACGCGCTCTTCGGCAGCCGTTGCGATGTATTTCGGATCTACCTTGCGGTGCGGCACCGGAGCTGCGATGGGCGACATGCCCGCCTCCCGCGCGGTGTGATCGGAGTACCACATGAGCCAACTGCCCGAATAACTTGTCAGGTTGGGCATCTGGATCGCCATCATGAAGACATCGCGACCGTTGAACCGCGGGTCCGGCGCTCCGGAGACCTTTGTGGCGGTGGAGTGGGGAACGACAGGTTCGGCCGGTACACGGGCCGTCATCATCGGCTCGCCCCCGCGCATGGCTGCGCGAATTGTTTCGGGCGAGGTGGGTGCGGCGTAGGCCTGTGCAAGCAGATCGGGTTTGGCTTCGCGCGGCCCGCGGACGAAGAGATCCGGCACGGTGAGACCCATGCCCGCACCCTCCGAAGTCGCGCCGGTGGGATTGAGTTTGGGGCCGGAAGAAAACGCGCCGGGGCTGGACGCGGAAGGCGGGGGTCCCGGCTTATCCACCGGATTCAGGCCCACAACAGCCAGGTTGAGTTCTCTCGAGTTCGCCTCCATGGGGGGGGCGGCATCAACAGTAACTGCTTTCCCCGCAGAAGGCATTCCGCCGGATGTGGGTGCCGTAAATGGCCGCGGGGGCAACTTTGTTGTCGCGCCGGCGGGGCTCCCGCCGGGTATTATGCTCGCGGCCAGTTGCGGAGCCTCGGCCAACGATGTCACTGAGGTAGCAGCGCGCCTGGTCCCTGGCGGCGCGGTGTAGGGTCTTGGCGGGAGTCGGGTGGTCAATGCGTTCAGTTCCGGCGCTGCCTGAGCCTGCAGGACAGGTGCGTCTGCAGCCAGCCGGGGCGTCGCGAGAGCTTGTTTCGGCGCGCCCGGCGGTTCCACAAACGGCTTGGGAGGCAAGGCCGTTGACACCTGTGCGGTCGCCGTCTCAGCCGGCTTGATTTCCGGAGCATCGGGCGCGACGAAGGGCAGTTCCGGTAACTTCACTGCCAGGATGTTCGGCGATTCCACCGGAGGGGCTGCAATGGCCGGCGCGGCGGTCCACACCATCTGATCGCGCTTCGGAGCCTCCTTCGGCGCGGATACAATCGCCTGTGCCGATTCTTTCTCTGCCCTCAAAGGTCGTTTATCCGCAGTCGGCTTCACGGGCCTTACCGCCGGAAGCTCCTTGCGGAACTTGTACCAGACAATCTTTTGTTCTTTCCCCGCAATCGCCTGTTTGTACTCCGATTCCGAAGCATGGGGGATCTCAATTCGGGGGGCCTGCAGAAATCCGAAAAACATGGCGATGTGCAGCAACAGCGAGATGCCGAGCGCCCCGTTCTTCTGCCCCCGGAAATCCATCTCAAATACCTGCTGGCTTGTGACCCGACCCGTTCTGTCCGGCCACCTTCTGCATCTTCATCTTGTACTGTTTCTTTTCCAGATAGGGCTCCACTATCGCGATGAACTGCTCCAGGCGCTCTGATTCAGACCGGCTCCGCAATATCATGTTCTGAAAATCCAGATCTGCCACCACAGAAGCCAGCTGAAAACTGAGTTGGGGATCCGCCGGATCCGGTTCCTCATGCTCATCGTAGGTCTGGGCTCCACGGATAACCCGGTAAGCCTCCATGGCACGATCACGCAGCGCCGAACTGGAGCCACTCCAGTCTGTATCCTGGAAAAACTGTACCTCTCCCCGCAGATACGCCAGGTCTTCGTTGATCGAAACAATGGAAAAGCGGCGCTGTCCTCGGGTAATCACGTCGAACCGACCATCGGGGTATCGTTCCAGCACGGTTTCGACCATGACGGTACATCCAGCATTTACAATGCCACCGTCCTTCACCAGCACGATTCCGAACTCACTTCCAGTGGCCTCGGCCTCGCTCACCATCTCTTTGTATCTCTCTTCGAAAATATGAAGCGGAACGGCGCTTCCGGGGAAGGCGACCAGCTGCAGAGGGAATAACGGCAGCAGCGTGCCGGAATCAGGCCTGAACATGAAACTATTATCCCGCAGTGATATTATTGCGTTTCCTGCTTTGCGGACAGAGGGTGCGGTTGTTATCATTACGGGCGCTTCAGACGGCATCGGCGCCCAACTGGCGGCGCAGCTTCGGCGCAAGGGCGCGAGGCTGGTGCTGGCGGCGCGGTCGGAGGTGAAGCTGCGCGCGGTTGCGGGTCCGGACGACCTGGTGGTCGCCGGGGATCTCACCGTCGATGCGGTTCGCGAAGCCGTGGTGGGTCGGGCGATCGCCCGCTTTGGCCGCCTTGATGCACTGATCAACAACGCCGGCCGCGGTTCGTATTATTCGCCTTCATTGGCACCTCTCGATGACGCGCGCAGCCTGTTCGAACTAAACTTCTTCGCGCCACTGCATCTGTCGCAACTGGCCACGCCGCATTTATGCCTTTCCAAAGGCACACTGGTAAATGTCGGCTCCATCGCCAGCCAGATCAGCCTGCCCTGGTTGCCGATTTACTCGGCCAGTAAATTTGCGCTCGCCTCCCTCACCAGTACGCAACGAATGGAGCTGCGGCGTCACGGGGTGAATGTGATGGCGGTGTTCCCGGGTTACGTGGACACGCAGTTTCAGGCGCACGCAGCCGGATCCAGTCCCCCTGCCGCAGTGGTGAAGGGCAAGCGATTTGCGGTCACTGCGGAACAATGTGCCGCCGCCATCATTGAGGGAATGGAAGGGCGGCGGCAACTCGTTGTTACCCCGAAGATTGGCTGGCCGCTGGTGTGGTTGAGCCGCTGGTTTCCGGGCTTCATTGAAAAACGAATGGAACGGGCCTAAATGCATATCAAGCTGAAACGCACTCCGGGGATTTATCTGGCCGGGTTCATGGGATCCGGCAAGTCCACGGTGGGGCGGTTGCTGGCCGCAAGGCTGGGTTGGGATTCTGTGGATCTGGATGCCGAGATTGAAGCGAGGGAGCAGACCACCATCAGCCAGATTTTTGAAGTTCGGGGCGAGGCCGAGTTTCGCCGCATTGAAACCGACATGATCCGGTTCTGGGTTCGGGCGATTGAACGGGGCTCTCCCACCGTGATTGCGCTGGGCGGTGGGGCCTTCGTACATCCTGCGAATTTCGACCTGATTACAGCGCACGGCGTCTCCGTTTGGCTCGATTGCACGTTCGAAGCCATTCAGGGCCGCCTGACCGATCAGCAGCTACAGCGCCCTCTGGCGCGAGACCCGGAGAAGTTTGGCCGTTTGTTCGGGGAACGGCGAGCCGCCTACGGCAAGGCTGACTTCCGTGTTGATGCCACCGGCGATCCTGCTGTGGTTGTGGAGGCAATTTGCGCCTTACCGCTTTGGAAATGAAACTAAGAAAGGACGCACGCGCCATTCTCAAGGCCGCACTGGTCGCAGCCGATCCCACCGCTGCGGTGGTGGCTGCCCTGAAGCGGCGCCGCGATCTGGATGGATACGAAAGAATCTTCGTCGTCGGCGCCGGGAAAGCCGGCGGCACCATGGCAAAAGCTGCGGAAAAGGTTTTGGGAAGGCGCCTATTTGCCGGTTGCGTGAACGTCAAGGATGGGGACCCGGCGAAGACCCGGCGGATTGAACTCGGGGCCTGCGGTCACCCGGTGCCGGATGCGCGCGGTGTGGAACAGACGAACCGAATTACCGAACTGTGTGCCCAGGCGGGAGAACGGGATCTGGTGATTTGCCTGCTTTCCGGCGGGGCCTCCGCACTCACGCCCTTTCCGGCTCCTCCCATCACCCTGGAAGAAAAGCAGGAGACGACGCGCCTGCTGCTGGCATGTGGCGCAACCATTCATGAGTTGAACGCGCTGCGAAAACATATTTCGCTTTTCAAGGGCGGGCAAATGGCGCGGATGGCGGCGCCGGCGCATGTGCTGAGCCTGATTCTTTCCGACGTGGTGGGCGATAACCTGGACGTCATCGGTTCCGGCCCGACCGCGCCCGATGCTTCCACGTTTGAGACCGCTCTGGGAGTGCTCGACAAGTACGAACTGCGCGGCAAGGTTCCACGCAGTGTTCGGGAGCGCCTGGAAACCGGCGGCGATGAGACGCCGAAGCCGGGTGACCCGTTGTTCAACCGGGTAGAAAATATCATTGTGGGCAGCAACCAGAAGTCGCTGGATGCGGCCGCGGTGGCGGCGAAATCGCTGGGCTACCGCACCATGATTCTGGCCAGCACAATTGAGGGCGAAACGCGGGATGTGGCCCGGATGCATGCAGCTATTGCGCGCCAGATCCGGACTTTGTCGCAACCGCTTCGGGCACCTGCCTGCGTCATCTCCGGCGGTGAAACCACGGTGACGATCCGTGGGGACGGGAAGGGCGGCCGCAATCAGGAGTTCGCACTGGCAGCCGCCATAGACCTGGAGGGCCTGGAAAATATGCTCATTCTGAGCGCGGGAACCGATGGCACCGATGGCCCAACCGACGCGGCGGGCGCGCTGGCAGACGGGAAAACAGTGGGGCGGGCCAGCCGCAGTGCAGCCATTGCGCTGCGGAACAACGATGCCTACCCGTATTTCGCGGAACTGAAAGATCTGATCATCACTGGTTCCACCGGGACCAATGTAATGGATCTGCACCTGATTTTGGTGGGTTGAGCAAGGGCTCGTTCCGAAATGAACGCTCCGCCGCCGGTGGGTCTATACGCAATTGGGAAGACTGCGTCGATTTGGTTTACGAAAATCCTGGAAATGCTCTAACGGGCTGGAAGACGTATTTTGCTTCAGTTAACCTTGCTGTTCAAGGCAGGTTTTGATTTCCTCTTCGCGCTCCGCGTCGGTCCAGCCCAGCAGTGTCCCTGTTTCGCGCGCGATGGGTTCCAGCCAGGCGCGATCCATATGTCGTTCGTGTCCCCAATAGGTACTTATGTAAAGGATGTCGTCCAATCTGCGGGCGAACTCACGTTCCACGGCCATTCGCACGCGGGCGGGCATGTCTTTCGGTGGCGTCAGGACGTTGAGCAGCGTGGTTGCGGTGCGACACGGGAGATCCCGGCCCGGCACAACGTCCATGAGTAGCGTGTCCACCAGTTCTTCGCTCATCTCGCGGAAGGTAGTGTATTTGCCGCCGGAGATGTGCAGAACGCCGTCAGCAGTCTCCCAGATGCGGTGTTCCCGGCTGGTGGCGGTGGCGGATCTCCCGCTTTCGGCTATCAGCGGCCGCAGGGAGCTGTAGCTGGTGAGCGGCTCGCTCCGGAACGCGGGGAACAGACGGCGGACGATGGCCTTCAGATAGTCGCGCTCGGCATCGGAAATCCGGACCTCGTCAGGCCCGGTTTTATGGTCAATGTCGGTGGTGCCGACCAGCGTCAGGTCGTCGTTTTCGCCCCACGGGATGAAGAAGATGATGCGGCCCTGTTCGTCAAAATATGAGATGGCCTCATGACCCTTTTGAATGCGTGGGTAGATCAGATGGGATCCGCGCACGAGGCGCAGGGGCGCTCCGGTTGACCAGGCCCCGGTGGCGTTGACGATCTTGCGGGCCCGCACGGGGAACGTCCGGCCCGTCAGAGTGTCTGTGGCTTCAATGCCATTTACGTTCCACGCCACGGCGGTGTAATTGGTGACGCAGGCTCCGCGGGCTTCGGCATCGAGGATGTTCTCAATCACCAGGCGGGCCGAATGGACCTTTGCATCATAGAACAGCAGCCCTGCACGCAGACCCTTCGCAGCCAGATCCGGCTCAAGGGCCGAAGCCTCGGCGGCATTGAGGGCGCTGTGATGCCCGATGCCACGCGACCCGGCCAGTGCGTCATAAAGCATCAGCCCGGCACCGTAGAATGCCCGGTCATATTTTCCATAGCAGGGGATGAGGAATTGCAGCGGTTCCACCAGGCCGGGGGCAATCTTCAGCAGCGTGGCGCGTTCGTGCAGCGCATCGCTGACCAGGCCGAAATCGAGATACTTCAGGTAGCGCAGCCCGCCGTGGATGAGTTGCGAATTGCGCCCGCTGGTGCCGGATGAAAAATGGTTCTTCTCCACCAGTGCGACCTTCAGGCCGGCACCGCGCAGCATCAGGTCCCGCGCAATGCCGGCGCCGTTGATGCCGCCTCCCACCACCAGCACGTCCCATTGCTCCTGGTGCAGTCTTTCGAGATTGGCTTGTCGCCGGTCCTGAATCATGTGAGGTTATAGAATTTCATAGCTGTTCCGCCGAGCATCTTTTCGCGCTCCACCTGTGGGACGGGGCCGCAAGCCTGCGTGAAGGCCGCGAGCACCTTCTTCCACGAACCGGCCAGCAGGCAGACCGGCCAGTCACTGCCGAACATCAGTCGCTCCGGGCCGAAGAGCTGCAGAACATGTTGCACATAAGGCCGCAGGGCTTGTGATGTCAGGTTCTGGTGGTCCGCTTCGGTAATCATGCCGGATAGTTTGCAGTGGATGCCTGGGATGCGCGCCACGCGTTCCATATCGCCAGCCCAGGGTTCCAACTGATGAGATGCAATTAGAGGCTTCGCGATGTGATCTATCACCATGCGCAGCCCGGGCGCCTTGTCGGCCAGTTCCGGAATCAGCGGGAGGTGGGGCGGGCGCAGCAGCAGATCATAGGGGATATCGCGGCGGGCGAGTTCGTGCAGGCCCCGGAGGACGTCGGGGCGCAGCAGCCAGCGCAAATCTGGCTCGTCATGCACAATGTGGCGAACGCCTTTGAATTTGGGGTGTCGCTGGCAGCGGTCGAGGGTGTGGCCGACTTTCGGATCGGTCAGGTCAACCCAGGCGACTACGCCGCGGATCAGGTCGTTGTGCGTGGCGAGATCCAGCAGCCACCAGGTTTCTTCGATGACGACGTTCGCCTGCACCACCACCGTGCCGTCAAAATTGTGCTGTTGCAGGATGGGCGCAAGGTCCGCGGGCAGGTAATTGCGACGCAGCACTGAAGCGCCGGGCGGCATCCAGGGGTAGTCGAGTTTGGTGATGTCCCAAAAGTGCTGATGGGCGTCGATTCTCATGTTCTATACTTCTGTTCGTATTGTCTAACCTGCGTTCCGTTCTCGACTACGAACCTCAGATCCTGCGATTTGGCACCAGCGGCCGGCGCGGTCGAGTGGTGGATCTGACACAGCTGGAGATCTATATCAATGTGACCGGCGAGCTGGAATATTTGCAGTCCCTGCCACGCGCCGCAGGCGGGATTGTGCGGGGCGAGGAGTTCTATTTCGGTTACGATCTGCGCCCCGGTTCGCCCGGACTCTGCCAGGCTGTGGTGCAGGCACTGCTCGATACAGGAATGCCGGATGCCGGAATGAAGCCCGTCAATCTGGGGCCGCTTCCCACGCCGGCGCTGACAGGTTACGCACTTTCGCGCGGCCGGGCCAGCATTATGGTAACCGGGAGCCACATCCCGTTTGACCTGAATGGGTACAAGCTGAATACTTCCATCGGCGAATTGATGAAGGATTCCGAAGCGCCGGTGGGAGAGCGGGTTCAAGCGGTGCGCGACCGGATTTACGGCCAGTCGGCGACGGAATCCAGGTTCGATGAGAAGGGGATGCTGCGCGGTGGCGGGCTGACGCTGCCGGCGATTGACGAGTCCGCGCGGCAGGCTTACATCGAAAGATATTGCAGGTTTTTTGGCAAGCTGGGCGGCAAACGGATTCTGGTGTATCAGCATTCCGCTGTTGGACGGGATCTTCTGGTGGAGGTGCTGCAGGCGCTGGGTGCTGACGTGGTAACCGCAGGGCGCAGCGACACGTTTGTCGCGATTGACACCGAGGCGATTGACGATGCGCAACTGGCCACCGTGCAGGCTCTGGCTGATGATGCACTGCGGGGTGGGCCATTGTTTGCAGTTGTTTCGACTGACGGCGACAGTGACCGGCCGCTGATTCTGGGCATGCAGGATGGCAAGGTGCAATTCTTTGGGGGCGATCTGGTGGGCATGATTGTGGCGGAGTATCTGGGGGCGGATGCGGTGGTGGTGCCCATCACCTGCAATGACGGAATTGACCGTGGTTTGCTGGCGCCTGTTGTGGAGCCCAAGACCCGCATTGGTTCCCCGTGGGTGATTGCCGGGATGGCCACGGCGCGCGCCAAGGGCCGCAAAGCTGTCTGTGGCTGGGAAGCGAATGGTGGCTTTCTGGTGGGGTCTGACATTGTTCGGGACGGCAGGACGCTGACTGCGTTGCCTACCCGTGATGCGCTGTTGCCGATTCTTGGGGTGCTGTTTTCGGCCCAGGAAAAAGGGCTTCCGCTCCCGGCGTTGTTTGCGCAACTGCCTCCACGCTTCAGCCGGGCAGCGCTGTTGCGAAACTTCTCGCGGGCCAAAGGGCAGCGCATCGTTGAACTTCTTACCGCGCGGGATGCCGACGGGGTGGAGCGAATCCGCAAGCAACTGCAAACGTTCTTCCTTCCGGGGGATGGTTTTAGTTCGATTGCCAAAATCGACTACACCGACGGGGTGCGCCTGATCTTTGAAAATGGTGAGGTCGCGCATTTCCGTCCTTCCGGCAATGCTGATGAGTTTCGGATGTACGCGGTGGCGGATACGCAACGCCGCGCCAACGCCATGATTACGGCAGGCATGGCCGAGCCGAACGGGATTATCCGGTCCATTGAGCGGCAACTGGCGGGCCTTTGAGCCGCGAATGTCATTACATCTGTCAGAATCTTACTGTGGACGGGAATCATCCCGATGTTGTCGCCCGCGCCAACCAGCCCTGTCACTTTGGATATTGGAAGAACGGTGACACGGTGACTCTCGATCGGGGCGCAGGCGTCACGATGCGGGTTAGGAACAACAACGTGATCGGGCAGCTGCGCGATGATTCGGCAACGGAAGAACGGAAGACGCGGACGATGACAGGGGACAAGTTGATGCCGTGGAAGTTTGTGACTCCGCAGGGTGCCTGCTTCGGGCAAAAGAGGCATATTCTTGTAGTGGAATGGGTGGAAGTTGGACGGATCACCAAACTTCGCCGCGTCTGATACCGTGCCGGGCACGGTCATTCTGCTGGGCCTGGGCTTCACCACCAGTCGACTGGCGCGGCGACTTCTGTTGCGGCGCCTCCCTGTGATGGCGGTAGTGCGAAACCCGTCGCGCTATGCGGACCTGGCTGCAATCGGGCTGAACGTTGTGGAGTATAGCCCTTCGGCCGTCGAGGCAGTTCCTGCGGGTGGGGTTGTGGTTCACACAGTACCACCGCTGTCGCTGGCTGAAAACGAGGGAATCCGCTGTTTTATTCAGGGAATAAGTCCCCGTCGCGTCATCTATATCTCTTCCACAGGCGTTTATGGCAGGCAGTTGTTTGTGGATTGCTCCAGTGCCATGGAGCCTTCAGAGGGAAAGGGGATTCGGCGGATGGAAGAAGAGCTGTGGCTGGGAACCCAGCCGTGGTCCACGCTGGTGCTCCGGCCCGCTGCGATTTATGGCCCCGGCCGGGGCATTCACGTCCGTTTGCGCGATGGAAAAGCGCCGCGAGCCGAGGGAAATACCTTGGTCAGCCGGGTCCATGTGGACGACCTTGCGGCGATTCTGGAGCTTGCTGTCACCTCATCGCTGGAGGGGGCGTGGCCTGTGGCAGACCACTTTCCCTGCTCGACAAATGCGATCAGGGAATGGTGCGCAGCGTTGCTGAGGTTAGGAAATGGCGAAGCCGGAGAAGACGGCATGCAGATCTCCGGGCGGAGGGTGGATGCCGAAGAATTACGGGGAAAGTTCGGGGTAGTGCAGCACTACCCCGGTTATCCGGAAGGGTTGCTTTCGAGTATTGCTGAAACTTAAGCGGCAGATGGCAAGGCTGTCGGTGTCATCACTCCGACCTGGGCACGCAGGCGATCAATAGCCTCCACTAATCCGGATACGTCGACCGCCCCAAGTCCAAGGGAATAGAGGGCGAGGCGATACTCAATCCTGCAGACCGCCATGGCGAACAGCGCCTGATTCTTAGCGAGCGCAGTGGCAAGGTCCGGGCGATCCCCGGAGGCAAGAACCATGGCGGTTCTGATGCCGGCAAGCAGCGTGCCGTAGTCGCGGGTCAGCGAGCGGAGATAATTTCTGAAAATCTTCATCCGCTCTTTGCGGAAGGTCCGGAGCAGTTGCGGGTTCGAAGCGAGCAACTGCTCGTCGTCGGGAGAGAGAAGCCGCAGCATGGGCTTGTATCGGCCCGGATCAGGAAGCGGCGAAGCGGTCCGGGTCATTGTGTCCAGACGGCGGAGCCTCGAATAAAAATGAAGAGCCGCCAGTCCTGCGCCGCTCATGATCATCATCGCTACGAATAAAACCATGTTCAATTCCTTCCGGGTCGAATTGAATAGAGGATATCCTATCTTTTGGGTCAAATGCAAGTTGCCCCAAAAAAAACCGTGAACTATTACTGTCGTCCGACTCGGGACAGGGTTTGGTTGAGGGATTCGAGCTGTAGCAATAAACTGCCGGTATCCCGATTTCCGAAATGTACTCCTTCGGTAACGGAGTCAGCGGATTGGTGGCGCATCATTGCGGTCCAGGCGAATATCAACACGCTCACCAGCAGCACAGCCGCCATGTCGACCAGACGGGAGAAAAGCAGCGGGGAGAGGGTAGCGAGAAGGCTGTCGCAGGCCTCCACAAGAAAGACCGCGCAGAAGAAATAGCAGGAAACGTAGGTATTTCTCGCCAGTCGAACGGGGAACCGGGATAAAAACAGAATCAGTCCGATGACGATCAAAGCGAGCCCGAACTGTACCCAGTGGTTGACGACAAGCC
>JBBQDH010000037.1:0-32405 GCA_038319515.1 Bryobacterales bacterium
CGGCGGAGTTTTTGTTCGTGGCCGCGCCGCTGAAGATTCGGGGCGGCACGGGGTCTCCGATTCGGCCAGTGGCGCTGCTGGAACAGTAGTGGTGGGGAAAGAGAGCCTGGATGACTGATCGCATGGTTGATAAATATGACGCGTTCCTGCTGGTGTCCTTTGGGGGACCGGAAAAGAACGAAGACGTAATTCCGTTCCTTGAAAACGTACTGCGGGGGAAGAATGTGCCCCGTGAGCGGATGCTGGAGGTCGCAGAGCATTATTATCACTTCGACGGCGTCAGCCCCATTAATGAGCAGTGCCGACAACTGATCGCCGCGTTAAAGGTCGAGTTTACCGGCCATGGAGTCGGGCTGCCGATTTACTGGGGAAACCGCAACTGGGACCCGATGCTGGAAGATACGGTCCGGCAGATGCGGAACGACGGGGTGAAGAGCGTGCTGGCGTTTGCGACGTCGGCGTTTGGCTCGTATTCCGGCTGCCGCCAGTACCGGGAAGACCTTGCCCGGGCGCAGGCGGCGGTGGAAGGCGCGCCGGAGATTGTGAAACTGCGCCCGTTTTGGCAGCATCCTGGCTTTGTGGAGGCGGTCACGGAGCGGGTTCGTGAAGCGCTGGACAAGCTGCCTGGCGCCGAGGTGGTTTACACGGCGCACAGTATTCCGGTTTCGATGGCAGCGTCCAGCCCGTATGAGCAGCAGTTGCGGGAAGTGTGCCGGATGGTGAATGTTTCCCTGCAGTTACCGGCGCCGGTGCTGGTGTTCCAGAGCCGGAGCGGTCCGCCGACGCAGCCGTGGCTGGAACCGGATGTGAGCGATTACATCCGGGGTATGACCGGCAAGAAAGTGGTGATAGTACCGGTGGGATTCCTGTCTGATCATATGGAAGTGATGTTCGATCTGGATACCGAAGCCGCGCAGGCGGCGGCGGAATGCGGCATTGGGTTCGTCCGTGCAGGAACCGTGGGGACGCATCCCAGGTTTATCAGTGGCATTCGGGAAATGGTGCAGGCGGCGCAAATCGCAGAGCTGCCAAGTCTGTGTCCCACGGATTGCTGCCTTCCGGGAACGCGACCGACTCGCCCGGGTGTGGTGGAGATTTCGAAGTAGTTCCGGTTCGGTTTTGGGCTTCCTGCCTGGGTTAGCGGCGCCGCATTCACATGCGGCGCCGTTTTTGTTAACGCCTCCGTAATTCCCCTATAAACAATTCTCCGCGTCCCGCCGATATTAGTCTGCGAGCGAAATTCAGGTTCCCCACCAGCGCTGGATGGGGGCGACTTGCTGCTCCCGAGACTGAAAAGGAAGAGATTCAGGAGATACCAGGTTGACACTTCGAACGAAATTCATTGGCGGCTTTGCCGCGCTGTTGTGCATGATCGCAGCTTTGACGCTTACGTCCATGCGGGCGGTGAGCTCCCTAAACGCGGGGTTAGACCGCGTGATTCACCGGATGTCAGTCCGTGCCGACAGGACAAGTCAGCTGGTGGAAAGCCTGAGTGAAATCAGCGGCAGACAGCAGGCTTTGCTGCTGCATTCCATCCTGAGCGATCCTGCCGGGATTGAGCTGAATCGGAGAGCTGTGGCGGAAGCCGAGCACCGGATCGACAGCTTGTTTGGCGAACTGCTGCCGCTGATCGACCTGGCTGCGGACAAGAAGCTGGCGCAGGAACTGCAGGGGAAAATGCTGGAGATGCGGCCCGTCAGTGACCAGGTGACGCAGCTGATTCAGAAGCAGCAGATGAACGACGCGCTGAAACTGGTGACAGAGCGACTGCTGCCTGCCTACGAAGAGCTGCAGCGAAATGCGCACGTATTTCTGAATACGCAGCGCGAACGAATGAATGCGGACACACAGGATGTGCAGGCCAGCGCGGATGCGGCCCGGCTGCTGGCCTTCCTGTTTGTCGCACTCACTATCGGCTGCTCAATGCTGATCATCATCGTGGTGCGGCAGATGAATCAGGGACTGGGCGGGATGGGCTCACAGGTCTCTGAAGGAGCGCAGCAGGTGGCGAGGGCGGCCACGCAGATGGGTGCCATCAGCCAGTCGCTGGCGCAGGGCGCATCCGAACAGGCGGTGTCGCTGGAGCAGACCTCTGCCTCGGCCGAGCAGGTCAATCACATGGTGCAGCGCAACGCGAAGAGTTCGCGTGAGGCGGCTGAACATACCAACGACGCGAACCGCTTGCTGACAGAGGCCAACCAGAAGCTCTCGCAGATGCTCGATTCGATGCGGGATATCTCGTCCTCCAGCGAACGGATCTCGAAGATTATTCGGGTGATTGACGAGATCGCGTTCCAGACCAATATTCTTTCGCTGAACGCGGCTGTCGAGGCGGCCAGAGCCGGAGAAGCCGGCATGGGTTTTGCCGTAGTGGCCGACGAAGTTCGCAACCTCGCCCAACGCTGTTCGCAGGCGGCCAAGGACACGTCGGGCCTGATAGAAGAGTCGATTCAGCACGCCAAAACCGGCAAAGTGCGGCTGGATGAAGTGGCTGCGGCGATGCATCAGGTGACCGATAGCTCAGTGCAGGTGCAGCGGCTTTCCAACGAGGTCAACGCCGGCAGCGAAGAGCAGGCACGCGCCATCGAGCAGATCTCAAGGGCAATTCTGCAGGTGCAGCAGGTCACGCAACAAACTGCGGCGAGTGCGGAGGAAGGGGCCAGTGCAGGAGCCCAGATGAGTGCGGAAGCGGAACATCTGCAGTCGGCAGTGAACCGGATGCGGGCAATGCTCGGAATGGGTGACGAGAACGCGGATCAAAAACAGCATCAACGGAAACCTGGTTACTCGGAAGAACAACACAGGCAGTTCGCAGAGGAACAGGAAGCACGGGACCGGAACAATCAGTTTGCATGGAAATAAATATCTTCAGGGGAGAACAAGCAATGAAACGAACAATCCAACATACATTTGCGGCCGCCCTTTTTGTGGGTGTCCTGTCGGCAGGCTCCTTGGTGGCACAGGAACTGCAGGTTTCGCAGTCTGAGGCGGTGAAAGCCGCTAAAGAAAAGGTTCAGCCCGATTATCCGCCGATGGCGAAACAGCTGCACCTGGAAGGCAGCGTTCAGGTCCGTGCGCATATCAGCGAGAGCGGCGCCGTCGAGGAGGTTAAGCCGGTCACCGGAAACGCCGTGCTGGCAAATGCGGCGATGGCTGCGCTCCGCAAGTGGAAATTCACGCCGTTCACCGCGGACGGGAAACCCACAAAAGCCGTCGCAGACATGAGCTTCAACTTCAAGATGTAGGCGTCCGGCAGAGTACTTGTACTACCTGAATCCTTGCTGGTGGTATGGCGCCAGGGCTCGCATGCGTGCTATTCCAATAGCATGAAGCGAGCCACACTGGCTTTGCTTGCTCTCGTATCCTCGCTTGGAGCGGGCAGCAGCGGCAGCAGGGTCCTCTATGTGGGTGGGACCGTTGCCGGTATGTCGACAAAGTCTGGCGCGCGCATTGAAATGCGGGGAGACGAAACGTTCAGCCTCAGCAGTAAACAGACTGTGGTGGAAATCCCGTACCGGGAAATCAACACGCTGGAGTATGGCTTACGCGTGAGCCGACGCTACGTTGAGGCAGTGCTGATCTCGCCGTTGTTCCTGGTGGCGAAGAAGCGAACGCATTTCCTGACGATCGGGTATACCGATAGTCAGGGCAGGCAGCAGGCGATGGTTCTCCAGGTAAACAAAGACGAGATTCGTTCCCTGCTGGTGTCACTGGAAGCGCGGACCGGCCGCCGGGTGGAGTATCAGGACGAGGAAGCCAGGAAGGCGGGTAAGGGATGACCAGAAGTGCTATTCTCCTGCCGCTGCTTTGGGTAGCCGGATTCGCAATTGAACTCCACCCCCCGGTCGAAATTGCCCTTGCCAAAGTTCGGCGGGTCTATGTCGACCAGTTGGGCGGTGGGGCGGGTTCGGATCAGATGCGGGACATGCTGTTTGCTGCGATCCAGAACTCCGGGCTCTTTGTGTTGACTGAGAACCCGGAGAAAGCGGATGCGACGCTGAAGGGCTCTTCCGACCAGAAATTCTTTGATGAAGAGCATCTGACCAGCGATTCGATCGGCTTGCATGCCTCGGGGGGTACAGGCTCCCGCAACGGAGTCGGTTCCGGGATCTATAGTTCGTCCCGGCAAAACGCAAGCGCAGGCGTCTCCCAGTCTGAGAGCAGCCACATCAGGGAACATCGACAGGAGGCCTTGGCGTCGGTACGCTTAGTGAGTGCAGATGGCGACGTCATCTGGTCCACCACACAGGAAAGCAGCGGAGCAAAGTTTCGGGGGGCACTGGCGGATGTCGCCGAGAAAGTCGCCCGTAAACTGACGGAGGAAACGAAAGCGGCGCGGGCCGCAGTTGCCCGTCAATGACCTATTTGGGGGCTGCGATGAGAGGGCCAGCCGAACCAGGCAATTCCGGCCAGCGTCACCTGCACGCAAACGATGAGAATGACACATCCGGTCCATCCAAAGGCTTCCCAGAGCACTGACGGAGCACTGGAACCGAAGCTGCCGCCTGCATAATAGAACGTCACGTAAAGGCCGACGGCCAAAGCCCGACCGTGCTTCGCGACCGTGCCGATATAGCTGACCGCAGCCGACTGGGCGATGAAGACCCCGCAGGAACACAGGGTTAGCCCGAGGATGATCCACGGGATAGTGGGCAGGAGCGTGATGAGTGCGCCCGTAATTCCAAGAGCCGCCGCACCCAAAACGGCCGTGCGGTGCCCGAAGCGGTCGATTCCGCGGCCCGCGACAGGAGTGACGGCGGCTCCAACCAGGTAGACACAGAAAATCGAACCCAGCCAGCCGGGGCCCAGGTTGTAGGGCGGAGCTGCCAGGTGGAATGTAACGTAGGTGAACAGCGCCACCATGGTGAACAGGACGCAGAAGCCACCCATGTAGGTGGCGAGAAGGCGGCGATTTTGAAGATGGAGAATCGCGGCAGCAAGAAATCCCTCCCCTTCGTGGTGCTGTGCGGAGCGGCGCTCGCGAGGGAGACCAACCTGCAGAATTGCCGCGATTGCGAGACTCATGAGGCCGATAACCACGAAGGTCCAGCGCCAGTTCAGATATTCGCTTATGACGCCGGAAAGCACGCGGCCACTAAAGCCCCCGATCACTGTTCCACTGACGTACGATCCGACGGCGGCGGCGGCTCGCTCCGGGGGCCACTCATCGTTCACATACGCCACCGTCACCGCAAACACGCCCGGAGTTGCCAGACCCTGCAGAAATCTCCAGAAGATCAGCCATCCGAGGCTACCCGCGGTTGCCCCGAGCAGAGTTGTGGCGCCCAGCAGCGCGACCGACCATACGATGACGCGTTTTCGGCCCACGCGGTCCGCAATCCTGCCCGCGAAGGGCGCAGCGAGGGCGACACCGAATGTGGCGGCGGTGATGGTGAGGCTTACCGCCGCCTTACCGGCATGAAATATGGAAGCCAGCAGAGGCAATATCGGCTGGGTGACGAACAGGTTCAGGAAGGCGCAAAAGCCTGCGAGCACGACCGGTGCCGTGGGTGGCGTCGAATGCCGGTTTAGAGGGGCCAAGTGGAATTCTAACCGACCGCGCTATCATCAGCAAAATGCTGGCAACACCACTTCTCTTCCTGATCCTTGCCCAACAGGCTCCGGCTCAGGTTCCGACGACCGCAGCCCCGGAGACCGCGGCCACCATACCGGCAACACCGGCACCCCAGACCGCGCCGCAGACACCGGGCGGACGCGCCGGGCGTGGGGGGGGGATGACAGGGCCTGGTCCCGCCATCGCCACGGGCACAGTGGATGAGACCCCGGTGGTCACACACCACTCCATCAACGTGGACGGGAAAACGCTCAACTACACGGCCACCGTGGCGCAGATGCCACTGAAGAACGCATCCGGCGAGACTGAGGCCCACATCTTCTACATGGCGTACACGCTGGATGGCGTAACGGATCACGCAAAGCGGCCTGTGACGTTCTGCTTTAACGGCGGCCCGGGTTCGGCGTCGCTTTGGGTGCATCTGGGTGGCATGGGTCCCCGCAGCCCGAAACTGCTGCCCAATGGAAGCATGCCTCCCCCGCCTTACCAGTTGAAGGACAACCAGAACACATGGATCGATAAGACCGACCTCGTGTTCATCGACCCGGTCGGCACGGGCTACAGCCGGGCGAAATCGATTGAAATCGCGCGGCGGATGAACGGAGTACAGGGCGACATTCAGTCCGTCGGCGAGTTCATGCGGATGTACATTCTGCGCAACGAGCGCGAGAGCTCACCAATGTTCATCGCCGGAGAAAGCTACGGCACACTGCGCACGGCAGGTCTGGCAGGCTACCTGATTGACCGGGGTATCGCGTTCAACGGGGTGATTCTGATCGGCACCACGCTGAATCTGGAAACCATCTGGAGCCGCAGTGACGATCTGGTCTACCAGCTGGAATTCCCCACCTACGCGGCAGACGCCTGGTACCACAGGAAAGCGGCTCCGGACCTGCAGAAGAAGGATCTGAAGTCATTCCTGAAGGACGCGGAAACGTTCGCGATGGGCGAGTACGCAAATGCCCTTGCGAAAGGCGACGATCTCTCCGTCGCCGAGCGCAAAGCGGTGGTCGACAAGCTGGTCCGGTTTACCGGTCTGGAATCGCGGTACATCGACGAGAGCAATCTGCGGTGGGATGTGGCCCATTTCACACGGCAGTTACTTCGCGACAAGCACCAGACCATCGGGCGCTATGACGGCCGGCTAACCGGACCGTCTGCCATGAACACCGGTGAGACCAGCGAATACGACCCGTCAAGCTCCCTGATCACGCCCCCGTTTGTCACCATGTTCAACAACTACATCCGCAATGAACTGGGCTTCAAGACAGACATGCAGTACTACACGAGCGGGGGCATACAGCCGTGGGATTATGGGGTCCAAAACGGCTTCGGCGACACAACCGGCATGCTGCGCGCTGCCATGGTGAAGAACCCGTATATGAAGGTAATGGTTGCAGCGGCTTATTACGACCTTGCAACGCCCTACTACGCCGTGGAGTACACGTTCAACCACATGGGGCTGAGCCCGCTGATGCACCAGAATATCCGGTGGGATTTCTACCAGTCCGGCCACATGCTTTATATCGACAGCGATTCACACGCCAAGCTGAAGCATGATGTGAACGAGTTCATCCAGAGCTGCCTGCCGAAGGAACTGCAGTAAAACCGAACGGCCACGTTACGGCTAAGGCGAAGTGATCTGGATCTCCGCCGTAGCGTTTTGCCAATCCGGCATTTCGTAGGGCTTGAGCTTTGTCTTCAGGGGAGCCGTCAGTTCCAGCGAAGCATTCGGGCCGAGGCTGCGAAGTTGAAAACTGAACGACCCGATGGAATCCTCTTCGGAACGGGAGGTGCTGGCCCACAGCATGACGTTCGCGGCCAGTCCGTTGATGTCAGTATTCGAGTGGTTGACCACGATGAACCGCGCGGTCGGCTTTTTATCCTGAGACACGAGGCGGATACCGACCACTTCCACGTACTTCTGCAGCGGGTTGCTGACTTTCTGTTGCGAGGGGTTGGCCGGATTCTCAAGGCCGGCTTTTTCCTGGGCGTTCGTGCGCGTGTTCGGGCGAAGGAAAACAAAATAGAGAGCGGCCCCCGCGGCTAACAGGAGGAGCGCAAAGCCGACGCCGGCCAGCCAGGCCGGAACACCGGTTTTCTCAGGCGGCGCAGCCCAGACGGGTGCCGGAGCAGGCCAGACAGGCGGGGCAGCAGGCGCGTAGTGCTGCTGGGGCGGCCACGACGGCGGGGGCTGCATTTGTTGGGGCGCGGGCGCCTGGTATAAGGGGGCAGGAGGCGGCGGCGGTTGCCAGCCCTGGGGGGCAGCAGGGACCGGCGGTTGCCACGCCTGTGGAGCGGACGGCTGCGCTGTCCAGCTTTGCGGCGGTGGAGGGGGGGCGGCTGCAACCGGCAATCCGGGGCAGTACGGGCATTCAGTCTTCGACGGCGGAACATCTTTTCCGCAATTCGGGCAAACCCAGTTGAACATTCCTACTCCAATGTATACGAGCTCACACAATTCCGTCGTGGGCCATGTATTAAAACGGTTCTTGTGGCTCTTTCGTTTCAGTATCGTTCGTTCGACCAGGTGGCGGTGAAACCCGCGCGTGTGGCGATTCTGCCCGGTGCATGGAACCCGCCGACGGTAGCGCATCTGGCGATCGCGAAAGCCGCGGCAGGATGGGCAGATGAAGTGATACTTCTGCTCCCAAAAGCCTTTCCCCACAAGGAGTTTCACGGTGCTGGTTTTGAACAGCGCCTGGCCGTCCTGGTGGGGTTGGCCGCTTCTGAGCCCGGGATTTCCGTGGCAGTGGCCCAGGGGGGCCTTTACATGGAGATGGCCGCGGAAACGGCGGAACACTTTGGGCCGGGCACAGAGATCGGGCTGCTTTGTGGCCGCGATGCCGCGGAACGAATTACATTGTGGAACTATGGCAGACCCGGCGTGTTCGAAGAGATGATCGCGGAATACCAGTTGCTGGTTGCTGCGCGCGCCGGCGAGTACGTAGCAGCGCAGGAGCACGCACAGCGGGTGGTATCGCTGCCCATGGACGAATCTTTCTCGGAAGTATCCTCTACCGAGGTGCGGAGGAGGATCGCAAATGGATTGAGCTGGAAGCATTTAGTCCCCAACGCGATCAGGGATGAGGTAGCCAGAGTCTGGGGCAGGTTAGGCTGAAATCGGGGAGTAAAGGAAAAGTAACGAGATGTACACCCGTATTCCGTTCTTTTTCGTAACAGAGTTAGTCTGGAATGTGAATGCCTGATCATTTCGCACTAATCGGAGGGAGGTCTGTCGTTTGAGTGATTTCATCAGAGCGGCCTGGCCCGTGGTGGCGGGGCTGGCAATTGGATTCCTGCTTTACTCATTTCAAAAAGTCTTCCTGAGCCGCAGCTGCTGGCGTTGCCGCACCCCGCTGCTGCCGAACAGGGAACGCAAACTGCTGCTCGGATTTCTGCCGATGACTCCGTGTGACCGTTGCAGCGCGTGGCGCGGCTACGTGCTGCGATGAAAGCTTACGTCCTGGTGGCGGGACTGACAGTCGGCTGTGCCATCTTGTGGGGACAGGAAGAAACAGTCTTCCGTTCCGCCGTGTCCCTGGTCCGGATCGATGCCGAAGTTCTGGATTCCGCCGGGTCGATTGTGGAAGGCCTGAAGAAAGAAGATTTCCGGTTGCAGGATCAGGGCGTCGGGCAGCCTCTGGCCAGTGTCACTTTTGAGCAGGAACCGCTGGATCTGATTCTCCTGTTTGACCTGTCGGGCAGCATGCGCGGGAAGCTCCTCGGAATTGTGAGAGCGGTGGAACTGGGTTTTCACGAACTGAAAACTGGTGACAGGGTCTGCGTCATGACGTTCAGCGCGGGCACAGCCGAACTGCTGCCGTTCACTGACGATCTGGAGCGGGCAAATCAAGTGATCTTTGTCAGACTGCCCGGCCTGCAATTCGGCGGAGGCAGTAACGCCGGACAGGCGGCGATCGACGCGGCAATACGGTTCCGACGGGAACCGAAATCCGCGCGGCGACGAGCCGTCCTGATTGTGACGGACAAGGCCGGATCGGCAAGCCCTGAGGCCGAGGCGGCAGTGCGAAGTCTCTGGCAGAGCGACGTTGTGCTGGCAGAACTGGTACTGACTGGCTCAAAGGAAATCCGTACGGATGTGCGGGGGAACAACCAGATCGCACAAAAGACAGGTGGATCAACGGTGATTGCGGGAGATCCGGGAGCGACGTTTCAGCGCTCTGTTCGCCTGCTTCGACGTCGATACACGCTGTACTACAACTTGCCGGGGGGCATCGCCGGCACGGAGCGCGGAATTCAGGTGCAACTCTCGCCGGAAGCGGCCAAACGCAATCCCGGGGCAACGCTGCGGGCGCGCACGGGATATACAGTTCCCGCGCCCTGAGGCAGTTTCAGAACTGCGCGGCAATCTGGTCACGGGTCATGCCGGCAAGCAGAACCACTTCACGAACGATGTTCAGGTCCATTTCAAATGGCCTGCGGCGGACGCCCGGAATGGGTGCAACCGGAACGGCAGAGTGGAGTGCATATCCCTCGCGCCACCCCGCACGGATCGCTGACCACACAGTCGAGAAATAGAACTCTACGGGGTCCTGCCCTCCAGAGGTACCGAAAGCAGCCTGGTTTTGCCCGGAGCTGCGAAACAGCTTTCTGAACTCTTCAAATGCAAACGCGGTGGCAGGCGAATCGCCGGAGACGCGGATTACGGGCCGGCTTCCGAAGAGTTTCGGCTGGAACGCGATATTAACCTGTTCAGAAAAGGTCAGAATGCGTTCGTGATCGGAAGGGGCGAACGGCACCACATTGAGCACTGCCTCGCGGGCGCCAAGGAACGTCCGGCCAATCAGGATGGCCTTCGGGAAGAGGCCGCTCGAAGGGGTCTGCGCGGTGGCGATGCGCAGCAGAAGTGGCTGATTTTCGATGCCGTCGACACACACGTAAAACGCGGAGGGGTGCACGGGATCCCTTTCAAGAGAGCCGAAATGCACGGTCATGTTTTCAAAACCGGCAGCGGCGCGGGCTGCCACGCGGGACCGGAAATCGTCAGTCAGAGGTTTGAACTGGGTGGCAGCGGGCTGGTTGAGCAGGATTTCCGCAAGGGTGGCAGCGTCACCAAGGCGGAGCGGGAGGTCGAAAAGAGCGGGTGTCACATTAACCAGTATCCCGAATCGGTATTTTATAAGGCGAGGTATTCGCGAGTCAAAACTTTCGGTGATGTTGGGAGAAGCCGCACAGACGCTGGGCCGCACCCGGTTCGGAGTGAATGTCGAAAGCATATTGCCGCGTGACTTGCAGAAAGATGCGACAAAACTGCAGGGTACGCTGCTTGACCGGGCCGTTGAGGTCGACGCAAAGAACCCGGACCTGCGGCAGCAGCGTATCGAGTGGACCCGCCAACAGGCGAGCTTTGAAGGGCGACCAGCGACCGAAGCGTGGTCGAAGGTCAAGGCTGATTTGGGGTGGATGTCAGGCGATCTTCGCTACTACGCGTTGACCCGGTCGGTAAACGTAGCCGCGAGCGCAGCCACTGCGGAAGAAGCGCCGACTCTCGCGAAGGAATTGCTGGTGCCGGGGGATGATCGGATTCCGGACTGGAACCACGACAACGCATTAGACGCGGGGACTTCAGTGCCTGGCAGGGTTGCCCTCCGGAATGGGATGTTGCGGGGGCAGCGGGTTATCGGATCAGGTCCGCCATCTCCATCCCGGCAGCTTCTCCGCAACTCAGTTCGTTTGGACCCAACATGGCATTGGCTCTGGATTCACTGAAAGCAGGGCACGGCCCGGCTGGATACCTGGACAGCGGTTGTCAAGGCAGGGAACATTCCGAAGTTTGGCGCAAACCTAGCTTACTGAGCGGGCTTGACCGGTGTCGGGGTCACGGCTGCCGGGGTTGCTGGTATCAGAATCACGGGTGGGTCGGGCTTGGGTTCCGGTACGGTTTCGTAGAACGAAGCCATGGCGCGAGTTTCGCCGGCGCGCAGAGTCCCGGTGATACGAAGGGTTTTGCGGTCATAGCTCAGCTGCCCGCGTTCCACGGCCTGAGTGTCCAGCGGGAAGGTTTTGAGTTCTCCACCGTCGTTTACCAGCAGCGTCACACCGGTGGTGCCGCGCAGCGCCTCGGCGTTCCACTTGAAGGTAACGTGGCGGGCAACATCGGTAACGGCAAGTTGCAGCGGGGGCCGTGACATCCAGGCTTCCCGAGTAAACCAGGCGCCACCCGCGATCACCGCGATCAGGAGCACTGCCGCCAGAACTAAAGGCAACCAACGGCGGCGGGGAGGAGGGGGAGCGAGAAAGGCCGGTTGCGGCTCCCCGAACAAGCGGGAGGCAGGTTTCAGCGCGGGTTCGGGAACAGGCTCCGGTTTGGGCGCGGGCGGTAGTTTGGAAGCAGGTGGCGGAATGATGATCGGCGTTGCCACCTCTATGGGGGCGGCTGATACATCGTCGTCAGGAACTGCGGACTCGGGCGGGAGCAACTCCAGCTCAGCACCGGAGATAATTTCGCCTTTCACTCGCAGAAACAACGCAGCCCTTGACGTCTGGGACAAGCTGGGGCAGATGACCAGCATGAATTGGTGCGGCTCAGGGCAGAGCGCCGCGAACATGGCACGGTCGTCGGCGCTCATGCCTGCCTTGCCTCTGTTTTTTGAACAGTAGCAGCCGAGCACAGACGAAGCCGGCAGCGAGCGGGCAATTTCTTTGGCCGCCTCCACCTCTTCGGGAGACAGCCGAAAGGATGGTCCGTCCGCATGGGAACACGGGATCGGCAAAAAGTCCAGAATGCGGGAACGACCGCCGGTATGCGAACCCAGCAGGAATCCACCAACGCCTATACCGACACGTGGCAGTTCCATCAATCCGTCCAGGGCGACGAGACGCAGACGTTCCAAAGCGTCCTGGAAATACTCGACAGGGGCAGGAAAAGGGGCCTGGGGCCACTGGACAATTCCTGGAGCGGTGAATACGGGGGAATCCGGCACTTAGCCCAGACTATAATGAAACCGTGGCGAAGGCAAAAGAGCTGGAATCCAGACTCGATCGGATTGAACAGCAACTCAGGCTTTTTCAGAAGGTTAGCCGCTTCATGGTGCGTGAAATGAGTCTGGCGGAAGTGCTCCAGGGAATCGTCGCGCTGGTAGTGGAATTCACCCAGTGCGATTCCTGCCTGGTCTACCTTTGCGACCGGGACGACTTGGTTCTTTGTGCCTCCAATGCCCATCATGAGGGACAGATCGGCAAGATCAGACTGAAGCTAAACGAAGGTTTAACAGGCTGGGTAGCGCGGGAACGCCGCCTGATTGCGATCTCCCGTGAAGCCTATAAAGACCCTCGTTTCAAATACTTTGGCGAACTTCCTGAAGATAGTTTCGAGGCTTTCCTGTCGGCTCCCGTGATTGCTCGAAACCGGGTGGTAGGGGTAATCAATGTGCAGCACCGCACCACCCACCAGCACACCGGCGGAGAAATGGAAGTCCTGACAACGCTGGGCGAGCAGGTCGGGTGCGCACTCGCACTGGCCCGCATTGCTCCGCAAATGATTGAATCCATCAACCATGCGGAACTCGTCCTATCTTCTAAGGTGCCCGGACCACCGGTCGCTGCTGCCGTTCGCAAGAATTGAGACCTGACATGCTTCGAGTTTCCGCGTTGTTCATCGCCGCCGCCGCAGTTGCCGTGGCCCAGCCGCACTGGGATATTCAGTATCGGTATCGGCAGGTGGACAGCAGTCTCACCATCAGCGATCTGGTGTTCCCATCGGAAAAGCGCGGCATAGCTTGTGGGTACACTACGGATCGCAAGGATAAGGACAAAGCGTTGGTGCTGGTGACCAGCGACGGTGGCGAACACTGGACCGAAACTCCTGTTAAGGAAACCGGGACCGCATTATTTTTCCTGGATGATTCCAAGGGCTGGATGCTCACCGATAAAGGCATCTGGACAACCGACGAATCCGGCAGAACCTGGACGAAACTCCGCAATGCGCCGACCGCGCTGCTCAAGCTGTGGTTCCTTGACCGCCGGCATGGTTTCGCCGTGGGATTGCAGAAGCGGGTTTTCGAGACGCTGGACGGCGGAGAAACGTGGGCGCTGCTTGCCATCCTGAAGGAAGTGGAGGGCGATGCCGTCTATACAACCTTTGGGGAAGTGTCTTTCACCGGCGACAAGGGCATCATCTCGGGCTGGAATCTGCCTCCCCGGCGCGGCGGGCCGGACTGGATGGAGCCGGAGCGCGCCGGAATGCGGAAGCAATTGCCCCACTACGGGGTTCTGCTGCAGACCGTGGACGGTGGCAAGAAGTGGCTCAAGAGCGACGCTTCAGTGTTTGGAGAGGTGACGCGGATCAGTCTGGCACCGCAGGGCACCGGGCTTGGACTCATCCAATTCAAGGACGTTTTTGAATTCCCCAGCGAAGTGATGAGCATCAACATCCGGACTGGAAAGAGCGTGAGTGCGTTCCGCGCCCGTGACCGCGCGATCACTGATATCCGGCTGTTCAAAGACTCGCCGACCGCGATTATTGCCGGCTACGAACCGTCCGGGCCGATTTACAACAGCCCGATTCCCGGCAAGGTGAAAGTGCTGACCAGCAGCGACCTTTCAACCTGGAGTGAGATGACGGTCGACTACCGGGCCGTTGCCCACACCACAGTACTTGCGGGGCCGGATGAGCGGCACATGTGGCTGGCGACCGATACGGGAATGATTCTTCGGCTGGTCCCGTAGGGCACTATGCAGGTCTCGCGCGTCCGCAACTGGAATGAACTGAACGACAAGCTGTTTCAGGACACCTGGTACCGGCCGCACGGGCGGTTTCGCGGTCCCTTTGTGTTCCGGGGAATGTCTGATTCGGCGTGGGATCTGCAAACCAGCCTGATGCGTCTGGCCGGGCAGTTCGAACGCCTGGAAGGCAGCCTGATCCGGAACTTTCGGAAATACGGCCACAGCAAGACGGTTTCGGGGGATTCATTCTGGCACTGGCTGGTGGTGGCGCAGCATCACGGCCTGCCCACTCGCCTGCTGGACTGGAGTTACTCTCCGCATATCGCGGCGCACTTTGCAACTGAGGACACGGATCAGTTCCATCGGGACGGCGTGGTGTGGGCGGTCGACATGATGGGCGTGCATGAACGGCTGCCGGAGAAATTACAGGATTTGCTGCGTGCCGAGCATGCCTTCGTGTTTACCACCGGGATGCTGGATGGTTATGCGGCTTCGCTGGCGGAGTTCGACGACCGGTTCGGCAGCGCGGGGGCATTGTTTCTTGAGCCGCCGGCGCTGGATGACAGGATTGTGAATCAGGCAGCGTTTCTCTCCATCATGTCTCCATCCAGCGCCAGGCTGGACCGATGGCTGGATGAGGTGGCTCCGGAACTCTGCCGGAAAATCATCATCCCGGCCAGCGTAAAGCTGGAGATCCGCGACAAGCTCGACATGATGAATATCACGGAGCGGATCATTTATCCGGGCTTTGACGGGCTCAGCAAATGGCTGACACGCTATTACAGCCCGCTGAATATCGCGCAGGTGATTTACCCGGACGACGCTCCCGGCGGGGCGAGCAGGAGAATCGCGGTGGTGCTGGAAGTTTGCGACGGGGTGCTGGATATCCAGTTGTTTCTGCCGGACGGCACGATGGATGTCCGTTCGAAAATTCATTCGGGTGATGATGGAGAGTGGTATGACCTGGAGCGGAAATGCCGGGTGGCGGTAAGGCTGCGAACGCCGGGCGTGCTCACTGATGGCTTGCGGGATTTCCTGCGCGGATTGAAGTCTGACAATGAACGGGAATCGGGCTGAAACAGGTGAGGCCGTTTCATCGGCGAACACCGGCAGCCTGACACGACTACGAACCGTGTCCCTTTTCAAGCCAAGTGGACTGAGAGGCCGGAGTTCGGTCCCGGCGGGAGGCCCAGAGAAGTATCAACACCGATATTCGCTCGCAAATCCCGGAGTAGTGCGCGGGCCGCTGTATGTTGGCCGATTTTCTGTTGAGATTCTGAACGGGGATTCTCCACCGCCTTGGCGCGATAGACGACCACCTCAAGATTTCCAGCCTCTATTGCGCGCAAGCAGATGGCGCGCATATAGGAACGATTGAATTCCCCTTCAGCAAGCATTTCGTGGGCGTTAACACGCATGACAGGAGCCTTTGAAAATCCACCGGATTTAAGCTCCCTCGGCTTCTCAAACGCGTTCAGCCTCCCTTGAATTACTGCTGCCAATAGCGCATCGGTGCCATTGTTAGCCGCGTTCTTGAGTAGCTCAGGATAGGTCGCACGACCAAACTCATTGAGATTCCCGCTCATATACAGAGTTCCTTCGGTAATGTCATGCTCGATCTCCTGAAGCATGAATGCCCTCGTCTTCTCGTCAAGGTTCTTGTAATGCAGCCCCATAAATCTCCTAAAAGGTCTCGACTATTTATACCCCTACTATAGCGCTCGCAGGCGCGAGCCTCAATGGAGCCGTTGCCGCGGTCGCATGCGTAGCGCAGGCGGAAGACCTGATCGAGCTCGGCGTGAGGAATTAATATTTACGTGGCCACGAGGGCGCAGCTATGGCAGACAGTCCGCCAGCAAAAGTGCGATTTTCCGATTTTCAGGATTGCAGGAACGCGGCGCTTTCGCGAACGAAAAGATCGAGTTGATCGTGATGCAGCCAGTGCCCGGCATCCGGCACTTTGAGGAGGCGGTGCCCGGCAATCGCGAGAAGGCGTGGATCGTCGTCGGGAAGCGGCGCGAAGCTTTCGAGACCCCAGAAGAGGAGCGCCGGACAGCGGATTCCGCTGAAGATCTCCGAGGTTTCTTCCAGATCGTGGCCGTAGGGCGCGAAGGCGCGCAGGTAGTTGTCGAACTTCCACGTAATGGAGCCGTCTGAATTCCAGTTGGTGCCGTGCAGAGTAAGGTGACGCGCCACTTCATCAGACAGGCGTGGATTCGCCTCCTGCATGCGCGCAACCGCCGCATCCAGATTGGGGTAGGCTTTGGCGGTGCGGGTTTCGAGGCCCCGAACCCCCTCAATCCAGCGGAGGAGGCGCTCAGAAGCTGCTCCATGAACACGGTGGCCGGGTGGAAAACCCAGCCCTTCAATCGAAATGACATGGCTGACGCGGTCCGGATAGAGACCGGTGTAGTGGAGCACAATCATGCCGCCGAGCGAGTGACCGATCAGGCGGACGGGTACGTTGCCATGAATAGATCGAACGATGTCGATGAAAACGGAGAGATCGAGAACATGCTCGGCCATGCTGTAGAGCGCACCGGGAGCCCATGCACTGTTGCCGTGCCCGCGCAGATCGAAGGCGTAGACGTGATAATCGGCGCAAAGGACCCGCGCCACCCAGTCCCAGTTGCGCGCGTGATCAAGACCGCCGTGCACCAGAACCAGCGGAGGCCTGGCGTCCTGGCCATAGTCCCAGAACTGCAATTTGAGGCGGTCTGAATAGAAGAAATGCGAGACGGGTTCCAGAGGTTTTCCTTCGTTCTACTGATGCAGCGAAGCTCCGAGGCGTCGCATCCCTCTGAGCCATCGATCATAATCGTTGGCTTTACGCTGGAAATATTCGGCGACTTCCGGGTGAGGAAGAATCAGGAAGCGCTCGGCATTGATGCCCGCGATCACCGCATCAGCGACCTGTTCAGGGGTGATGGCGGTCTCCAGAAGTTTTGCACCGATGCCGGTGGTTGGTTCGCCCAGCATGTTGGTGCGAACACCTTGCGGGCAGAGAGCAGACACGCGAATGCCCTGATCGTAATGAGTCATGGACAGCCACTCCGCAAGCGCTAACGAAGCGTGTTTGGTGACGGCGTATGGCGCGGAGCCCGGCTGCGTGAGCAGTCCCGCTGCGGAAACAGTCTGCAGCAGGTAGCCGGAACCTCTGGCGATCATGCCGGGCAGAACGGCGCGGGCGGCGTAAATGTGGGCTTTCACGTTCACATCCCAGATGCGGTCCCAGTCGTCATCGGGAGTGTCGACGCCGCCTTCGATCAGGATGCCGGCATTCGAGCAAAACAGGTCGATTTGTCCGTGCTGCGCTTCGGTGGCGGCCACAAGCCGGCGAATGTCAGCCTCCTTCGAGACGTCGAAGCCGTTGGCGAGATCGGCAGAGACTACTGCGCGGGCACCTTCCGCTTCGAAGCGGCGGGCAAGGGCGAGTCCGATGCCATTTGCCGCGCCGGTGACAATAACCACTTTCCCCGATACGTTCACAGGGTCGAGATTATCATTACCGGCGCGGCATGAGAGCCACACGATCAATGCCGGAAGCATGGGCCGCATCAATGGCCGTGGCGACAACGCCGAACTCCAGTTGCGGTGCCGCTTTGACGAACAGCACTTTGTCGCCGCGCCGGGAGAAGATGTCAGTCAAACGCTCGCGCATTGCAGAGACTTCCAGCAATTGGGTGTTGATGCGATACGACCCGTCACCGGCGATCTCCAGCACCACCGGATTGTCGTGCGGCGTCGGCTCAGCGCCGGCCCGGGACTGCGGCACCAGAGCATCCAGCCCGTGCGGCGTCTGCGGCGAAATCGCCATAAAAATAATCAGCAGCACCAGAAGAATATCGATCATCGGCGTCATGTTGATTTGATTGTTCATTGCCATGCACAAATGGACTCCGGTTTGAGAGACAATGTTCGTCATGAAATACCGGGCTTCGTTTGTAACTCTTTTCGGTGTGCTGCTGACGGTCGCGTTCTTCGCAACCGAGTCCGGCGCACAGGCCAATTCGGTGAAGAAGATCGCGGACGGCGTCTGGTTCCGCGAGGGTGATATCAAGAACGAAGGGCACTGCAACAACGCGATCATCGAGATGAAAGATTATCTGATCGTGGTGGATGCGAACTTCCCCAGTGGCGCGCGTCGGGTGATCGCGGACGCAAAGAAGCTCTCGCCCAAGCCGGTGAAATATGTGTTTATCACCCATCACCACGGCGATCATGATTACGGCTCCGCGGTGTGGACGGCGGAAGGCGCGACCACGTTTGCCTACAAGGGTGTTGCCGAGGAGTTGAAGCGCTATGAGCCAGGCCGCTGGCAGGAAACGTCCAAGACGCGGAAAGATGTGGGTGATCTGAAGCTTGCAGCTCCGGAACCGCCGAAGCAGACATTCGATACATCGCCCTTCGTGCTGAAGGATTCGACGCGCGAAGTGCAGTTTCATTTCTTCGGTTGGGCGCATACTCGTGGCGACGGATTCGCGTGGCTGCCGAAAGAGCGGGTGCTTTGCACGGGCGATGCGGCGACGAACGGGCCGTATAACTACACGGCGGACGGTAACATCGGCAACTGGCCCAAGGTGATGGAAGCGGCCCTGAAGCTCGATCCGAAATTCGTACTGCCCGGGCACGGGCCTTCGGGTGGAGCGGAGATTCTGAAGGGTCAGGCAGCATTCATGACCGAACTGAGCAAGGCGGTTGGGCAGGCGGCGGCGCAGGGGAAGAAGGCCGACGAGATCGCAGCTTCGTTGAAGCTTTCGACCGGCGTGCAGAACTGGGTGGGCGAGTCGCTGAAGGCCCAGGTGAAAGACGCCTGGACTGAAGCGACGCAGAAAAAGCCGGTCGGCGAAGTTCCTCACAAATAAGCGGTTGCGTTATAGTGATCGTTTAAACCTCGCCGAAAACTGGAGATGCAGGGATTGCGATTCATCGGGAATTTGTTGCGTGTGTACAGCTACTTGTTTGAAGCAATCCTGTCACTGATGTCGCTGGCGATGTCGGCGGTGCTCTTCGCGAGTCCGCACCAGACGCTGCGTTTGGGGTGGTTGCCGTGGGCTGAAGAGTCGCTGGGAGCATGGCTGGCGGGGATGGGTGTGCTTGGCCTGCTGCTGGTAGTTTTGGCGGCTGCGGGGCGCTTGCGGATCTTGCTGACGCTTTTTGCACTGGCTGCGCTGGTGCTTCTTACGCGCGGGCTGTTCCTGAGCGGCTGGCGATTCAGCGGCGAGGCGGAGTTAAAGAATGCGCTCTGGCTGGTGGGTGGTGCTTTCGTGGCGGTGCTGGGGTCGATCCCGATGCGCGGGGATTCCGGGCGGGGCTACGGACGGTAGTGGAGTTATGGGCCGAATCTCACCATTCCGGTGAAGAGTTACTATCGCGCGGTAGCTGCGGCGCGGACAAGGGCCTGAACACGGACGGTCGCCGATTCGAGATCCGATTCATCCCGGGCGGGCCGGACGATGCAAACCAGGAATGAGTCCGCGAGATCGTGAGGCAGACTGTCTGAGCCGCCCGACCCCGCCACATAATTAGGCGTTGACGATAACCTTGGGCAAGGAGGGCAGACCCATGAACCTTGAAATCCACAAACCCGAACTGGTGCAGCGCGTGAACGCGCATATCCGGACCGGCCGTTTCCACGATGTGGATGAGGTGCTTGAAAAAGCCCTCGACGCGCTCGAAGAGAAAGCCGCAGCGCCATCGGGAGAACCGAAAAATCTGGTAGAGCTGTTCGCGCCGCTGCGGGGTTTGTTCACTGACGAGGAAGTGGATACGCTGTTCAGCCGCAATCGCTCCACCGCCCGCCCGCTCGATCTAACATGAGCGCCGGTTTTTTGCTCGATACGAACGTTTCATCGGAAACGCTGCGGCCTTTGCCAGACCAAAAAGTCGTTGCCTGGCTGGAGGCGCAACGCAAAGACGTTCAGTTTGTCAGCGTGGTGTCAATTGGCGAACTGCGACGCGGGGCAACCCTTCTTGTGTAAGGTTCTGCGCGACGACTGCAGTTAGAGCAGTACATCGAAGCAAAGATCCCGCTTTTGTTCGGGAAGCGCATCCTTCCCATCACGCAGGCCGTTGCCGAGCGGTGGGGAATCCTCGACAGCCAGAGGCAGATGGCCGGCCATCCCCTTGGCATCGCGGACGGCATGATTGCGGCAACGGCGTTTGAGCACAACCTGACCGTAGTCACGCGAAACGCGAAGGACTTTGCTGGTCTCGGTGTCCCGATTTTCAATCCGTGGGAACAACCATAACTACCGCTTCCTCCCCGGCCCGTGTTTCTCTTCAGGCCCTGACGTCCGGTAACACAGGCCATCGGACATAAGAGAGTGGACGCTCCTTCAGGAAATTTCAGGAAATGGCCGAAAGTGTCTCGTCTTTCAGGTCTTCAATCGCATCGATGATTAAGAAATCGTTTGATCTTGGTTCAATCCAGAACATGGCATGTGTCGGGTGAGCGACAACGGTTCCGGCAAGAGTACCATCACACGGCAACTTGACTTTGGCGGAAAAGAGCGGCTTCTGGATCCCGACGCAGTAGCGAGAAGGATGGCACCGGAAGACGTGACCCGGTTCGCGCTCGCTCCAGGCAGGGAGGTACTCTCTCTGACCCGCCAGTATCTTTCCGCAGGGCTCAGCTTTGCGGTGGAGACAACACTCGCCGGAAAAGGCCCGATCAAGACTATGCGTCGGGCACGCGAGCGTGGGTTCGAGGTGGTCCTTCTGTATATCTGCCTGGATTCGCCCGAACGGAACGTCAGACGCGTCCAGGAGCGGGTTGTTCAGGGCGGACATTCGGTACCGGGGGAAGACATTCGGCGGCGATACGAGCGCAGCCTGGAGAATCCACCGGAAGCGATCAGCCTGTCGGGCAGGGCCGTGCTGATGGACAACTCTGCCAGCGATATGAAGCCGGTCCCCGAAACAGTTGACGGGAAGCTTACGTGCCTCGCGCCAGACCCTCCTAACCGGGTTAGCGCGCTTCTGTCCGCCCTGTCCTGAGCGTCCGCAGTAACAACCAACCGCCCATCGGCGGCAACGCCACCAGCCAGAACACAGGGGTGTACCCGAAGTGATCCACCAAAGTTCCGATCAGTGGTGAGATGACCGTCTGCAATAAGCCATACGCGCACACCAGCGCGGCGATGGCGGCACCGGCCCGTTCACCACCCCAGATGTCCACCGGGATCGTGTAGATATTCACGCTGCCCGCCAGAGCCCAGAAGTAGCTGAAGGCCATCACCAGAACTGCCAAAAAGGGTGTCCGGCACAACGGCAGCAGCACCGTCGCAAGGCAGCCCACAGCGCTGAGCATCGTTACAAGTACTCTCGCATCCACATGGGAAAAGCCGCGACCAATAGCGGCGCGGGAAATCCAGCCGCCGGCAAAGCCGCCCACCACAGAAGCAACGGGCGGAAACCAGGCGTAACCGTTTGCCTGCGCCGGAGTGAGGCGGAACTGCTGAACCAGGTAGAGTGTTGTCCAGTTGGTCCAGAGAACATAGACTCCCATCCAAAGAACGTTCGCGGCGGCAAGAATCAGGAGGCGGCGGTCCCCCAGGAGTCCCGGGCCGCTTTCCTTGCGACGGGGAGGAACCGCTTCCCAGGGAGAGATGGAGCGTCGGGTCAGCAACCAAAGCGGAATCCAGAGAAAGCCGAGCGCGGCCGCAGCAAAAACTGCCGTTCTCCAGCCCGCCACGGACCGAACCAGCAAAGGCCCGCCGACGCCGGCCAGGGCAATGCCCACCTGCGTCATGGCGGCGCCCAGCGCGCGATTCTTCGGCTCCAGATAGATGGCGTTGAGCTTGCCTGCCGCAGGTACGCCCGCCGACTCCCATGCTCCCAGAAAGGCGCGTCCCGCCATCAGTTGCCCGAATGATCGGGTAAGCCCGCAAAGTCCGGCCGCGACCGACCACATCGCCACCGCGCATACGATGCCCGCTTCGAGGCCGAGCCAGTCCAGAAACCAACCTACAGCGGGAGACGCCGCCGCGTAGGCCAGCCCGAATGCCGACCCCAACCAGCCGTATTGCGTGTTCGTCAGATGGAATTCCGCCTTAATTTGCGGGGCGGCGGCGGACAACACCTGGCGATCCAGATAGTTGCAGGCAGCGGCCAGCGCGAAGACGGAAACGGCCAGCCAACGGAGACGGGCACTGCTGGGGGGACGGGGCACGAATCCCGAGTTTAGCGTAGCTCAGCTTCGTTGCATCCGGGGTGCCCCTCCGCACGAATAGCCCCTGCGATAAGCTTTGAAGATCCCATGGCCTCCGTAGCCCCGTCCAACAATCCACTGGCGCGCGTTGCGCTCAGCACAAGTCAGCTCACGATGCTGGCCCTGCTCGTTCTTTCCATCTTCATCAGTTACATCGACCGAGGCAGCCTTTCGGTGGCCGACACATACCTGCAAAACGAATTCAGCCTCGATGCCGAGCACCGCGGACGGATCTATTCAGCCTTCTTCTTCGGTTACACACCGGCGCTGATTCTGGCCGGGTGGCTGGTGGATAAATTCAGCGTTAACAAAGTGCTGGCGGGCGGCTATCTGCTGTGGTCGGCAGCCACCATGCTCACCGGTGCGGCAAACGGGTTCGTCATGCTGATCCTGCTGCGCGTGCTGCTGGGCATTGGCGAATCCGTCGCGTACCCCGCTTACTCGAAGATCCTGGCCGGCAACTACCAGGAAAACCAGCGCGGACTGGCGAACGCCGCCATCGACGCGGGCAGTAAACTTGGCCCCGCGCTCAGCGTATTGCTGGGAGGCCTGCTGATGGCGCGCTTTGGCTGGCGCATCTTCTTCGTCGGGACCGGCCTGATGAGTCTGGCCTGGCTGGTGCCATGGTTCATCCTCGCCCCGAAGGATAAAGTGCTGCCGCACCACGCGAAGGGCAAAGTTCCGGGGTTTGGTGAAATCCTTTCGAAACGGGCGGCATGGGGCACTTTCATCGGCCTGTTCTGCGGGAATTACGTGTGGTACTTCATCATCACGTGGCTGCCGGGGTATTTCCGCAAGGAACTGCATTACACGCAGAGTGAGATGGCAGTGTTTGCTTCGGTCCCTTTGCTGGTGCTGGCCGTTTCGGCGCTGACATGCGGGTGGATTTCGGACCGTTGGATCTCGCGCGGCGGGAACCCGAATTTAGTGCGGAAAACTTTTACGGGGCTGGGACTGGGCGGGTCAACCATTATGTTCGGGGCGGTACTGGTGCATGACCGGACGCTGTCGTTGATCGTGCTTTGCGCGGCCTGCCTCGCGTATGGGCTGTATTCGTCGAATCTGTGGGCCATCACGCAGACAATTGCGGGACCGTGGGCAGCAGGCCGGTGGACCGGGCTGCAGAATGCCTTCGGGAATATCTCAGGAATGATCGCACCGTGGCTGACCGGCTGGATTGTGCAGAAAACCGGACAGTTCTACTGGGCGTTTGTGATCGTCACGGTGCTGCTGGTGATCGGTACCATTGCCTTCACCGTGATCATCCCGAAGGTGGAACCGGCAAAGTGGCGGGATTAGCGTCCGGGTGGTACGCACGTGCGTGCCCGGTCTCCCGCGGCATCGTAGACAGACTATATATTTCCGCATCAGGCTAATCAACCGAAGGGAATCAGCCGATAGTTATACTGCCGAAGTTAGTCTATCCGGACAGCACTTGCCGGTGGTACTAATGGACAAGCAGTACGATTCATGCCAGACAGCAAGCCACAGTTGACGGGTCCCGTGGATGGGGCGAAGCAGCCGGATAACCGCCGGCAGCAGGCGTGGCCCTGGGGCATTGGTCTGGTGGCCCGGCAAGGCGAACTGGCGACTGAGATTGCGGCTGCGCTGCGGGAAATGAACGCGGCTTGCGAACTGGTGGTGCCCCCGTCCGTGCCGCCTTTTGAGCTGGCCGCCATGGTGGAAAAATACCGACCGAAGGTTCTGTTCGTGGAACTGGCTGCAGTGGGGATTCCGGCGCACGAGTGGATTACGCTGGTCCGGGCAGGCGCTGATACGCCGGTAATCATTGCGATCCACGCGAATGAAGACCCCGCCGAAATGATTGCAGCGATGCGTGCCGGGGCAACAGAGTTCCTCAGCCTGCCCGTCAGACCTGCGCTGTTTGAGTTGCTGGACCGGGTGGCCACCCTTCTGGAAGCCCGGCAGGTAAGCACGGGAGAACCGGGCAAACTGGTTGGCATTCTTTCGGCAAAGGGGGGTTGCGGTGCAACCACCCTCGCGTGTCATCTTTCGTGCGGGCTGCAACTCGCGGGCGGGGGCGGACGGGTGTTGATGGCGGATCTGGATCATCAGGCGCCGGCAGCACACCGAATTTTCGGAATGGCGGAATATCAGGGGGTTCAGGAGGCTTTCGATTCTGTGCGACGGTTGAATTCGGCATGCTGGCCCGAATTTGTCCGGCCTGTCGGAGCGGGCTCCATGGTGGATATTCTGGGCGCTTCGCTTCCGGGATCTGCTCCTGTTGGCGGTCATACGGAACCATGGCGTATTGAAAGCCTGTTTCGGTTTCTTCGACGGCATTACAGCTGGATTCTGGCAGATCTGGGGCGTCATCTGAACCCTTCGAACTGGGCCTATTTTGCGCACCTGGATGCGCTGCTGGTGGTGACTGCACCGGATGTTTTGGCGCTTTACCAGACGAGATCAATACTGCAGATGCTGACAAACCGGGGTTTTGAGAAGAGCCGGGTGCGACTGATCCTGAACAGGAATCAGGACTCTCCGCAGGATTTCTGGATCGAGAGCATTGAGCAGATGTTCGACATGAGCGTGCTGGCGGTGTTACCTCACGATGCACCCACTCTGTCCCGCGCTGCGGCGGAGAAGTTTGAATTTCCGGCAACATCGGGCTATGGGCGATCCATTACAAAACTGGCAGGACGAATTCTGCATCAGGGTGGCCCGGATAGTGCCAGGAAAAGGGCTGCCTGATGTTTGGAATAAGGGATGGCAGAACCAACATTTCCAATATCATTCTCCATAGCATTCCCGGGAGCAGGGAAAATAGATTTTGGGCCTCAGTAAAGGTTATGCTGAATGGTTAACCGGGGTATTCAGAAGTGACCAATGAGTGAACACCATGAGTGAGCGTTCAGTTCTCTTCATCAGCGCGGACGCGGTAGCGGCGGCAAAGGTAGAGGCTGTGCTGCGCGAAGGTTTTACAGAAGCCGTTGAGTGGGTGCGCGTCGAAGCATTGTTCGACGGCCTGCGTTATCTGCAGGATCGCCCGGCAGATCTGATCCTGACCGATTTATATTTGCCGGATGGCCAGGGTCTGGCGACGATGCGGCATCTGCAACAACATGCTCCCACCACGCCATTAATTGTGTTCTGTCACACGCAGGACCGCGACGCCGGGGTGACGGCTGTTCGAAAAGGTGCATTCGATTTCTTCTGTTACGAAGATCTGGATCCGGAAAACCTTCGTAAATCGATTGAAGCCGCCATGAATCACGCGGAAAACGAGGCGGAACAGAAAGCAGCGGCAGAGCGGCGAAACAGCGCCCGATTTCCCTGTCGGCTGGCGGTGAGCTACCAGACGCTGGAACACCCGATTCTTTCCGGTCAGGGAACCAGCGAGACACTGAATATCAGCAGTAAGGGCCTGCTTTTCACCAGTAACGAAATGTTTCATGCAGGGCAGCTGGTGCAGGTCTCACTCGACTGGCCGGCGCGACTGGAGAATCAGATTCCGCTCAAGCTGGTGGCGGAAGGCAGAATCATTCGGAACTCCAATGGTCAAACAGCCATGACCATCGAAAAATACGAATTCCGAACCAGACGGATCGTTGCGAAAGCGGCGGCGTCGACAGAGGCACAGACAGTAAATCGCCCGAAAGAGGCGGACAAAGGCAGTGTTTCCCGACCGGGTACGGCGTCGGGTGGAAGGACGAAAGGCGCCGCAGAGCGCCGGACGATCTGACCGACTCGCAAACCAGTAACCAGGAGGAGTTGTGCCAACAGTAATTTTAGTAAGTGACCAGCCAGTGCTCTTGTGCGGCCTTGCACATGTTCTGGAGAGCCGGGGCTTTGAGGTGGCCGCGTGCTGCGCGGCAACGGATCTGCCTCAGAGAATGCCGGCCGGCAAATGGCCTGATCTGGCTGTACTCGACCTCACCGCGGGTCTGACATTTGGAAGCCTCACCGAGTTTCACAGCAAGATGCCAGCCTGCCCTGTGGTGCTCTGGGCCGATGCGCTTCCGCTGGAACTGGTCTTTAAAACCCTGGAATTTGGAGTGCGCGGCATCTTGCAGCGCACGTCACTTCCCGAACAGGTAACCGATTCGTTACGCAGGGTCTGCAATGGGGAAATGCAAATCGGATTTGGCAGTGGGCGAGATCTGACTGCACCAAAGCGCAAGGTGGCGCTCACGCCCAGAGAGCGGGAAATCATCGACCATTTGCGCCAGGGCTTGAGGAACAAGCAGATTGCGGGCGAGATGAATATCACGGAGGGCACCGTGAAGATTTATCTTTTCCGTCTCTTCCACAAACTGGGAGTGCGCAACCGCTTCGAGTTGGCGCGCTGCGGAGTACCGGACCACCTGCAGTTCAGCGGGCCGCAGAAGGGCTTTATGGCGGAAGGCGCGGGCGACGCTTACTTCTCCGGCGACAACTGAAGCCGCGGCTGAGAGGCAACCAACTCCCGGGTGAACGGGTGAACGGGCGCTTGAAAAATCCGGGCAGGGGTGCCTGACTCAACAAGGCACCCCTCGTGAAGGATGTCCACCCGGTTGCTGATCGCCGCCACAGACAACAAGTCGTGGGAGATAAACAGAATTGCGGTACCCAACGTCTGGTTCAGGTGTACGAACAGGCGTAGTATTGCCGCCTGGGTAATCGCGTCCAGAGCACTGGTCGGTTCATCCGCCAGCAGCAGGGCCGGCTTGTGCATCAGAGCAAGCGCAATCAGCAGGCGCTGACCTTGCCCGGTGGAAAGCTCACCGGCGCAACGCTTAGGAAATTCCGGCCCACCCGGTAGTTGCACGCTTTCGAGCAGCGGACCGAAGCCCGGGTCGGCAGGCTTGGCGGTGGCATGGGCCCGCCAGGTTTCCTCTAACAGCGTCCTTACGGTTAGACGCGGGTTGAGTGAAGCAGCGGGGCTTTGGGGCACATAGCCAAGTCGGTTGCCCCGGATCCGCCGCATCTCCGAATGGCTGAGAGTGGTCAGCTCCCTGCCCTCCAGCACAACCGAGCCGGAAGCTGTGCCACCCCGGTATTCCAGCAAACGCAGCAGCGCCAGCGCTAACGTGCTCTTGCCGGAACCGCTCAGGCCCACCAGCGATACAATCTCGCCGGTGCCAACCGACGCACGAACATCATGCAGCACGGTTCGTGCACCATAGCGTGCGGACAGCTGAAATTCGAGAACCGGGCTCATAGGCGCTACTCCAGACGCAGCCATTCCACATTCCAAAGCAGCTGTGGCGGCGAGACTGCGGGTTGCAATCCACGCAGAGCGGGGGCTATCGCGCAGAGATAGTCCGGATTAACCAGATAGATAATCGGCTCTTCCGCCACAACCAGACGCTGAATTTCATCGGTGGCCTTCTTCCTTGCCGCCCGGGAGCCCTCCGCGGCCTGCCTGAGCTCCAGTTCATCAATGCGCGCTTCCCAGGGCGTCGCGGGCGATTTCTGGCTCGGCCACCAGGCATGCTGTGCGCCGGAGCTGAGCCAGACGTTTCGTTCCTCCAGCGGGTCCAGCTCAACGTTCGTAAATCCCAGCAGGGCTGCTTCATAGTCCAGCGTCTTGCCAATACGTTCCAGCATCGACCCCATTTCGAGCGACACAAAGTTGACCTTGATGCCGATTTTTGAAAGATCTGTCTGCACCAGCTGTGCCATGCGCTCACGCGACCGGTTGCCGGCGTTGGTGATCAGAGAAAATTCCACGGGATGCCCGGACCGATCCCGAAGCAGTCCGCCGCTCAGCACAAAACCATCTGCATGCAGCAGCTTCAGGGCTCCTGCCGCATCCGTTGGCAACGGGTTCAGCGCTTTGTTGAACCAAAATGTGTTGGCAGTGGAGATGGGTCCTGCCGCCACATGAGCATTGCCGCCATAAACGATCCGGACGATGTCATCGCGGTGAATAGCGCGGCTGACAGCATGACGAAAAGCAGTTGAACGGAACCACTGCCGTTTCCACTCCGGCAGAGTTCTGGCGGGCGACTGGTTAAACCACAGGAACTCGGAATCAAGCGAGGCCCCGAGGTTCTTCGCCGCCGCCGGACGCTCTTTCCTGAGACGCGCGAAGTTATCGGGAGAAACAGGGTTAATCAGGTGCAGTTCCCCCCGGAGGAATCGGGCAAACTCAATGTCGCGATTTTGCTGAATATCCAGGCGCACCGAATCGAGGTAGGGCAAAGGACCACCGGCGGAATCCTTCTTCCAGTAGTTCGCATTGCGCTGCAGACGAATGAAATCCCCCCGCTTGTATTCGGCAATGAAGTAGGGGCCCGCACCGATTCTGCCGGACTTCGCGGCGTCGGGCGGCGCGATGCCAAGGCCATCGAACAGGCGGTCAAGGCCGGGCCGCGGAGACTTGTAGCGAATGGAGATATCGCGTGCGGAAATCACCCGAACTTCCGGGTTCCCGTCCGCGGCGCGAATGCTGTCGCCGGCGGGCGAGGCTTCCCTGGGATCGAGCGCCCGGTTCAACATGCGTGCCACGTCGGCAGTGGAGAAAGCAGACCCGTCGGAGAATTTCAGACCGTCACGCAGGTGAAAGGTGAGGAGACGTCCGCCTTCTGTCAGAGCCCATGATTCCGCCAGTTCCGGCTGCAACTGATCAGTGGATCGATTGACGCGAACCAGCACCCCGGCGGTCAGGTACTTAACGATTTCCGAGTTACTCTCTTCAATATGGAGCGGATCAAAGGAGCGCGGCTCGCCGGGGATAGCGAAACGGAGTTCTTTCGACGCCGGGGCTGCTGTGAGCACGGCTGCCATCAACGCCATGCGGAAGGTGAATTGAAGGGGCGTCACAGGGCAGACCCGGATTTTGCGGAGAGTGATTCGAGGCACACCATTACCAGTATGAGCAAAGCAAGAGGCGCAAGCACCCAGGGGTTCGCCCGCACCAGATCGGGATGCTGCAGATCTTTCAGCAGGTTACCCCAGCTGGGCACAGGGTCAGCTACACCAAGGCCGAGAAGGCCGAGACTTGCTTCAGCCAGAATGCACGCGGGAACCAAAACCCGGAACTGAGCGGCGGCCAGCGCGCGCAAATGCGGCCAGCCGTGAACGACGACGATGCGCCAGCCCGGGAGCCCTGCGGCATGGGCCTGGAGCATCCAGCCGGACTGCCGGATTTCCCGAATCGACGCCGTAAAGACTCGGGCGGGCCAGGCCCATCCTGCCACCCCCATCAGGCCAAACGTGAGCAGCACTGATGTCGATGGCTCAGTATCCAGCGGCAGTTTGGCGCGCAGGATGAGGAACAGGAACAGCCACGGCAGCGATAAACAAATGGTGGTGAAGCCGGCGATGGTGGGTGCAAGACCGGGGAATCGGCTGGCCCCGGGAACCGAGATCAGCAGCGCCAGAAGCACTGAGACTGCCGCCGCCACCGGAGCCAGCAGGATGGAAACACGGGTGCCGTAAAGGAATCGGGAGAGGCGGTCGCGCCCCAAATCGTCCGTGCCCATGAGAAATCGGCGATCGGCCGACGCATTGGGTGATTCCCGGAACTGTTCGTCAAAGGGATGCGGGGCAAGAACCGGGGCAAGGATCGCCACCAGTGACACCAGGGCAAGAATGGCAATGGCGACCGAACGCACTACCTGCGCTCCCCCGTGACCAGATCGCCCAGTGTTTGCACAAAGGCAACTGTGAACGTGATGATCAGAGCAAGCGCGGAAAGAAGCGGAAGATCACGGGAGAGTGCTGCTTTCCAGGCCAGTTGGCCGATCCCGGGTACGTCGCAAAGGGCCTCAATCGGCACCAGGGAGCCGAAAGCCAGCACGAGTGAGACCCCGGCAAGCGCGATCAGCTGTGGCGCTATGGTCCCCAATCCGTAGCGAAACGCGAGGACCGCCGGTCTCACGCCACGCGCACGGGCGGCAAGCAGCGCAGGCGACGATGCCACGTCCTGCAAGAGGGCTCGCATAGTTCCAAAAACGCGCGGCAGAAGAGCCAGCGCCACCGCCAGAGCAAGAGGCTTTTCCGCTAAGAAGAAGCCCAGCGCCAATACGGCTGGCGGAATGGCAAGCAATAAGCCGCTTGCTCCTGAGGCCAGAATGCTGAGGGAAGCACGACGCGGCCAGACTGCCAGCCACGCGAGCACGGCACCCAGGAACAATCCGCCCGCGATGCCGGGAACCAGAATGCGTGAACTGACCGGCACGCGGTCGCGAAGAAGTTCTTTAATCGGCACCCGCAGAGACTCAGACTCCCCAAACTCTCCCCGCACGACCGCCGCAAGGTAACGGCCATAGAACGGAAGCAATTGGCTCCGCTGCTCTTTCCCCGCGTTCATGGCCATCAGCGTTTGTGCGCTGATTTTCGGATTCCAGGCATTCTCATCGACGTCGAAGCCCGGGCTGTATCGGACCAGTGCGGCGGCGGCGAAACCACCCAGCAGGACAACCAGAATCAGGTTGAGCAGTGCGGCGGGAAGCCTGCGAAAGGCGCTTCGAAGAGGGAGCGTCATGAGACGGAAACAGGAACTGCCGGTTCTGCCACCGGCAGAGACTTTTTCCGCAGCCGTTTACTCTTATACATCCGGCGATCAGACTCTGCCAGAAGCTCCTCAGCGTCTGAGCCATCTTCGGGATAAGTGGCGACACCAACGCTCAACGAGAGGGCGCAGGGCTCCGGAGTCGATTCACCGGCTAGTTTGACAACGTTGCGCATGGCCTCAATCTTGGCTTCGAGTGCCACGGGATCGCACCCGGGTATCAACATCACGAACTCGTCGCCGCCCATCCGCGCCACGTAATCGTGCTCCTCGCATCGTTCGCGAAGGCCATTTGCCACCACCCGCAGCACCTTATTGCCAGTCAGATGGCCAAAGCGGTCGTTTACCTGCTTGAAACCGTCCAGATCACACACCACAACGGCGAGCGAAGTACCCTCACGACTGGAACGGGAAACCTCATGGTCAAGGGATAGAAACAGCGACCGGGCATTCGGCAGATTGGTCAGATAATCGGTGGTAATTGAGGTTTCGAGCATCCGGTGATTGAGGGCGTGCTCAATTGCCGTGGCCACCTTGGAACTGATGGCCAGCAGGATCCGCAGATTTTCTTTGCTGAAGGCATCGCGCTCCGCCCGATATAGAGCCAGCACGCCCAGCGGGCCGTTGACGCCATTCAGCGGCACGGCCAGGGCGGAACGAAGGGTGGAATACTTGGTGGGATCGTTGAGGTACCCAGCCTCCACGGAGGGGTTCCCATTCAGAATCGGCTTGTTGTTCTCTGCCACCCAGCCGGAAAGACCCTGCCCCACGGGGATCTCCAAAGCCGTAAAGAGTCGCAGGTTCTCCCCGCTGACGTACTCCGGGATCAGCTTCTCGTCACGACGAATATAGGTGGCAACAGTTTCGTAGGGAATCAATCGCTTCAGGCGAACAGCAACAAACGCGAGCGCTTCCTGCAGGCTCAGCGAGTGGCCCAGATCCTGGGTCAGTTCGTAGAGCATCTGCGCCTCCTGCGTCGCGGCCGCAATGGAGGAAAGCGGGTCCAGGCTGTCTTGCACCGGGCGTAAAGACTCCGGTTCGACAGACTCCGCGAAGCCGGTCGCCGGAGCCAACCCCCGCTCGATCTTCACATCCATCGAAAGCTTGATCTTCTCGCCGCCGCTGCTCAGGGCTTTCTTTTCCAGTTCAATGTAGCGGCGCTTGATGATGTCGACAATCACCGGGTCAAAGCTCTTGCCGGATTCGGAAATCACAATCCCCATCGCCTGGTCGAGCGGCAGTGCCCGACGATACTGCCGGTCTGACGCCAGCGCATCGAAACAATCGACAACAGAGAGAATACGCGCGCCCAGCGGGATTTCCTCACCCGCCAACCCAAACGGATACCCGGAGCCGTCCCATTTTTCATGGTGGGCGCGCACAATCGGCACCACGGGATAGGGAAACTTGACCTCTTCCAGAATTTCGGCCCCCACCAGCGGGTGGATCTTCATCTTTTCGAACTC
>JBBQDH010000038.1:0-32257 GCA_038319515.1 Bryobacterales bacterium
GGTCTTTCTTTGGAAGAACCCACGATGGCATTCGGATCCCTGTACCAGTTTCTCGACCCCGAAAGCGAGCGCGTCGTCCCGGACGATGAGACTCCCCTGTCCAGAGCCCTCTCCGGCGAAGTGGCCCCGGAACGCGAATACATGATTCGCCGCAGCAACTTCTCCACCCGACACTGGCTCGCCATCTCCGCACACCCCCTCCGGGACGGGAGCACCGTGATTGCGGCACTCTATTCCTTCCGCCGCATCGGCGATAAAAAGAAGCGCGAAATCGCCCTCGAAGCAGCCGGTGCGCTGAACGACATCATCTACCAGGAGAATCTTGCCGGCATCATCCGCGTGACCGTCGATGGCCGAATTCTGGACTGCAACGATGCCATTGTGGACATGCTGGGCTTTCCCTCAAAGAAGCGACTGCTCAGCTTTCGGGTCGAACAGCTGTACTACGAACCGAGTGATCGGGAACGCATCCTTCGCCGTCTGAACAACTCCCGAAGGGTGAGCAAATTCGAGCTCTGCTTCCGTCGCAACGACGGCGGGCGTTGCTGGGTGCTGTTGAACGCCCGACTCCTGAAACCGCCCCCCGGCGAAGTGGGCGGCACCATTGTCTCCTCCGTCGTTGACATCACAGAACGCAAGCTGCAGGAGGAAGCGATCCGGCAAAGCGAAGAGCGCTTTACGGCATTTATGCAATATCTGCCGGGCGTGGCTTTCATCAGGGATCTGACCGGTCGATACCGATACCATAACCAGGCGTCGTCGAGGCTCTTTGGTATCGATCCGGCCGACATGATCGGTAAGACCAGTGAAGAAGTGTGGCCGCCGGAGCACGCTGCGCTTTACAGGGATAGCGACGCCCTTGTGATCAGGACCGCGCGACCCGCCGAATACCTGGCCCCCGTGAGACACCTGGACGGGATTCACTCCTGGCTCTTCCATAAGTTCCCCATTTCGGTTGACGGAGCCGTGGCCATGGTCGGTGGCATCGGCGTCGACGTTACAGAGCGCAGTATCCTGGAAGACCAACTGGCGCAGGCGCGCAAGATGGAAGCGCTCGGTCGCCTCGCGGGCGGCGTCGCGCACGACTTTAATAACCTGCTCACCGTCATGGCCGGCTACAGCCAATTGGCGGTGGAGAGCATCGGAAATGTCCCGACGGACCGCGTGATGAGCTATTTGCTGGAAATTCTCGATTCCTCCCGCAAAGCCTCTGACCTGACCGGACAGTTGCTCGCGTTCAGCCGTCGCCAGACCGTACAGCCGAAAGTTCTCAACCTGGCTGAACTCGTGCTTGGCATGGAACGACTACTGCAGCGTGTGCTCGGCGAACATATCCAGCTGACTGTCAGGTGCCCTTACAAAAACAGCTTCGTGCAGGCCGACGCCAACCAGATGGAACAGGCCATCATGAATCTGGCCACCAATTCCCGTGACGCCATGCCGCTGGGCGGACAACTGCAACTATCCTGCGAACGCCTTGCCACGCCACTGCTGCAGGAAAACGGCCCGCCCCTGAACGTTCTGCTCGAAGTTCGCGATACCGGCATCGGCATGGAAGACGAGGAGCGATCACGTATTTTCGACCCCTTTTACACTTCCAAGGAACCGGGGAAAGGCACGGGGTTGGGCCTCTCCACGGTCTATGGCGTCGTGAAGCAGGCAAATGGGCGCATTGATGTGGAAAGCATCCCAGGAGAGGGAACGGTGTTCCGCCTCTGGTTCCCGGAAACTGCCGAATCGTTGCCGGAGGGTGGAACGTTGCCGGAGGGCGTAACGAAAGAGAGGTCCGGCGGACCTGCAAAAGGCAAGGAAACGGTACTGCTGGTGGAGGACGAAGCGGCTGTTCGTGATCTGGTGGAGACCATACTGACGCGGTTTGGCTACCGCGTTCTGGCCGCCGATTCCGGCCCTGCGGCCCTGCTGGTCTGGGAGAACGCCGGCGGCACCGTGGACGTGGTGCTGACAGACGTCATCATGCCCCAAATGAGCGGCGGTGAACTCGCGGACAGACTGCGTGTCCTGAATCCGCGACTCCGCGTCCTCTTCATGTCCGGCTATACCGACGATATGATTTCCAGCCATGGAGTACTGACGGGCGAGATCCAGCTTGTCCAGAAGCCTTTTACGGCGGAGTCCCTCGGCAAGAAGCTCCGCGATGTGCTGGACGCCTGATGCGTTCCCCACCGCACAGCCCCACCCCGGAAGCTCACCCCTTAAACTAAAATCTCCATGCCGCTCAGACCACTGATCTCCGAAGAAAAAATTCAGGCCCGCATTCTGGAACTTGGCGCACAGATCACCACCGATTACCCCGACGGAACCCTCTACCTGATTTGCATCCTCAAGGGTGCCTGCTTCTTTCTCGCCGATCTCGCCCGCGCCATCAAACGGGACGCGTTCATTGACTTCATGGCGATCTCCAGCTACGGCAAGGAACGGACCAGTTCCGGCGAAGTGAAGATCATCAAAGATCTTGATATTTCACTCGAAGGCGCGGATGTGTTGATCGTGGAAGACATCATCGATACCGGCATTACCCTCAGCTATCTAACGAATCTGCTGAAGACGCGTAAACCGCGCTCAGTGCGCGTTGCAGCGCTTCTCGATAAACCGGACCGCCGAATCCGAGCGGTGGATGCGGCGTACATCGGCTTTCAGATACCCGACGAGTTTGTTGTCGGTTATGGACTGGACGACGCCGAGCGCTATCGCAATCTGCGCGACGTCTGCGTGCTGGAACCGGAGAAATAACCGCTACCGACGCGAGTGTGATTCAAGGTCCGAAGCCCACTTTCCGGTGATCAGCCGTGCGCCGCGATTGAACGTGAAGTAGTCGTAGGCCCACTGAAATGCAATTTGCACGCGGTTTTCAAATTCCACGATGTACAGCAGGTGAATGAACAGCCAGGTAAGCCAGGCGAAGTACCCGGAGAATTTGAATGGCCCGATATCGGCCACGGCGCGGTTCCGGCCAATGGTCGCCAGACTTCCCTTGTGCCAATAGCGGAATGGCTTCGGTTGTTCGCCTCGAAGTCTTTTCACAATCAGATTCGACGTGTAGCGTCCCATCTGCATCGCGGTTGGCGCCACGCCCGGCACCTGCTTCCCGTCCTGTTCGAAATGCGCCAGATCGCCGATCACCAGAATTTCCGGATGCCCTGGCACGCTGAGGTCCGCGGTCACCTTCACCCGGCCCGCTCTGTCCGTCTCCGCGCCGGTACGCTCCGCCACCAGTTTCCCCAGGGGCGAAGCCTGCACTCCCGCAGCCCACAGCACCGTTCGGGCAGCGATATACGTCTCGGCCCTGTTGGCTTTCACGGTCACGCCGCCCCCGTCAATATGAGTTACCACGGCACCCGTCCGCGTCTGGACGCCCAGACTGATCAGTGCGTTCTCGGCGACGGCAGAGAGCTTTTCCGGATACGACTGCAGTATTCGCGACGAGCCCTCAATCAGGAAAATATTGGCGTCCGCCGGATTGATGCTCCGAAAATCATGCCGCAGCGTGTCGCGCGAAATCTCGCCCAAAGCTCCCGCCAGTTCCACCCCTGTTGGCCCCGCCCCCACCACCACAAACGTCAGCAGAGCGCGCCGTTCCGCCGGGTCTTGCTCCTTTTCCGCACGTTCGAACCCAAGCAGTATCCGCGTGCGAATCTCCGTGGCATCTTCAATCGTCTTCAGTCCCGGGGCATGCTCCACCCACTCGGGGTGCCCAAAATACGTGTGTGTCGCGCCTGTCGCGATGATCAGCGTGTCGTAGGGAATCCTCCCTCCGTCCTTCAGCGCGACCTCACGCGCCGCAGGGTCCAGATCAACCACCTCGCCCAGCAATACCGTTGCGTTCTTCTGCCGGTTCAACACATAACGCAGGGGTGACGCGATCTCGCCAGGGGAAAGCGCGCCCGTCGCGACCTGGTAAAGCAACGGCTGGAAAAGGTGAAAATTACGCCGGTCAATCAGCGTCAGGTCCACGTCCGCCCGCTTCAGGGCCTGCGCGGCATAAAGCCCGCCAAAACCACCACCAACAATCACCACACGATGCCGCATACACTTACCGGATGAGCAGGCGGAGCAAACGATTCCACCTTGTGTTGAGAATGGACGGCGTTGGCCCTTCCTTCATGGCATTCGACCCATAAATCATCACTGGCCTGCCGATGAGGTCCGCCTGGGTGCTGCCCCGCCGGAACGGCCACCTCCCCGTTCCGCACATTCGACAGCAGCATCTCCAGACCCTGCGGATAGAGCAACGCATTGGGCTCAGCGGGAAAATTGTCGAGATACGAATCCTCATAATCCGTCGCATGCTGCACCCACGCTTCCCGAACAGCCATCCCATTGCGAAACAGCTTCTTATGAGTCACCCGGATCCGGTCCCCCGGTCGACCAGGATTTTGTCCCCCACCAGCAGTGTTGGCTCCATGCGGCCATCCCCATCGCCGCAAGCCGCAGTGATTCCTGTTCGGAAAATTCGTTGCGGCACCCAGCAGCAGGCCAGCCAAAACGACGTTGATTACCCCACGCCACGCAAACGAAGATCAGGCAGGCCCCAATCCCTGCAAATGGGTCAACCAGCGCCCCAGAGAGGCTCAGAATCGCCAAACTCGCCAACACGCCGAAACCGGGACGAATTCGTCCCCATCCTATCGCTTCAACGCGTCCAGTTGTACTGTAATTCCATGGGTATCGGGATTCTTCATTCGCGCATAAAACCCCAGAATGTTCGCGCGCAACTCCGGCGTCACGCCCTCAAACTTCTTTGCTGCCAGCTTGACCAGCAGCTTGTCATAAGTCCTGTCTGTAAAGAGATACTCGCCCTCTGACACCAGCTTTCCCGTGTCCAGATCGCGGTTGGTGATCTTCAGGTCGCCCTGCGCGGCTTCCCTGAAGGACTGCCGATCGCGCCTTACAGACGCGTCGAAACTGTCTTCGAACATCTTCTCGGTGGCGGGTGTCGGCACCCTGAAGGCCATGCCCTGCAACGGCCCCATCCGCGGCAACACGCGTGAGAGGAACGCCAGAAACCGCGTCATGAAGCCCGGCTGCGCATAAGTGGTACCCCACTCCCTGCGATAGTCCGCCCGACGGATGTTGAACAGAAACTGCTTTCTCGACACGCCCGGGCGACCTTTCAGAATCTCGTCTTTCTTCAGCGCCCACGCCGCCTTGGTGACCCGCGGCAGCAATGTGCTCACTGAGAACCGATACGTCCCCAGGGCCAGATCGAGCGTGGCGAAAAGATCTTTCAGCCGCAACCCGTAAGTGCTCTGAAAAGCCCGGTCGAGCAGGTCTTTCGAAACTTCAAAACCAACGAAATCGTGGAACGCTTTCGGCGCATAGTTGCCTCGCGCCACTTGCAGAACATCGAACCCGAACTCCGTCTTCAGATGTGCGGACGGGCTGTCGGCATAGGTCACCAGATTCCCGAACTTCGCTCTCAGCTTCGGAAACAGAATCGGCACCGCGAGATTCACGGCCAACGAATGTCCGTCCACATCCGCTCCGTAGTGCGCCACCGCGCCCAGGGCAAAAGCATACTCATTCACATCCCGTGCCTCATCCAGCAGGGACTGCACAAAATCCGCGCTGCGAACGTAGTGCGTCAGGTCACTGAACAAGCGGTTGCCAAACGGATAATACCCAAGATCCTGAATAATGCAGCCGCCGTAGGTATAGGCGCGGGCATGATCCAACTCTGCGGGAGTCGCGGCCGGAAAGCGTTTCCGTAACGCCGGCTGGATCGCATCGACCCACAGCGTGTCCACAATTGCCTCATGCGTGAGCACCGAATAACCGCTGGCCGCGAAGGGAACGAGGAGTGCAACCAGAAGCCGCGCGTTCAACTACTTCGCCTCGATGTGATAGTCGGTGTACTCAATATCCAGTTCCGAATGGCCCAGCAGGAATGATTGCGAAACCGCATGGCTCTTGCGGGCGAACGAAAAATCGCCGATGTCCATGTACTCCCGCACCACATAGGGACTACCGGCCCAGAACGAAATGCTGGCTGCGGGCTTGCCTTCAATGCGGATCAGGCGAAACGTGTTCGCATCCGCCCACGCCTTCCCCCGCAGCAGGTGCGGGCTCTTCTTCAGCGGATCCAGTTCCACCGCCTCACAGAGCCGGCCACCCAGATTTTGCTCACCCAGCCACTTCAGCCGGTAGTTGGCGGTCGTCACCAGCGACGCCTCCCGGGTCTCCCCCACGCTCATGGATGTCTGCTCTTTCAGGACTTTGTCAAACACGCTGTTGTGCAGAAAAGCCGGTCCGCTGCGCGAAAGAACTTTGTAGCTTTTCCCTGCGCCCTTCACAAATGAGACGGCCACGGTCATCTCCGCGGCCTCGTTAAACCGGCTGTTGTGCAGCGTGTAATGTTCGGTCACCGAGTACCTTGCCAGTTGTTGTTCCCGAGCCAGCTGGAGCCTCTCGATGCCATTGATGATCTGCAGTTCCCTTCCACCGCTCGCGTTGAGCAGCAGAACGCAGAAACCTGCCACGATCATCTTCGCCAAAGGCATACCCGCCGTATAGCATGTGGGGGGCCATATGGTCCTGAACGCGGCAGGCGTCGCCATCCGACCGGATACAGCGCGAGGTCAGAGCGCATTCGGATGCTTCCGAAGCCATTCTCCCTCCACGGTGGCGAATTACGTGGGAAGTGCAGAGGCAAAAAAACATCTCCGGTATCGGCATCCGTTCACAGGTCGGCGGATTTCCCGCCCGCGCGAATCTCGTCAAAATAAGGGGTAGAGCGTTTCTCCACGCACTCCACTGCATACAAATACATCGCCGCCGACCAGGTCTGCCAGTCACGCCCGCCGGGCCGCCCGGTCTGCGCCTTGCTCCACTCGTTGAATCCCCATTCCGCTTCGTTCTCATGCCACGGTTTGACCAGCTCCGTGAGCGCCACCAGCTTCCGTTCGGCCAGTTCTATTTCCCCTGCCGCCACGCAGGCCGCCACATAAAAGCCGCAAACAAACGGCCATACGCCCCCGTTGTGATACTCGCCGGGTTGGTTGTACCTTTCGTAGCGCGGTCTCCAGTCGGCGTGCTCCGGCCGGATATAGGGAAGCAGGCAAGGTGGCAGTTCCGGAGTCAGCTCTCCCCGCATCCGCATCGCTTCGCATTCGGTCTCAACCCATGCAACAATCTCCCGAGCCCGCCGGGGCGACGCAATGCCGGTAAGAATCGCCAGGCTGTTCCCCAGCAGATCGAAACGTTCGCCCGAGTAAATCTTGTATGCCCAAAGCGCGTAGCCGGGTTTGGACGGCACCACGAGTCCTTCGTGTTCGTGTGGGTTTTTGACGCGGTCGGCACCGATCTCCAGCCGGTTCATCAGGCCGCGCAGTTGCCCGGCGGACTCCTGTTCGCCGAAAAGCACAAGGTACGCATAAACCAGCGTATTGACGTACAATCCATAGCCGAGAACCCACTGCTCGTCGCGCCAGTCGCTGGTTGGCAACTGTGTGACCATCACCACATCGTCGGGACTCTGGTACCGCATCCAGGTCAGAGCTTTCCGCGCCGCCTCGCTCAGGAATTCCGGCTCGTTCGCGGCCCTCCTGTAAAGCGCCAGCCCGAACAGAAATAGCGGCGTGGTGTCGCTGGCGCCGCGGTCAAGTGCGTCATGGGCCAGCGACGGGATATGGCCCAGAGTAGTCTGATTCGCAGCCAGCGCGGCGAGGGTGCGGCGCAGCGCGTCGGCCAGTTCTTCATTGCCGGTCGCCAACAGACCCAGGGCCGAAATCATCAAATCTCTGGTATACGGCTCCGGATATCCCCATCCCGCAGTTCGCGGGAGGCCTTGAAACGGCCCCCGGGCGTTATGCAGCAGAACGGCGAGAGCCGCATTCTTTGCCATGCCGATGAAAGCTTTGTCCGCCAAACGCTGGTCCATGATTGAGTCCGTCCTCTTACTGAATTCCCAAACGGTCGGAGACGATCTTCAGGAACTGTCTGGCCACCTGGCGGTGATCGAACAACTCCACCGCGCGGCAGCGCCCGGCAGCACCCATCCGCTTGCGCCGTTCCGCGTCCTGCATCAGAATCCGCAGGTACCCGGCGACGCTTTCGGCGCTCGCGCGATATCCCTCCGTCCGCGGCACCTTGAATACGATGCGTTCGGTTCCGGCGACGCCCTCGGTCACCGTGATCTCTTCACCCACATCGGCAAGGAAGGCGGTTTCGCCGTGAACCATGGTGTCCCGAAATGCCATCGCGTCGATCGCCAGTACCGGCTTCCCGCAGGCATTCGCCTCCACGTGCGGCATTCCAAATCCCTCCAGGCGCGACGGCGCCGCATAGATGTCGCAGGCGGCCAGCAGATACGGCATGAAATTGCGTGAGACCACATTGGTGGAGAACACGACCCTCTGTTCGATGCCCAGAGCCGCGGCCAGCGCCAGGTCCAGCGAATTCTGTTGTTCCGTTCGCGCCTGTGGCCAGAGCTTGCAGACGTAGCGCCAGCCAGGCACTTGTGATTCGGGCTCCGATTGGATCAGGGCCAGGGCCTGCATCACTTCGCGACCACCCTTGGAAGCCGCGTCACCGCCGACAGTCAGGATCATAATTTCGTCCTCGGCCACGCCCAGAGCCTCCCGGATCGCCTGCACCTTCAGATCACCCCTGAAACGTGGCGAGAAGGCGTCTGTGTCGCAGCCCACCGGCAGCACCTCGATATTGCCGCCCTGGATTCCGTCCCTCATGTACACCTCCTTCACCCAGCGGGAAGTGACGAGGATCAGCGGCAGGGAGTCGAGCAATTCGCGGTGCGCGGCGACATAGCCATCCGCCACCAGCCAGGGAATGGCCGTCATTCCGAACTGCCGCGGGTGGTTTACGAGTTCGTCAAGATGACCCCAGTAGCCGATGCCAACCACGACATCCGGTCTGAACCAGCGGTAATACCATTCCTTCTCAAGGGGAGACTGGAGGTGCACCGGATGAACGTCCACGCCGATCTCCCGCAGGCCGCTGCAGAAAAGCGCCCCCTGTGTCGAAAGCCCACCCGCGGAGGGTGGATACTCCGTGAGGACGAGGACCTTCATGCTCCCGGCTCCCTTGTTCCCGGCAACGTCCGTTTCGCTTGTCCGGTGCGCTCCGCCGCCTCTTCCGGCGAGTTGAAGCACCAGAACCCCTCTTCTTTTGGATTGGTTCTGGCCTCCCAGCTCTCGGCATTGAACCCGTAGAGATCCGTAATGATTCGCTGCTTTTCGAGCCAGAGGGCAGGTGCCAGTTCTTCGCGCCGATCGGCATCGCCGCGAACGCGTGACAGGTATGCCCGGTTCCCGTCCTCGTAGGCGAACAGCCACAGTTGCCTCGTCGAGATGCCGCCCGAACACCACAGGTCCACTACGCACTGGCTGCATTCCGAGTGCCGCCGGTGTTCGGTGTACTCGCCGGACGGTCCGTGAGTCAGGACCAGGTCGAAGCCGACGCCTGCCAGCAGTCTCGCCGTAGCCGCCTCCACTTGTTCCATCGGCAGCGGGTTCTGCTCAGGACCGTCGTCAAAGTCACCCATTTCCCCCTCGGCTCCCAACGTTTTGAGGACTCTCCGGAACTTCGGTGCACGATCCGGATCGGACGCCCTGCATAGGGTGAGGATGCGCCAGTGATACTCGGGATGAGTCAGGATAAATCCGCCGCACCACAGCGTTTCGTCGTCCGGGTGTGCGACTACGACTGCGCCGCGCAGCCGTTCGACCGCCTTTGAATGATCGAACGGTGTATTGGCCATGAATTGTCGGGAGTTTTTTTATCCGCTCACAGGAACTACGGGGCGGTATTTCAGCCAATCAGCGCTCTGTCATTCGCCAAGCAGAGCTTCCACTTGTCCAAGCTTCTTCTGGACGATCCCGGCTATCTTTTCCGACCGGCCTTCCGCCTCCAGATCGGGATTGTGAGTCACTTCACCCGCCTCCTGTTTGGCCGCGCCTTTTTCTTCGTGAAGCTGTCCTTCAAGTTGCTGACGTGTGCTGTTTAACATTTCTTTCCTCAGAACGCTGGTGGTTTGTCCAACACCCTCCTGCAAGCACGTTCGAGGCCAACCGGCCCCCTTCCGGCTCCATCACCTGAACTGCAAATCACCCTATTCACGCGGACGGGCGAACAACGGATTGACGGGCACCTGGAAGAGTTCCTTGAATCGCCGGAACGGAAGCCGTTCCGGATCCCGCGGGCTAATGCCGTGATGCAACCGTCCCGCTATCCCGGCGAGTATACGGAGGCCGCGCTCACGGCGCTCGGCGCGTTCGTATTTTCGCTGGCGGTCTCGTACACCCAGCCGGGGAAACGGATTGATGGGCCCGCAGAGCATTTTCGGCATCACAGGGATGCCGAATCACACCCGGCGGCGCCTGCCGCCTGATCCGGATCAGGCGGACAACGGGACCGCGCCCGAGAGAAATCGCAGGGCCGGCGAGCGCTCCCCGCTTTCCGGAGCGATTTCATTCGCAGTGAGAACAACGCCGACCCAGCCCTCGGTCGGCCAATGGATCCCATGAAGATCTGTCGCAATCAGATTCAGCCATGCCGAGGCATTCCCAAACCACTTTGATCGTCCGGTTCAAAATGGATCGCCCCGGCCAACGACGCCGGCCTTGAACAGCATTTCGTTCGGATCCGTCAAGACGTTGTTCCCCTCAGGCGATTTCATAATATCTATCGCGCAACGCGCTGTAAATCCATGCGGTGAGGTACCTTAGATGGGAGCCTTTTCCCTGGCTGCACTCACGCGGAAACGGCGATTCTATAAGCGCCTTCCTGGGTACCCCCCGCACTCGCGGCGGCGGTCATCGGATGGGTGGAAGCTTCTGCTGACCAAGGATCCGGAATCGACTGCCACGCCTCGGCAAGGGTATTGAGAAGGCCCAGAACCTCCATTAACGGCCCGTCGAGTTGTTGACCGTTGGCCTCGACCAGACGTCTCTGCATATAAGAGTAAAGCGCATTCAGGTTAGCGGACAACTCCGGCGCATCATCGGCCCGGAGTGAACTGGCCAGTTCCGTCAATACCGCATAGGCGATGTTGACGGAGTAACAACGTTCCTGAATGCGCCCGTGTTTCAGGTGTTCACTTGCTTCGCGCACAGCACCGATTGCCCGCTGGTACAGAAGCCGAACCAGTTCAACCGGACTTGCCGAAAGGACCATCTGTTCAAAGTAAGGATTCATCCTGAATCTCGCGCCTTTTCCTTTAGTCCATCCGCCAGATGAAGCACGTATTCCGCTGGCCATTGGCTGACAATTTCCTTCGTATTGACGTCTACAACTTTAATCACTGGTTGGCGAGTCGCACGATCAAACGAGAAAGTCACCTCTCTGCCCTGACCGGCGTAGTCCGCCTCGTTCAGGCTGTTCACTGCCCGAGATACTTCCCGTACAGATGCCCGGTCCGATGCGGAACGCGGGACGGCAGCAACCGCTGTTTCGATACGGGCGCTGTTGATAACCGGACTGGGCTGACTCATTGAAACCGCCTTGATCTCTGCTCTAACCTTCTTATCGGCTGGAACAGGGGATTTCTTGAGAAGAGAAATGAGGCGACCGCAGGAATTCTTTGCCCTAAACTTGTGTGAGGTTTCCGCCGATAGAACTGTCGGAGAGTGCAATGACAGCAACAGGCCCCTTAGATGTTTTGATCGTCGACGATTCCGCCGCCATCCGGAAAATCCTGCAAAGGGTCCTTCGCCAGACAGATCTGCCGCTGGGAGAGATCCATGAAGCCGGAGATGGCACAGAGGCGGTTGAGATCCTCAAGAATCGGAGCTTCGGCCTGATTCTTTCCGACATCAACATGCCCCAGATGGACGGCCTGCAGCTACTGGCAAAGATCAAAGAGATGGATCACCTGAAGTCGGTCCCGGTGATCATGATTACGACGGAAGGAGGCCAGGGAAAAGTAATGGAGGCAGTACAGTTAGGCGCCACCGGGTACGTCCGGAAGCCTTTCACGGCCGAGCAAATCAAAGAAAAGCTGGTCGGGGTCCTCTGAGAGAGGGGCCTGAGGCCCCTCTCATTTCAGAAGTACTAACGGCCGGGTACGCCCATCCAGCTCCGGGTCCAAATATCAGCCATGACAATGAAAAGCAGCATCATCAGCCAGAAAATACCGCACCCGATGACCATTTTGGTGAGCTTCGAAGAGTACTTGACGTGCATGAAGAAGAGCACGACCAAAGAAGCTTTGAAGACTGCGATGGAAAGGGCAACGTAGATATTGAACGGGCCCAGGTCTATCGTTGAAATCCAGGCCGTCACCCAGGTCAGCGCGATCAGCGAAAGGAACACGGCGATATAGACGTGGACCGGAACTACGTGGTGCTCGTCGTGATGGTTGTTGGCTGCCATTAGTGCAAACCTCCATGACCGGATCGGTCAATCAGATAGAGGAGCGGGAACAGAAAAATCCACACCACGTCGACAAAGTGCCAGTACAGGCCGAACAACTCAATTGGTGTGTACCACTTCGCGGAGAACTTGCCCTTCCACGACTGCCAGATCAGAACAAGCAGAACTCCGGCGCCAATTATCATGTGCGAGGCGTGTAGTCCTGTCATGCCGAAGTAGAGCGAGAAGAAGAGTTGAGTGTGGCCTGCATCGGCGCAACCTTCACATTCATAGTGTTCACCGGGTATTTCATGATGAATCCATTTATCGTGATACTCATACGCCTTCACTCCAAGGAACGCTCCACCTAACACAAGGGTGGCAATCAGGAAGAACACCAGCAGGAGACGCTTTCCGGTAGATGCGGAATGGACCGCCATCGCCATCGTCAAACTGCTGCAAATCAGAACAGTTGTGTTGAAAGCACCAAGCCACAGATTGGTCTTCAGACTGGCCGACGCAAAAGCCGTCGGGTACCACTGGCGGTAAACGAAATACGCCAGAAACAAGCCGCCGAAAAACATGATTTCGGTGAGCAGGAAAATCCACATACCGATTGTGGAGGCATCTTTCTGTTGTTCGTAATTCTCAAAGTGGTGACGAACTTCCCCGTAACCAGGGTGTTCGTGCTCCTTGTGGCCGGGGACGACCGCCGGTTGACTAGCCAACGTGCGTTTCCTCCTTCGCGATATGCGCGAGAATCTCTGGGGTGTACTCGTAGGCTTCTGTGGTCACGATCGGGGTGATGAGAAAGTTCTCAGTGGGAGGCGGCGAAGAGGTCTGCCATTCGAGACCGGTCGCGCCCCACGGATTCGGACCTGCAAGCTTGCCATACTTCAGAGACCATATGAAATAGATTCCCGGGATAACGAAGCCGAGGCCGAGGACCGAAGCGCCTGCGGACGACAACACATTGAACACCTGGAACTCAGGCGGGTAGACGTGGTAGCGCCGAGGCATGCCGAGATATCCGAGCACGAACTGTGGGAAGAAGGTCAGGTTGAATCCAACGAAAATCATCACTGCGGCCACCTTGGACCAGAGCTGTGGATACATGCGACCAAACATCTTCGGCCACCAGAAGTGAAGACCTGCGAGATAACCCATCACGGCACCGCCGACCATTACGTAATGGAAGTGCGCGACCACGAAGTAAGTGTCCGTCAGGTGAACGTCAAGGCCGATCGCGGCAAGGAACAGGCCGGTTAAGCCACCAATTGTGAACAGGCCGACGAAGCCCAGTGCGTACAGCATTGGTGTTTCGAGCCGGACGTTGCCTTTGTACATGGTGGCAGACCAGTTGAACACTTTGATCGCGGAGGGAATCGCCACGATGTACGACAGGATGGAGAACACCATGCCGGCATAAGCCGACTGGCTGGAAACGAAAAGATGATGCCCCCAAACGAGGAAACCAAAAACGGCAATCGCAATGCTTGAGAAGGCAATAAACGTGTAGCCGAAGGGCTTCTTGGAGCAGAAGGTCGAGATGATTTCAGAGATCACACCCATGGACGGCAAGATCATGATGTAGACCGCCGGGTGGGAGTAGAACCAGAAAAGATGTTGGAACAGCACAGGATCACCGCCGTAGGCGGGATCGAAGAAGCCGATATGGAGGCCGCGTTCCAGGATCAGGAGGAACAACGTCACCGCGATGACCGGAGTTCCCAGAATCATAATGACGCTGGTGGCGTAATGAGCCCAGACGAACAAGGGCAGACGGAACCAGGTGAGGCCGGGCGCGCGCATGCGGTGCACGGTGACGATAAAATTCAGGCCGGTCAAAATCGACGAGAACCCATTGATAAACGCCGCCATGGCGGTCAACACCACATACCCGTTGGAGTAGGTGCTGCTGAACGGGGTGTAGAAGGTCCAGCCGGTATCAACACCGCCGGTTATCAGAACGAAGACACCGAAACTGCCGCCGAGCATGTAGATATACCAACTGAGCAGGTTGATTCTGGGAAAGGCTAAATCCTTCGCCCCGATCATCAGAGGCAGCAGGAAATTGCCCAGCATGGCCGGGATCGACGGGATCAGGAAGAAGAAAATCATGATCACACCGTGCATCGTGAAGACCTTGTTATAGGTATTCGAATCGAGCAAGTCGCCTGCTGGTGTTGCCAGTTCCAGGCGGATCAGGACGGCCATCAGGCCGCCCACCATGAAGAAGGCCGTGATCGCGATGAGATAAAGAATTGCGATCCGCTTGTGGTCCTGAGTCAGGAGCCAGCTTTTCAGGCCGTGCTCCGCATTCAGGTAGTTTTTTGTTTCTATTGCTGGTGCAGTCGCCGTAATCATTCTTATGTTCCTGACAACTTAACGATTTCCCGCCGGAGCAGCGGGCGCAGCAGGTGCGGCAATCGCACCCGGTTTGCCCTGCGGCCCGGCTTTCGACCGGGTTGAATTGCCGGGCGAAGTACTGGTCTCAACCATGGCCGGAGTGGCCGAGTTGATGACCCCGTTCTTCGCCCCGAGAGATTTCACGTATTCGATCAGCTTCAGCATGCCGTCTTCGGTGATGAGACCTTTGAACGTGGGCATGTAATCGTCGTAGCCTGCAACGATTTTCGACTGGGGATAGAGCACGGATTCGCGAATATAGGCTTCATCAGCTTTCACGCTGGCCCCGTCTTTCAGGTCTACACGGGAGCCATACAAGCCGTTCAGGTTCGGGCAACGGCCATTCTGATTTACAAGGCTGGCATGGCAATTGCCGCAACCGAGCTGGTTGAAGAGTGACTGCCCCTGCTCCGCCATGGAGCCTTCGCCACTGCCGGCACCAAGCCAGGTGTTGTAGTCCTGCTGAGCCATCACGTAGACAGTACCGATCATGCCGGAGTGCTTCGTGCCACAATATTCGGCGCAAAAAATGTGATAGGAACCGACCTTGGTGGCCTGGAACCATTCGGTGGTATACCTGCCGGGCAGAACGTCTGCCTTGGTGCGGAAGGCCGGGATGAAGAAGTCGTGAATGACATCCTCCGAGGTCATCGTGAGCTTCACGTTGCGACCCACCGGGATGTGCAATTCGTTAATTTCACGCGCACCTTCCATGTGCTGGATCTTCCACATCCACTGCTTGCCGGTGACATACACTTCCATCGAATTAGCAGGCGGACGGGACTCTTTGAAGTAAATACTGACGCCCCAGACGAACATGATCATCGACAGGCCCAGCGGAATGATCGTCCAGACAACTTCGAGGACTAATCCGCCGACACTGTGATCGTCATGCGGTTCGGGCGTGAAGACGACGCCCGGACGATGGCGATATTTGTAAGCGAAGAATACAACCAGGAATGCGATCAGCAACGAGAAAAAGGCGCTGACGAGTATGAGGAAGGCATAGAGCCCATCCACACTCCCCGCAATAGTCGAGGCCTCTACAGGAAACAGGCGAAATTTGGAATCTATCATAATCAGGCGGGCCTACTCCCTTTCTGTCGGCTATCTCGCCGAAGCATAATAAACACGAATCCCCCAAGTGTCAAAACCGTAGCCGCTCCGGCTACGCGTAACAATCCCAATGCAAAAGGCGTGTACTTCGCGGCGTGCGGATCGAAGTGATAACAGAACAACATGATCTGATCGACCGGATTGCCGATCTTGTTGTTCGAGGCTTCGATGAGCCCAAGCCGCATGTCCTTCGGCGAGTAGTCAATGCCGTAGAAATATTTCGAGAGCTTCCCTTCCGGAGTCAGGACATAAATCGCGCTCGCATGGGCGAACTGCGCGGTGTGAACGTCCCACATATAACGGAAGCCAACTGCGTCGGTGACTCGCTTGATTGAGCTGAGATCGCCGGTCAGAAAGTGCCAGCCGGCGGCAGTTTCGGGATGACCATACCGCTTGACGTACAGCGCTTTCTTTTCGGCTGCAAGCTTCGAGGTTTCCCGCGCATCGAAGCTGATCGCCACAATGTCGTACTCGACGCCGGGCGTGAAAGTGAGGACTTTGGCGGCGCGCACCATCCCGTTCAGGATTTGGGTGCAGAGCATTGGGCAGTCGTAATAAACCAGAGCCAGAACCACGGGGCGCTTGCCGAAGAACGAGCCAAGCCGCACAGTTTTGCCGGTTTCATCCCGGAACCCGGCATCGAGCGGAAGCTGTGAATTCAGGCGTTGCTCGATAGTCACGTTTTTCAGAGACACGGGGCGGTCGCCGCCCTTCATGTTGAGCATGTCCTGAGCTCGCGCGGGCGCCGCCCGGTTTATGACCGGACCTTCGTCGTTGCCGCTGGAGGACTGACCGCGGCCTAAGCCGTCGCTCCCGCCGAAACCGGGCGGAGGCGTAGCCTGACCGAAGGCGGAGACGCTCAGGAGCGTAACGGCACTGGCCAACATCATCCTCGAAATATATTTCTTTTCGCTCATTGAGAGATCTTTTCGAGCGTCCTCCCGCCGCTTGCGTCAGACGGAATAAAGCGGAAGCCGCCATCGGCTCCGGCGGGGCTGACTTTTGCGGGCAGACCTTTTTGCGCCACTATTTCAATTGCCTGTTCGATGGGAATCCGCACCGTACCTTTGTTCGGATCAATCCAGCCGTAGTTTTCGAGAATGGCGTTTTCGTCGGCGCGGAGCTGGTCCATCTCGACACGCGGCGAGACTGGCGCCTGTGGACGCGGACGAAGCCCGGTCAGCCTCGGTTCCGGCGGTAAGGAGGCGCGCTCTTTCTCCATGGTCCCGGGCATTTTAGCGTCCACCTTGTCCGCCCGAACGGCGAGGAAGTGGAACATCGCCCACATAGCAAAAACGACCACGATACAGCCGATCAGCAGGCCGATGCCGAAGGCGGTGATCTGGAATACGTTGACGTCTCCGCGCTCGAACGAAACCTGACCATCGCCGTGGTCGGCATGATCGGAGGGGCCGTGTCCGCGTTTGTCGTCTCCCGTCGGGCCGTGGGGAGAGTGCTTAGTGGTCTCTGCCATGATTCAGTGCCTTTGTAAGATCGGGGGCGCCCAGCGGCAATAACGGCATGCCGGGCAGGTTACGGAAATAGAGGGCGAACCAGAGTCCGCCGAAACCAATCGGAGAGACCAAGTCGAGCCATGAAAAGTAGAAGTGCGGGTCGGTCGCCTTGGTGAAGTTGGGCTCCACCAGCGAGTAGACGTCAATGGCATGGACCGCGACAATGTAGCACGCGACGAACGCGATGAACTTCGAACTCTTCTTCGCGGGCTGCGACAGCAGCATGGCGAATGGCAGGACGAAGTGCCCGAACAGCAGGATCAGTGCCACCGACTCCCAGCCGCCGTTCCAGCGCTTGATGTACCAGACGATTTCCGAGGGCAGGTTGCCCGACCAGGTGATCAGCAACTGCGAGAAGTTCAGATAGGTCCACATCATGACCATGGCAAAGAGCAACTTGCCGAGATCATGGTAGTGCCTTCGCGTCAAAGCATGATGCATCGGCTCGTATTTTTCGAGAATCGTCAGAGTTCCCATGACGATGGCCAGAGACGTCAGCACCCAGCCGATGATGATCATGAAGCCGTAGATGGTGGAATACCAGTAAGGTTCGAGCGTCATCAGGTAGTCGACGGCGCAGAACGTCATCAGAATGAAGAAGATGAGTACGCCGGGAGCGCTCAGAGCTTCCAGTTTCGCTGACACTACTGTTGATTTTGTTTCGTCTTCCTGTTTTGACCAGGCGGTCAGCTTCATGGTGAAGAAGCAAAGAAAGATGGAGTATATTGCCCAGCGAACCCAGAGAAAGGGAATGTTCAGGTAAAGGCTTTTGGCCGCGATGACCTTATCGGCCAGACCTGCGGGAGTAGTCCACCAGTAAATCTGTTCGCGGAAGATCAGCAGCGGGAGAAACAGGAAACAAGTGACGTAGAGGGTTTTCGCGCCCGCTTCAAGCGGTCGGCGGATCACTACGCCCCATGCGCCACCGGAGAGATACTGGGTCATCAGGATGACCAGGCAGCCGGCGCCGGCGCCGAACCAAAGCCAGAACCCAACGAGGTATGCGCGGAGAAAGTGGCCCATTCCCGGCCCGGTAAGACCACCACCTTCCAGGAAGATGCCACTGACCAATAGCCCCAGAAATACAAGCGCGATAAACGTCGCGATGGACGAATACCGCTTCAGCGTGTCGCTGAGTTGCGGGGCGGTTTGCAAGCTATTTTCCGTCGTCGTCATTTTCTCTCTGGCTGATTCGATTTGCGGGCGCCTGCACCGATGGCTCCCGGAACCCCGCTCGGCATTGTCGCCTCATGCGGGACGTTGTAAAAATCGCTGTCGGTCGGGACCAGCGGCTGAGATTTCTCAACCGACTGTTGTTCGGCGGTCAGGGGTTTGCCTGCCGCGGGGACTTTCGCCCGGGCCTCAACGGTCAGATCGTTGATATTGGCGTTCTGGCTATACTGCAGGGCCCGGATATAGGCGATAATCGCCCAGCGGTCGCGTGGTTGAACCTGTTGCGAGTAGTTCAGCATGGCTCCGTAGCCGTTGCTGATCACATCGTAATAGTGACCAACCGGCGCGTTGCGCAAGCGGTCAATGTGATAGGAAGGTGGCTGCTTGAAGCCACGGCGCACAATCATTCCGAGGCCATTGCCGATTCTGCCGTGGCAGGGTGCGCAATAAATGTCGAAGCGCTGCTGGCCTCGTTCGATAAACGCTTGGTCGACGGCTACGGGAAAAACGTCGATCTCATTTCCGCTTTCGTCTTTGCCTGCGTAGAAAGCGGTGTCCTCGTTCAATTCACCGCGCGCAACTGTGCCTTCAAGTTCCGGGCGACCGCTGCGGCCATCGGCAAAAAAGTTGCTGGGGCGCTGCGGCTTGTACTTGGGCTGATCCTGCATGTCCTGGCGGCAACCAATCAAGAACAGACCGAGTCCGGAGAGGAGCAAAGCGCTGACTGGATGTATCCTCATTCTGCGACCTCTGCTATTTCCTCAGCGCCCAGACTTTCGAGGAAGCTGGCGGTCTTGACCCGATCAAATTGCGGATCGCTCGATTCGATGCAGATGAAGAACTTGCTGCGGGAGGCGTTGACGAAGCGCTCCACATTGAAAACGGGATGGTACGGCATCGGCAATCCATTCAACAGGAGCATGCCGATGGCAGCAGTGAGACCACCGAGCAAAATGGTGCATTCAAAGGTGACCGGAATGAACATGGGAACGCTGATGATCGGGCGGCCGCCGACGTTGAGCGGGTAGGCAACGGCCGAAACCCACGTGGCAAGTCCGAATCCACCCGCGCAGCCCAACAATCCGCCAACCAGAGTAAGCAGCGAAATCCGGTTGTCGTGCAGGTCCATGGCGCCATCCAGTTCATGAATCGGATAAGGCGTGTAAGCGTCGTACTTCTTAAATCCCGCCTCACGAGTACGGCGGGCGGCGGCGACCAGCTGGCCGGGAGTTTCGAACTCCGCCATCAGGCCGTAAAGGGCGACTTCACTGTCGGTGTAAACGCTCATTGCGCAACCGGCTCCTTCACGGCTGCACCAGGCAGCAGCATGCGTAATTCGAAGATGGTGATCATGGGCAGAACTCTCACGAAGAGGAAGATGAGCGTCATGAACATACCGAGGGTTCCGGTATAGATGAGCCAGTCCCAGACGGTCGGCGCATAGTAGCCCCAGCTGGAGGGCAGGAAATCACGATGCAGACTGGTGACAACGATGACGAAGCGTTCCAGCCACATGCCGATATTGACGATGATCGAAATGATCCACAGTATCCCGGGCGTGGTCCTGATTTTCTTGGACCACAGGAATTGCGGGGTCACAATGTTGCACAGAATCAGAGCCCAGTAGAAGACCGCATAAGGGCCTGTCATACGGTTCCAGATCATGAAGCGCTCATAGGTGTCAGCGCTGAAGTATCCGAAAAAGGCTTCGAACGTATAGCCGTAGGCAACGATCAGGGCAGTAGCCAATGTCACCTTGGCCATGTTGTTGAGGTGGCGAAGCGTGATAATGTCGTCGAGACCGTAGAAACGACGGACCGGAATCATCAGGGTCAGCACCATGGCGAAACCGGAGTAGATGGCACCCGCGACGAAGTAGGGCGGGAAGATCGTCGTGTGCCAGCCAGGGACGATGGAAACCGCGAAGTCGAAAGAAACGACTGTGTGGACCGAAACCACCAGCGGCGTCGCCAGACCGGCAAGCAGCAGTGACGCTTTTTCGTAGCGCTGCCAGTGACGCGCGGAATTGCGCCAGCCCATGGCGAGCATGCCATAAATCCTGCGGGAGGTTGCGGACTTCGATGAGTCACGCAAGGTCGCCATATCGGGAATCAACCCAACGTACCAGAAAACGGCGGAAATAATCAGATAAGTCGTTACTGCAAAGACGTCCCAGAGCAGCGGGCTGCGGAATTGCGGCCACATACCCATCGTGTTGGGAATTGGCAAAAGCCAGTAGGCCAACCACGGGCGACCGGTATGCAGGACCGGGAACATGCCTGCGCACAGGACGGCAAACAGGGTCATGGCTTCAGCGAAACGGTTGATCGCGTTTCGCCACGATTGGTTGAGCAGGAGGAGAATAGCGGAGATCAGCGTGCCGGCATGGCCAATACCAATCCACCAGACGAAGTTGATAATCGCGAAGCCCCAGCCAACGGGGATGTTAATACCCCAAACGCCGACACCCTTAATGAGCAGCCAGGTGGCGCCCGCCATCAGATTTTGCAAGACCGCAAAAGAGATCAGGAGGCCGAAAACCCATCCCAGCGTGATTTTGCGCCGGAGGACAATTCCCGCAACTTTGTCGGAAACGGAGGCGAGACTATGCCCCGGGTCGATGACCGGCCCGACGTGGATTTTATCTGGTAATTCAACAGGCTGCGACATCGCTGGCTAGCTCTCCTTCCTGGTCGACAATTCCGGATTCGGATTGCGGATCTCAGCGAGATAAGTCGTACGCGGGCGAGTATTGAGTTCGCCCAGCAGGGAGTAATTTGTCTTTTCGCGCTTGGTCTGCGAAATTTTGCTCTTCGGATCGTTCAGATCGCCGAAAACGATTGCCTGCGAAGGGCAGGTGGCGGCGCAGGCCGGAACAATTTCGCCGTCTTTAACGCGGCGATCTTCTTTTTCCGCAGTGATTTTGGCGTAGTTGATGCGCTGTACGCAGTAGGTACACTTTTCCATTACGCCGCGGCTGCGAACCGAAACGTCCGGGTTGCGCTGCAGCTTGAGGCTTTCCGTTTCCCAATCCGTGTAGAGCAGGAAGTTGAAGCGGCGAACCTTATAGGGGCAGTTGTTGGAACAGTACCGGGTGCCAACGCAACGGTTATAAACCATGTTGTTGAGGCCCTCGGCATCGTGCACCGTGGCGGCGACCGGACAAACGATTTCGCACGGAGCGTTTTCGCAATGCTGGCAACCGACGGGCTGGAAGAACATTTCGGGATCGTTTTCGCTGCCGCGATAGTAGCGGTCGATGCGGATCCAGTGCATTTCGCGGGTATTCAGAACCTGCTCTTTACCGACGACAGCTATGTTGTTTTCCGCCTGACAGGCGACAACGCAGGCGTTGCAACCGTTGCAGGAGGTGAGGTCAATCGCCATGCCCCACGCGTAACCTTTGTACTGCCAGTCTGCCGGAAGAATGGTTAGACCCGTGTTGGCCGTTTCACTTTCCTTCTGGGCGAAGTAAGGATCTTTCTTATATTCTTCGAGCGTGCCGACCTTCACCGGCTCACGGCCTTCCATCGCAAAGTGGTGTTGGACGGGTGCAAGGCGAAATTTCTCACCCATCGGGGTGATTTTCGCGCCTGTGGCAAAGTAAGGGTTGGCTGCAGTGCGGAACGGATAGGCGTTAAACCCTGCGCCATTTCCGGCACGGCCCGAGCGGGTGCGTCCAAAGCCGAGGCTCAGTTCGATCGAACCATCCGGCTGGCCGGGCAAGGTGTAGATGGAACCTTTGACCGTAGATCCGTTGACCGAGATTTCGACACGGTCATCGTCTTCCACTTTCAGCTCTTTGGCTGTCTTCGGACTGACAATGACGGCGTTATCCCACGTCAGGCGGGTGATAGGACGCGGCAATTCCTGCAACCATGCGTTGTTGGAATAACGTCCATCGAGAACGTAAGGATCGACATGGAAAGAAACTTCGTAGCCGGAGCCAGCGGAAGAGGCCGACGCCGGGATCAGTTTCGCGGTGGCGCTGACGGCGGCGAGTGCCGAATCCTTTACAAAACCATCGTGGATTGAGTGTTTCCACCAGGTCTCGAAATCGGCGCCGGTATGTTTGGCCTGCCAGAAGTTGCGCACGGTCTGGTAACCGGACATGTCCGGGTTTTCCGTGAATACGGCAAGAATATCGTGACCCGACTTACCACCATAAAGAGGCGCAATCAGCGGCTGAATGATCGAGATGGTGCCGTCGTAGGCGGGCGCGTCACTCCACTGCTCAAAAGCGTGGGATTCGGGGATCAGCCATTGGCAAACTTCAGAGGTTTCGTCGTCGTAAAGCCCCAGACGAATGCGGGTTTTGGCAAGCTGGAGCGCGCCGCGAAGGTTGAGCGCCGCGGGAGCCGCGTAGACCGGGTTTCCACCCAAAATCAACAGCAGATCTACCGTGCCGGAATTCAGATCCTGTGTCAGCGCCTGCAGGTCCGCCCACTGGTCAGCCGGTTTCTGATCGAGGGAAGCGGTCAAGATGATGGTTTTACCGTTGTTCTCGAGAACCTGATTGATGTAGTGAACAACAGCATGTACTTCGGGAGATTGGTCGTCCCCTGCGATGACGATGGACTTGCCTTTGGCCGCCTGCAGATCTTTGACAAGAATCTGGAGGAACTTTGAACCACCCGCCGCCCCGCCGGAAAGTGAAGTGGCAAGCGAACGGACGAAAGTGGGAATTTCAGAGGGCTTCAGCGCAAGACGGTGGTCGGCCTTCACGCCCGTGGAACTCGGAGTGCTCTCTACCGCATAGAAGCGATTTTGCTCCATCGCCCCGTCGCGAAGCGTACGTTTTGAAGAGAAATCGCGAGCATAGCGAACACCTCCGGGACCGTTGGCGAGGAAATTCGCATCAATGGAAACAACGACTTCCGCTTCAGCGAACTTGTAAACCGGGTTGAGGAACTGCCCGAACGCCATTTGAGCGCCCATGCGGCGACCGTGCCCGGTGGGCTCCCACTGATACCACTTCGCTTCAGGATAGGCTTTCAGGGCTTCCTGCAACTGACTATAAAGCGTGGGGGAGGTGACTGTCTCGGTCAGGATCCGAAGACCCGCTCCATTCTTCGACCTCTGTTGGGCCAGTGCCTGCAGGAAAGTCGACAGGAAAGAAGTGTAGGAACGGATCTCACCGAGATAGTTGACGGTCTGGAGCCGGTCCGGATCGTAGAGACCCAGAACCGAAGCCTGCGTCACGACATCCGCCGAACCAAGGCTGGCGGGATGCTCTGGATTCCCTTCCACCTTAGTGGGGCGGAATTCGTGCGTTTCGACCAGTACGGGGTTCGCGATACCGTTGACCGGGAATGCCGTAGCGTAGAACAGCGGCTTACCGTTTACAAGCTTTTCAGGAGCCTGCACGTACGGCATGATGTACTCTTCCGGCTGCTTGGTGCAGGCGGAGAGACCAGCGAGGGCCAGCGACGCGCCCATGATCTTGAGGAAGTTGCGGCGCCCGTCGTCGTCCACCCACTCCGACGCCTGCCGGGGAAATTCACGGTGCAGGTAGTCCTTGAAGCCTTCCGTTGAGAACAGTTCGTCCAGACTCCGCCAGTAGCCGGCACCCTTCGCCTGCTCCAGCCGATTCTGAATGACTTCGAGATTCAATGAATTCTTTTCTTCACTCATCGTGCCAGCTTTGCCAACTTGTGGTGCTACCTGTGACATGTCCAACAGGTCTCCAGCTTCTGAACGTTATATTCTTTCACCAGCTTCGGCCCCAGCTCTTCCTGGGACTGCTTTGCGTCGATCTCAGGATCGTAGCCCATCTTGGTGATGAACTGACGCGGCCGGATGAACTTCTCGGGATTACGGTGGCAATTGACACACCAGCGCATTTCAAGGTTTGCCTGCTGATACATCAAAGGCATCTTGTCCACGCGGCCATGGCAGGTTTCGCAGCCGACACCCTTTTTCACATGGATGCTGTGGTTGAAATACACGTAATCCGGCAAGTCGTGGACCTTCGTCCACTTAATGGATTGGTTTGTACGGTAGCTCTCGCGGACCGGCTCCAGAGTGGAGCTGTTGATCCAGATCTGCGAGTGGCAGTTCATACAGGTCTTGGTGGGCGGCACTGACGCATGCTGCGAATTTTCAACAGTCGTGTGGCAGTACAGGCACTGGATACCCATGGAGCCTACGTGGTGCGTATGGCTGAATGGGATGGGTTGCTCGCGGACGTTACCCTGCCGGGTTGCGTAGGAGGAGTCTGCGGACAGTTCGTAAACCGCCCCCAGTCCGCCGCCGACAACGAGCACGGCAAGAACGACGCTGGTGCGTGCAAATGAGTTCGCGCTGGATTTGAAGATCTGTGGCATTGCGATCTACGATCAAACCTCGTTCCGGAAGGTCACAACGGACCCCGAAGTGAGTAGCCTGGAAAGGGGAAATGCGACCAAAGAAGTATTATGTCTTATCGCCATCGTTTTCCCAAGCACTCCTTGATAACTTCTGTCTTTGAGATGCGAAAAAATGTTCGCGGATTTACTTCGGGGAGTCTCAGCAAACGTGGGCCAGATCACACCGAATGCATTAGTATACTCAACCGCGCGTTGAGGCGCAGGTGAGTTTGTACACCCTCTACAATGAAAGGTTCATGCAACAAACTGTCCGCCCTGCGGGGCGCCTTTCGGGTACGGTGATACTGCCCGGCGATAAGTCGATTTCTCACCGCTATGGAATGATCGCGGCCCTTGCCGAGGGGACGTCGAGGATTCTGAACTACTCCACCGGAGCTGATTGCCATTCCACGCTGGGATGCGTGCAGGCCCTCGGGATCGAAGTGGAAGAGGAGGGAACCACTGTCACGATCCACGGCAGAGGCCTGACCGGGTGGACTGCCCCGACACGCGACCTTGATGCGGGAAATTCCGGCTCCACCATCCGCATGATGGCGGGCCTGCTGGCAGGGCAACCGTTTTCCAGCCGGATTTTTGGTGACGAATCGCTCTCACGCCGCCCGATGGCGCGGGTGATCAAGCCCCTCACCCGCATGGGTGCGAGGTTTGAGGCGCGGGATGAGCAATACCCGCCGATAACGGTTCATGGCGGTGAGCTCCATCCGATCGACTACACATTGCCCGTTGCCAGCGCACAGGTGAAGACCTGCGTGCTCTTTGGCGGATTGTTTGCCGACGGTGAGACGATTGTTCGGGAACCCATTCGGTCGCGCGACCACTCCGAGATTGCGCTGCGGGAGTTTGGTGCTGACCTGAAGGTGGCGCAGCGGGTGATTACACTCCAGGGTCGGCCAACGCTGACTGGCCGGGAGTTGATTGTGCCGAGCGATCTGTCGGCAGCGGCGTTCTTCCTGGTGGCAGGGCTTTTGGTGCCCGGGTCGCATTTGATCATCCAGAACGTCGGGCTGAACCCCACGCGTTCGGCACTGCTCGATTTTCTGGCGGGAACAGGGGCGCCGATCAAGATTTTGAAGATCGAGTCAGTGAACGGGGAACTGATTGGCGACATTGAGGTGAGGTATGCTCCCGTGCGTGGCGGCGTGATCGAAAAGGACATGGCTGCGGCGCTCATTGATGAGATTCCGGTTTTGGCCGTCCTGGGCGCGGCGTCAGAAGAGGGACTGATCGTTCGCGATGCACAGGAGTTGCGCATCAAGGAGACGGACCGGATTGCGACGGTGGCGGACAACTTCAAACGGATGGGGATTGAGATTGAAGTGACTCCGGACGGAATGGTGATCCCCGGCAAACAGAAGTTCAGGGCCGCGGCGTTCGATTCATTTGGTGATCACCGGATTGCCATGGCGTTCGCGATCGCGGCCCTGCGCGGCGACGGACCGTCAACAATCGATAATGCGGATGCCGCTTCGGTATCGTTCCCGGAATTCTGGAATATTCTTGCAAAGGCGGCGGAATAAAATCAGGATCTCCGCCAGAATCCCCCCTCTTATCGAGTTCGACTGATCAAAAACAGAGTGCCCGGGAAGTGCATTTATGCCCTGGATTCGGATCGGGTGTTTGGCGGAATTAATCTCGCCCTGCTCGAACGGCTTTCGCAGGAGTACCGCGAGAGTCTAACCCGGAATTCATTGGTACGCGCGACTCAGCAACTGCGCTCCCCCGATCGGGCCGCCTCGATTTCACCAAAATCAGGGAAGTGGAAGTTACGGCCAATAGCTATGTTGCAGAAGTTGATTGACACCAAACCAGCGCGCGATGGCTTTGTGGCCGGGCCTGTGCGTAAGCCGGCGGGATTGGATGGCAATATTGCAGGACGCGCCGGGGGTCCGGGTCGCCGCAAACTTACCATGGAAATTGACCGCTCGGCCACGGCTTCCCCCGCGTGCTACAAAGTCAGGATGCGAATTCCGGCATTTCTTCTTCTCGTTTGTGGTGTAGCCCATGCGGCCCCCTGCGTATCCGGCACGGCGGCCTGCACCGAATGGGTGACTTTGAACGGAGGGCTCTCGCGGTCGCTGGTTTATCGGACCTACTCGCTGGATGCAAAGAACGAGAGCATCACGCGAGCCATGGTCATGGTGCACGGGGCGAGCCGGGATGCGGACAATTATTTCCGGACGGCGGTGGCTTCAGCGTTCCTTGCCGGTGCTTTGGAGAACACGATCGTGGTTGCCCCGCGCTTTGCTTCGAAGGGCGGCGGATGCAATGACGCGCTCGCCGAGAATGAGGTCAACTGGCCGTGCAGCGGCGACAGCTGGAGAAGCGGCGGAGCTGCGGCGGGGAATCCGAAACTCACTTCGTACGATCTGACAGATGAGATTCTTCGGAAACTGGCGGATCAGAAAGTATTTCCGAATCTGCAGCAGATCGTGCTGGCCGGACATTCGGCCGGCGGGCAGTTTGTGAACAGATATCAGATGTCGAACCTGATTCACGAGAAGCTGCGGGTGCCGGTTTCGTACGTGGTTTCCAACCCTTCCAGCTACGGGTATCCGGAGAGTGTGCGTCCGCGCGAATCAGCCTACTCTTTGGCCGCCCGGACGCCGGGCTACGTGCCCGCAGGGGCGGCAGCGGAGGCGTTCGGACCGTTCCGCGATGGACAGGCATGCACCACCTTCGACAAGTGGCCCTACGGAATGATGGAGCGGTCCGGGTATTCGGCGCGATCATCGGACGAGCAGTTGAAGAAGCAACTGGTGAGCCGTCCTGCGGTCTATCTGCTCGGCGAACTCGACATCCTGCCGCTGGGCGGATTCGACGGATCGTGCCCCGCGATGGCGCAGGGACCAACCCGCCTCGCGCGCGGCGAAGCCTTCGCGAAGTATGTGAACGAGAAGTTGGGCGCCCACCATATAGTGACCGAGGTTCACCTTTGTGGGCACAACGGGCGCTGCATGTTCACCTCAGAGGAGGCGCTGCCGATTCTCTTTCCCAAGCCCCGCTAATAGGAAGGTTTTTCCATGCCGGGCTGGCCGGGGTTGTCTCCGCCCGGGAAGTCAAGGCCGACCCCGTCCTGAACCAGATGAGCAAGAAAGTCTACAAGGTAAAACACAATTAGCTGAGCTGTTTCGCAATCTCCTCCGCAATCTGGCGACCGTGAAAGCGTCCGTTCTCAATGAAGATTTCGTTGGTGTGCATGCCGGCGACGATCACACCAGCGAGGAAGATGCCTTTGCGGTCGCTTTCGAGCGTTTCGGGGTTGGTGCGGGGCTTCTGCGTGGCGGGGTCAAGCATGATGCCCGTGGCATTCAGGAACGTCATGTCGGGGCTGTAGCCGATCATGGCGAGAACGAAGTCGTTGGCGATTTCGATGCGGCCTTCGGGCGCGTCGAGCGTGACTGACTTTGGCTTGATCTCCACGACACGCGTATTGAAATAGCCTTTGATTTCACCGTTCCTGATACGGTTTTCGATATTCGGTTTAATCCAGTATTTGACGTGGCGGTGGATCTCCGGACCGCGATGCACCAGGGTCACGCGCGCTCCGGTCCAGTAAAGCTCCAAAGCGGCGATGGCTGCGGAGTTTTTGGCGCCGACCACGAGCACGTCATGGTCGTAGTACGGGTGCGCCTCCTTGTAGTAATGAATCACTTTGGGGAGCTCTTCGCCGGGGACCTTGAGCAGGTTCGGAACGTCGTAGTAGCCGGTGGAAAGGATGATCTTCTTTGCGGTTCGGGGGCCATTGGCAGTGTGGACCGTGAATGCACGGTCTGCGCCTGTGATGGACTCGACGTGCTCGTACTGATGGATGTTGAGCTTGTAATGTTGGGCCACGCGCCGGTAGTATTTGAGGGCCTCCGTGCGAGTGGGCTTCTCAAACATGCTGGTCATGGGGAGATCACCAATCTCCAGCAGTTCCGGCGTGGTGAAGAACGTCATGTGCGTCGGGTAGTTGTAGAGCGAGTTGACCAAACAGCCCTTGTCGACAATGAGCGTGTCGACGCCACGCTTTTTTAACTCGATGCCGCAGGCGAGGCCGGTTGGCCCCGCCCCGATCACAATAACGTCGTAGCTCACAGCTTGCTTTCCACTTCCCTGGTAATGGATTCCAGCGCCTGGGGCAATGCGGACGGATCTTTGCCGCCGCCCTCCGCCATATCCGGACGACCACCACCTTTGCCACCCGTCGCGAGGGCCACAGCGCCAACAAGCTTTCCGGCCTGAAACTTCTGCGTCAGGTCTTTGGTAACAGCCGCGACGATGGAGACGCTGCCACCTTCGGCTGACGCAAGCACGACCACCGCAGACTTCCATTTGTTGCGCAGGTTGTCGGCGAGGGTGCGCATCTGGTTACGGTCGAGATCGTCCACCTGAGCGGCGAGATAGCGGACACCGTTCATTTCTTTGGACTGTAGTTCGAGCCCGTGCGCGGCGGCGTTGGCGATCTTCGTTTTCAGCGCTTCAATATGGCGTTCCTGCAGACGCTTTTCAGCTGAGAGCTTGTCGATTTGCCCGGCCAGTGCGAGGCCTGCCTGTTCGAACTGACGGATGGCTGCGGGTCCGGTGACCGCTTCGATCCGCCGAACTCCGGCCGCGATACTGCTTTCGTTGGTGACCTTGAAGAGCCCGATATCACCGGTGCGGCTGACGTGGGTGCCGCCGCAGAGTTCCTTCGAGAAGTCCGGGATGGAGACGACGCGGACTTCATCGCCATATTTCTCGCCGAACAGGGCCATGGCTCCGGTGGCGACGGCCTCGTCGATCGCCATGATATTGGTGGAGACGGCTGTGTTGCGCAGGATCTGGCTGTTCACCATGCTTTCGATTTCTGCGATTTCGGCGGGATCGAGGGCGGCATAATGGCTGAAATCGAAACGCAGGCGCTCGGGGTCGACAACGCTGCCGGCCTGTTTGACATGGGGGCCAAGGACGCGTTGGAGTGCGGCCTGGAGCAGGTGAGTCGCGGTGTGGTGCCGCTGCGTGGAGAGGCGCTCGGGCTGGGCGACTTCGGCGCGGAGTTCGTCCCCGAGGTGCAGGGGAAGCAGAGTCCGGATCTTGTGGACGGTGAGGCCGGGGACGGCAGGGTACGTATCGAGCACGACTGCGACCTGATCGCCCTCCGCATTATAGAGACTGCCTTTGTCGCCAACCTGGCCGCCGGTTTCGGCGTAGAATGGAGTCTGGTGGAGCACGACTTCGCCTTCCGTGTGGGGGCCAAGGTTTTCCACGATCTGCTGACTCAGCAACAGGCCGGTCACTTTCGAAGTGGCGAGCAGGTCGGTATAGCCCAGGAATTTCGTCTTGCCGTTCGCGAGGAGGGTCTGGTAGGCGGGGGCGATGGTACCTTTTTCCCCGCCCTTCCAACTGGCGCGGGCGCGATCACGCTGTTGGCGCATTTCAATTTCGAAAGCGTCACGGTCGAGTTCAAAGCCGCGCTCGCGGGCCATTTCTTCCTGCTCGTCGAGCGCCAGTCCGTAGGTGTCATAAAGACGGAACGAAAGCGGTCCAGGGACGATTTTTTCGGAAAGGTTCGCGAGTTCGTCGCTAAATACTTTTTCGGCAACCAGAAATGTAGTCGCGTAGCGGTGCTCCTCATCCTTCACGATGCGGGCGACACGCGGAATGGACTCCATCATTTCCGGGTAAGCATCGCGCATGTGTTCAGCGACGAAGCCCGTGAGTTCGTACAAGTAGGGTTCCTGCTTGCCGATGAGGCGGGCGTTGCGCATGGCGCGGCGCATGATTTTGCGAAGCACGTAGCCCCGGCCTTCATTGGAAGGGAGAATGCCGTCGTGGATGAGGAAGGCGGTGGCGCGGGCGTGGTCGGCGTTGATGCGGAGGGCGGTATCGGTGCGGTCGTTCGCGCCGTAAGTGGTGCCGAAGAGTTCGCCAGCCTTGTCCATGATGGGACGGATGAGATCGGTTTCGTAGTTGGTGAGCTTGCCCTGCAGGACAGCGGCTACCCGTTCCAGACCCATGCCGGTATCGATGGACGGGCGCGGCAGGGGTGTCAGAGTGCCGGACGAATCGCGGTTGTACTGCATGAAGACAAGGTTCCAGATTTCGACGAAACGACCGCCGCCATCAAGAGGGAACTCTTCGTGTTCGCGACCAGGTTCGGCACCTTCAGGACCGAGATCATAGTGGATTTCCGAGCAGGGGCCACAGGGGCCGGTATCGCCCATTTGCCAGAAATTATCTTTTTCATCGAGCCGGAAAATGCGGGATTTGGGGACGCCGGCTACTTCCTGCCAAAGGCGCTCGGCTTCGTCGTCTTCGCGGAAGACGGTGACGTAAAGTTTGTCGGCAGGGATGCCGTATTCCTTTGTGATGAGGTCCCAGGCGAAGGCGATGGCTTCGGCCTTGAAATAGTCACCGAAGGAGAAGTTGCCCAGCATCTCGAAGAAAGTGTGGTGGCGGCGGGTGTAGCCGACGTTTTCGAGATCGTTGTGCTTGCCACCGGCGCGGACACACTTTTGGGAGGTGGCGGCGCGAACATAGTCGCGCTGTTCCAGACCGAGGAAAACCTCTTTGAACTGGTTCATGCCTGCGTTGTTGAACAGGAGGGTGGGGTCGTTGGCAGGCACGAGGGAGCTGCTGCGGACGATGCGGTGGCCGCGGGCCTGAAAGAAGTCGAGGAAGCGCTGCCGGATTTCGTTACCAGTCACGATGGTCCTTTGAAAAGAGGGGATGCCTTGATTATAGGCGGGGCGGGTTGGTGGCTGAAAATGGCAGGTTTTCGGGTGGATTCCCGGGTATTTGGCGGGTATTTGAGGGGGTCCTGAGAGGGAGCTGAGGCGGGTGGTTTTACTTGTTTTCAATAGGTTGGGCGATTGTTCCCGGGTTCGTCCCCGTAAAAAATGTTTTCTTTCGCCGCCGCTCTCGCTGACCAGTGCCGGCGCGTGACGTTTGGTGGCGGTGTGGCGAATCTGGAGCGAGAGAGTCATCGGTGAGTTTATTTTGTGCAACGGGTCACGGGGCCAAGCCGGAGGAATCGCCGCAAGTAGTTGATTTCAAGAGCAAGATAAATACGCTGGTGCTGTGATTTCGCCAACGGGAGCGATGTAGCGCCCCCGGAATACGCGGATGAGCGCCCACGACGCACTACAGGCAGGCCCCCGAGCATTCGGCTACCCAGAAATGAACGCGCCGGGAAATCCGATAGTCTCTAAAAGCAGTTCCACCACGGGCCCCCAGGTGACGGATTCTAATGGGAACGTTACGCAGGCAGTGACTTATCCGTTCAACCACACAAGTTCGCCGCTGCGTACTTACAACAGCGTTTATCTGGCCACGAGCCCTTACGCATCGAAATACATTCTGAATCGCATGCTGAGCGTGACTGTGGCC
>JBBQDH010000039.1:0-31186 GCA_038319515.1 Bryobacterales bacterium
CGGAGATCATTGATGCTGCGGGCCGGATGGTGTTCCCCGGTTTTATTGACCCGCACGTCCATATCTACCTGCCCTTCATGTCGACTTTTGCGAAAGACACACATGAAACCGGGAGCATTGCAGCGCTGCTGGGCGGGACAACGACCTATATCGAAATGGTCTGTCCCTCGCGCACGGATGATGCGCTGGAGGCTTACCACCTGTGGAAGGCAAAGGCCGCCAGAGGCAGCGCCTGCGATTACACCTTCCACATGGCGGTGACGCGGTTTGACGAGAAGACCGAAGATCAATTGCGGGAGATTGTGGCGGACGGCATTACGTCTTTCAAAATTTTTCTTGCGTATAAGAATTTCTTTGGCGTGGATGACGGCGAGATGTACCAGACAATGGTGCTGGCCAAAAAGCTGGGCGTGATTGTGACGGCCCACTGCGAGAACGCGGAATTGGTGGGCAGGCTGCAGCAGGCGCTGCTGGCGGAGGGAAAAACGGGGCCGGAATGGCATGAGCCGAGCCGACCGGAATCTGTGGAGGCCGAAGGCACGGCGCGTTTTGCGACGTTCCTGGAGAACACGGGCGCGGCGGGATATGTGGTGCATTTGTCATCGAAGGGCGCGCTGGACGCGGCAGTGGCGGCGAAGGCGCGCGGGGTTCGGCTTTGGGTGGAATCGGTACTGCCGCATTTCCTTCTCGACAAAACCTATGCAGAGCGGCCTGGCGTGGAGGGAATGAAGCATGTGATGTCTCCCCCGCTACGGGATAAGCGGAATCAAAAGGTGCTTTGGGATGCGCTGGCGCAGGGCCTGGTGGATACGGTCGGCACGGATCACTGCCCCTTCGATACGACACAGAAGCTGCTGGGCGCGAACACCTTCACACACATTCCGAACGGCATTCCGGGATTGAACGAGCGAGTGAGCCTGATGTACACGTATGGCGTGAAGCGGGGCGGACTGGGGCTTGATCGCCTGGTGGATGCTCTGAGTTCGCGACCGGCCAGGTTGTTCGGGCTCTCTCCGCGCAAGGGCGTGATCGCTCCCGGCAGCGATGCGGATCTGGTGATCTGGGATGACGATTATCGCGGTATTCTGACCGCAGCGGAGCAGAAATCCAACTGCGATTACTCCGGCTTCGAAGGCATGGAGATTGAGGGGCGGCCCGCAGTGGTGACCGTGCGCGGCAAGGTGCAGGTACGCGATGGAGAGTTCGTGGGTGAGCGTGGGCGGGGACAGTTGCTGAAGCGCGAGCCCGTGTACTTCTGAGGAAGACAAAAATCGCGGAGGTTTTTTGAGATGACACCATGACAGTGGACCCGAAGAGAACCATTGCAGAACTGAAAGAGTTGCGGGCGCTGACCGCCGATGAAAACGGCGCGCAGCGGCTGGCCTGGAGTGACACCTGGCTGAAGGCCCGGGAGTGGTTTACGGGCAAGCTGGCCGGGCTTCCGGTTGAGGACCACCTGGACGCGGCGGGCAACCGCTGGATCACGCTGCGTGGGGAATCAGAAAAGGCGCTCGTAATGGGCAGTCACCTCGATTCGGTGCCCAATGGCGGATGGCTGGATGGATGCCTGGGGGTGATGACAGCGCTCGAAGTGATGCGCGGTTTCGCGGCAAAGTACGATGGGCGCCCGCCGGTGACTATCCGTTTGGTGGATTGGGCGGACGAAGAAGGTGCACGTTTCGGACGTAGTCTGCTGGGGTCGTCAGCTTTTGCGGGGACTCATTCAATTGAAGCGGATCGCGTTCGGCTGGATCGCGATGGCATTCGCCTGGAAGATGCGTTGCGACAGTGCGGCGTGGAAATTGACCGGTTCCCGGAGGCGCAGGCGGAGCGCCGGAATGCGGCGGCGTACCTGGAACTCCACATCGAGCAGGGTCCGGTGCTGGAAACACTGGGGCTTCCGTTGGGCGTGGTGCTGGGCACGAAGGGCGTGGAGCGGCATGCGATTACGTTTCACGGGCAGGAAGCGCATTCGGGATCTACTCCGATGCGGCTGCGTCGCGATGCTTTGGCGGCAGCGGCCAAACTGGCGCTGGAGATTCGAAATATAGCAGGGAAACACAACGACGCCGTTTGCACGATGGGTAGCTTGAAGACCTTCCCGGGAATTGTGACAGCAGTAGTGGGCCGCTGTGAAGTAACGCTCGATCAGAGGGACCTGAGCGCCGAAGTGCTGGCCGGGATGCACCGGGACGCACGCGAGGCCAGCGAGAGGTTTGCGGCGGAGGAAGGCTGCACCGTGGATTGGTCGCGGATCTGGTCAATTGAGCCGGTACCATTCGCGGCAGAACTGGTGGGGCTTTGTGCCGAAGCGGTGCGGGAGACGACCGGCACGGCTCACCGGATGCCGTCCGGTCCGTTGCACGACGCGGCCGAGGTCGCGCGGGCGGGGATTCCCGGCGTGATGATGTTCGTGCAGTCGCTGGGAGGCATCAGCCACAACAAAATTGAAGATACAAAGGAAGAACACCTGGAGCTCGCGGTCACCGCGTTCGCCAAACTGGCCGCAAAAACGGTGGAGCGAATGACCGCAAAATAGTTTGTTCCGCACCGTACATTTGCCTGTCTAAAGCTGGCGTGAACGGGACATCGAATTCGGCGGCGGAATCCGGCAGGCGGTGGACGAGTTGTTTGGTCGTTACCAGTCGAAAGTGGCTGCCTGGTGTTACCGGGTTACTCGAGACCGTGACTGGGCTGCCGACCTCGCCCAGGAAGTTTTCCTGCGTGCCTTGCGGAGCCTGCCCTCCTTTCGCGGCGATTCGAAATTCTCAACCTGGCTCTCGCAAAAAACCACTGTTACAACGCCGTGCAGGCGCGGGCTATCCGCCCGGAACACTCCATTGAATTCCTGCAGCTTCCCGACACGGGGAGGCGGTTCGATAAAGAACTCGGGGTGGCAGGGGAGATCGCTGAGATGCGCCAACTGCTCAACAGCACGCTTGATGAAACGGAGCGCGAGGTGATGACGCCGGCGTGGTGCCGACCGGCAGGCGCGCACGCACCTCCGCAAGCGAAAGCGGTTTGGTCGTGTCCTGCAGGGTGCGGGAACGGGACATCTCCATCAGACGAAAGAGTTCCCCGAGATCCGGATTCGCAGCGCGCGCCAGTTCCTTAATCAGCAGGTCATACACCTCACGCTTAGCTGCCAGGAACTCACTAAGAAGGCCTTTGGGAGCGGCGCCCCGCAGGGATTCGATCTTCGAAACCGCTTCGCGAATATACACGATAGCTACGGCGGGATCGCCGGATTGCAGGGCGAGTCGGGCCAGGCCGCTGAGCGCCTTCCATTTCTCTTCGGTCGCATGAAGGCTGTCGGCCAGGGCTGAGGCTTTTTCGTAGTCATTCCGGGCTTCTTTCAATCGCCCAAGGTCATACTCAGCAGCGGCCCGACGGAGCGTGAGCTGCAGGGTGAGGAGCTGGTCACCGGAGGCGAGCAAGAGGGCGGCATCGAAAGTCGCGATGGCGGCGCGGGGCTGGTGCAGGTCCTGCGCTTGTGCGATACCGATGTTATTGAGGACCGGGATTTCGCCACGCTTGAGGTCCTTCCGCCGGTAGAGTTCGCGCGCGGCGTGATAAGTTTCGAGGGCCTTGACGGGGTCGCCCGGACGCCTGTAAAGCGCGCCCATATTGGAGAGAAGCTGTGCCTGCTCCTGGGGCAACAGGGCGTCGGTGGCGGAGCGAAGGCCGGCGTAGGTATCGAGCGCACGATCATACTGGCCGAGGGTTTGATAGATGATGGCGATGTTGGCGGTGGTCAGTTGTCGGGAGCCCAGTTTGGCGGCTTCGTGGAGGACGTCCGGAGCGTCAGAGTACCGCCCCTCGAAATAGAGCACGTTGCTGATGTTGTTGAGGCGGGTAATCTGCTGTTTGACGTCGCCTGCGGCGCGTGCGATTTTGAGGGCAGTCTGGAAATTGTCATAGGCGCCGGAGTAGTCGGCGCTATACATCTTCGCAAGCCCGGTGATGGTGAGGACGTTGCCTTCCGCGGCCGCGTCATGAAGAGAACGAAGGCGGGCGGCGGCATCTTCCCCGCGCGAGATGGAGGCCGGATAGTTCCCCATCGCAAGATCCATCCGGCTCAGTTCGGTGAGCGCCAGGGCCTGATCTTCCGGCGTGGCGGCTTTATTGCGCACCAACTGTTCAAATGCCGCGCGCGCTTCCGGAACTCTACCCTCGTCCTCCAGCGCTTTGGCGCGATGAAAGCGTCCGTCGAAGCGGCAAAAAACTACAACGCAAAGACGATGCCGAGAGCGATCACCGGCGGCTTTAACGCCCGTTCACGAAGCGACCGCGGCGCGGGTCTGCCCCGCCCTGCAGAACGCCGCCGCCCATTTGAATCACAACCGGCGCGGAGCCGTTGCTCCAGGGGCCGGCGACGTTCACTTTGTGTCCCAGTTTGCTGAGGGCATCGACGGTCTCTTTCGGGATGCGGTTCTCCAGATTCAGCTTGCCCGGGATGAATTCGTGGTTCGCAAAGCTCGCGTAGAACTGCTCGGTCTGGAAGCGCGGGGCTTCCACGGCAGCCTGCGGACTCATGCCGAAATCGATGATATTGAGCAGGACCTGGAGCATGGCCTGATCCTGGTTATCGCCACCGGGTGTGGAGATGGCGAGGAACGGCTGGCCGTCTTTCAGCACCATGGTGGGGCTGAGAGTGACGCGGGGGCGGCGGCCAGCGGCCAGTGAATTGGCATGGCCGGGGGTGTTCACCAGGAAGGACTGGAGGCGTGTTCCAAGCGGGATACCGGTGTCGCCGGCGATGACGGAGGGAAGCCAGGCGCCGCTGGGCGTGGCGTTGAAGACGTTGCCTTTGGCGTCCACCGCATTCACGCAGGTGGTATCGGCAACACCGACTGTGGGGGCCGGATTCTGTGCCATCGGCATGGGGCCACCGAAGGCGCCGGGCCGGCTGTCCATGGAGGCCTTCTGAACGTCAATCTGTTTGCGACGGTCACCGGCGTAGTCCTTCGAGAGCAGGGTGTCTTCCGGGATTTTGGAGAATTTGGGGTCGCCGTAGTAGCGGTCGCGATCAGCGAAGGCGAGTTTCACAGCTTCCACCAGGGTGTGGACATAGAGCGGCGAGTTGTGTCCCATCGCCTTCAGGTCATAGCCTTCCAGGATGTTGAGAGCTTCCAGCATGACGGGGCCCTGGGTCCAGAAGCCCGGTTTGTTGACTTCATAGCCACGGTACTTCGTGATGCGCGGGGTATCGATTTCGGCGTGGAATCCGGCCATGTCGCTATAGCGGAGCAGGCCACCGTTCTTCTCAGAAAAATCTCCAATCTGCTTGGCGATGGGGCCGCGGTAGAAGTCATTGCGGACCGCTTCGATCTTCGCGGCGCGGTTGCCGCGAGCCTTTTTCTCGGCGGCGATGAGCTGTTCCAGTGTTCTGACCAGGTTTGGCTGGCCGAAGATTTCGCCCGCTGCGGGAACATGTCCGTTTGGTTCGAAGAACTTTAGGGAGACGGGCCAGAGTTCCAGATACTGCTGACCGCTCTTCATCGTGTTGCTGAAGATCTCGGTGGTGGGAAATCCTTTGGCAAGTTCGAGCGCGGGGGCAACCACCTGGGCAAAGCTCATAGTCCCGTATTTCTGGAGCGCCAGCATGAGGCCGTCGAACACGCCGGGGACGGTGGCGGCGAGAATGCCGTTTGCCGGGATGGGCGGCATGGTGGCTTTTTCTTCCCATTTTTCGGGACTGCGGGCGCGGAAGAATTCCGGGGTTGCGAGGGCCGGGGCAGTGCCGACACCGCTGATGACGACAGCGGGCTGGTCCTTCATCTTAATGATGAGAGGCATTTCGCCACCGATGCCGAAGTGGTCGAGTTCGGTGACGGAAGCGGCGAGAGTGGAGGCGACACCGGCATCGACAGCATTGCCGCCTTTGTCCAGAATTTGGGTGCCTGCGCCGACGACAAAGTTATTGCCGCCGCCGACCATGTAATGGGTACCGCGCACGGCGGGGAACATGGTGGCAGGATTTTGGCCGTGCAGGATGGCGACGGCGAGAAGGGCGAGGCCGGTGGTTGCGGCTGCGGCGGTCAGCTTGTGGGTAGGCGTTAGGGTTGGCATGGTGAATGGCGGATCAGAGATTATTATTTCATGGATCCTGGCCGTCCCGGCACGGCGGGTGAAATTCTGATTTCAGTGGACTTTCACCGGTGCGGGGGTGCAGCAGGCGGTTGCGCCAGCGGAACCGCCTGTCGGTTTTTTCCGGCAATATCGGCAAGCAAAACTGCCTGGCCGACGGCCTGTCGCACTCACTTGACTGAATGCAGCGGTTGGGCCGATCTTCACAGCCGATTGCGGCGTTTCACTTCTTCCCAGGTGGTGAAGCGGCCTTCAGCAAAGCCCCGTTCACTTTTTTCTTTCTGGCGAGCCAGTTCATCGCTGTGGGCAAACTCCAGTTGGTGAAGAAGCGCCTCCACCGACTGGTGGGCATGCAGAATGTCTGCAAGCGCCAGGTCTCTGTCACCACCGTAAGTGGCGGCGACAGAACTCAGGATTTGGTCAGCATCGGGATCGAGATGAATTTCCCGGGTGGTCATGGATGCCAGTGCAGCGTCGGAACTTAGAAATCGTACTGGTCGATATTCGCCTTCGTGAAAACGAGTGGCTTGCCGAGAATGACCTGTTGGCCGTCAATTGCGATTTTGCCAAGTCTTCCTGCATCAATGGAGGTGACACCGGGCTTGAGAGTTCCTTCGACAGCCATCTTTGACGCCTGAACAACAAGGTAGCCGAGGTTTCCGGTGTTCCACAGAACCACCGATTCCGCGATTCCAGCCTTCACATACGGCTTGCACATATTCGGCAGAGAAAGGCCTGTCACCTTCACATCAGTCCGGCCGGACTGCTTCACGGCTTCGGCTGCACCGGGCACGGCGGGCGCGGAAATGGCCATGATCAGCTTCATTTTGGGGTAGACCTTCATCAGCGTCTGGGCTTCAGAAAAGGCCCGGTTGCGATCATCGTCGCTGGGGCGAATGGTGATGAGGTTGAGCTTTGGATACTTTGCGGCGATGCGTGCCTTGATGAATGTAATCCACTGGTTCTGATTGGCGGCGGTGAGGGCGCCGGTGATGATGGCGAAGTCGCCGGAGCCGCCCATGATGCGGTTGGCCTCATCGGCGAGGGTGTCGCCGATGCCCTGGGGGGTAGCCTGGTTCACGAAGTAATCGCGCGCGTCCGGTTGCGCGTCGGCATCCCAGGTCAGCACCTTAATGCCTTTGGCGCGAGCCTTGCGGAGAACTGTGGAGAGGCCGGGGGCGTTGACGACGGCGACTGAAATCGCATCCACGCCACGGGTGATCCACGCTTCCACCACTTCATTTTGTTTGGCGGGATCAAGGTCAGTGGGGCCATCCCAGATGAGGTCCGCACCGATCTGTTTGGCTGCTTCTTCGGCACCCGCGCGGCAACTGACGAAGTAGGGATCGCCCTTGGCCTTCGGCATCATGGCAAGGGTCAGGCGTTTGGCTGGTACGGCGGCGGCAGAGTTGCCCGGTGCGGGCCGCACGGATTGAACCAGCCACCAGTTACTACCCGCCACGATCAGCGAGCCTGCAATGATTACGGCACTCAACACTGCCAGTTGGGAGTTCTTCATTTCATCCTCTTCGACAACTTCTGTCTCAACTTCTGTCTCAACTTCTGAAGATACGGACGGATTCCACTTCAGCCTTCCGATCGCGATGGTGCCCACCAGAATCACGCTGGTCAGAATCCCGGCCAGTTCAGCGGGGAATGCGGAAACTCTGAGACCATTCTGTAAAACAACGATGGCGGCCAGACCCAGCAGCGTGCCCCAAATGCTGCCGCGCCCGCCGGTGATCTCTGCGCCGCCCAGAACGACGGCGGTGATGGCCAGCAGTTCATAGCCGGTTCCCGCGTCAGACCGGGCCTGGCCGAGATGCGCTACGTAAATCAGCGCGGCCGCGGCTGAAGTGAAGCCGGAAAGCGTGTATACAAGGGCCAGGCGGCGGCTCACCGGGATGCCGGCCCAGCGGGCGCCATCAGACGCGAAGCCGATGGCCCGGAGCGCCCGGCCATGGACACTGCGATGGAGCAGCAGCCAGCCGAGCAGCACGAAGGCAATAAACACGGGTGTTTGCGCGGGTATCACGCCACCCAGGTAGCCCTGCCCCAGATAGAGGAAGCCGGGCGGAAACTGCGAAAAATTATCAACGCCCCGGGTAAGGCCTTCGGCGATGCCGCGAAACAGGGAGTACGTGCCCAGGGTGACAATCAACGGGGCACCGCCGAAGCGGGTGATCACAAGCCCGTTCAGTGCGCCGCCCGCAATTCCGGTGAGAAGGGTACAGAAAGCCGCCAGGGCGACAGGCAGGTGCACGTCTCGCCAGAGGTAGCCGAAGACCACCGCGCAAAGGCCCATCATGGAGCCCACGGAAAGATCGATCCCGCCGGTGACGATGACGGGCGTGAGTGCCAGCGCTAAAAGGCCGAGTTCCACGCCCAGGCGTACGATTTCGAAGGCATTCGAGGCGGAGAAGAAGTTCGGGCCGGTGAAAGCAAAGATGGCGATTTCGACCACGATGAGGGCGGCCAGCGCGCGTTCGTTACCGGCGCGGTTTTCTATGCGCATCAGCAAGCCACCCTGCGGGAACTGGCAACACGTTCCAGCACAATGGCGCCCAGAATGATGCCGCCCTGGATGGCCTTTTCCCAGAAGGCGTTGATGCCGAGGAAGGTGAGAGCCGGGGCGATGACGGCCAGGACCGCTGCGCCCAACAGCGTTCCCCAGAGATTGCCCTTGCCGCCGGTGATGGATGTCCCGCCGATCACGACCGCGGAGATCGCTTTCAGTTCGAGACCAGCTCCTGCGCCGCTTTGGATTTCGGTGAAGCGCACCGAATCGAGCAGCGCGGCGATGCCGGTAAGAGAGCCGAGCAGTATGAAGACGCCGAAGGAGATGCCGTTGACCGGGATGCCCGCCAGGCGTGCGGATTCGCGCTGCGAACCGATGGCATAGATGGCGCGACCGGCCTGGAGGTTTCGCATGCACCACACCATCACGGCGAAAAACAGTGCAGTCACCGTCAGGATGGCGAGTTCGCCGTGCGCCTGCGACATACCCATCCATTGGAAATTCGCGGGAAGTCCCTGGACCCATGCGCCCTGCGTGAGCCAACGCAGCAGTTCGCGCCAGAAGGCGAGAGCGGCAAGGGATGCCACGATGGAGGGAACGCCGAGAGTTGTGACGAGCGCTCCGTTGATACAGCCAAAAAGCGCCCCGGACAGCGCTGTGAAGATGGCAGTGAAAGGCAGCGGTACGCCTGCTTTGGCCAGCGTGCCCGCGATGACGCCGGCCACGGCGAACTGGGAACCAACGGAAACATCAATCTGGCCTGCGATGATGACAACCGTCATCCCGATGGCGACCAGGAGGGCCGGCGCGTTGGTGACGGCGATATCGCGGAGGTTGGTGAACGCAAAGAACGCCGGGGCGCGCCACAGCAATAACGGCAGCAAAATGGCCCAGAAGATCGCGATTGCCATGGCGCGTTGTTTCATTGGAGAGCCAGCCCGAGCACCGATTCGGCGGTTGCGTCACCGCGGTTGATGATGCCCTGGAGTTTCCCGGCGCGCATGACGGCGATACGGTCGCTCATGCCCAGGATCTCGGCCAGTTCAGACGAGATCATGATGATGGCAAGACCGGCTTCGGCAAGATCGCACATGATGCGGTGGCACTCAGCTTTGGCGCCAACGTCGATGCCCTGCGTGGGTTCATCCAGGATCAGAACACGGGGTTCCGTTGCGATCCAGCGGGCGATGGCTACCTTCTGTTGATTGCCACCGGAGAGCGAAGAGGCGGGCACGTCGATGCCATCGGTTTTAATGCCAAGCTTTGTAACCCACGTTTCGGCCAGCGTGCGCTCCGTTTGCACCTGGAGCAGGGTTCCGCTTGCAATGCGGTTCAGAATGGCGAGAGTTACATTCGCCCGTAGAGGAAGCTCTCCCACCACACCATGTTTACGGCGATCTTCGGGCACATAGGCAATCCCGGCCCGGATGGCCTCTTCCGGGTTGCGAATCATAACCCGCCGACCCGATATGGAGATGGTGCCGGTCCGGGCCGGAGTGAGGCCGAAGAGCGTTTCCGCCAGTTCAGTACGGCCCGCGCCCACCAGCCCGGCAAAGCCCAGAATTTCACCCGCCCGCACCTCAAAACTAACGCCCCGCACACCTTCAACGGAGAGCACCGTCGCGCCGATGGGCACAGTGCGTTTAGGAAATACGGCAGAGAGATCGCGGCCGGCCATGAGACGGATCAAGGTGCGGATATCGGTCTCCGCAGCGGCCCGGGTTTCAATGGTCTCGCCATCGCGCAGCACAGTGATGCGGTCCGCAATGCGGCTGAGTTCCTCCAGACGATGAGAGATGTAGACAATGCCCGCGCCGCGTTCACGCAGTTGGCGGATCATGCCGAAAAGCTTTTCGGTTTCGCGTTCCGTCAACGAAGCGGTCGGCTCATCCAGAATCAGCACTTTGACGTTCCCGCCCAGCGCCTTGGCGATTTCGACGATCTGCTGTTCCGGCATGCTGAGAGTTCCGGCCAGACGGTCCGGGTGAATATCCGCGCCAATGGCCTCAAGGAGTTCTTTTGCAGTGGCCCGGCGGGCGGCCCAGTCGACGCGTCGCAGCAGGCCGCCTGGTTCGTTCACAAGGGCAATATTCTCCGCGACCGTCAGGTCCGGGAAAATAGCAGGCTGCTGGTAAATGGCCGCGATGCCAAGCTGTCGGGAGCGGTGAGGGCTGTTGTTGGCAAGTACGGCGCCTTTCAGCATGACAGTGCCCGCATCCGGCTGAACCGCGCCGGTAAGAACACGGATGAGCGTGCTTTTACCCGCCCCGTTTTCGCCAACGATCGCATGCACCTCACCCGCGCGCAGACCGAAGGAGACATGCTTCAGGGCGCGTACGCCGCCGTAGCGTTTTTCAATCCCCCGAGCCTCCAGTAAGTTCTCTGCGACCAACCCGCCGATTATACTTGGGCTGTGTGTTTCGCAAGAGGTCAGGCAGCCTGATTGATCGGTAATCCTCCATCACTAGCCGCGTTCTTCGCCAAATGGAGCGGGAGCGACGGCGAGTATCTGCGCTATGAAGGCGACCTGGCCGTTGGGCATCTTTCCTACGCTGAGGCAGCGCGTTGTGCGTCGGCTTTTGCGACGCATTTGAAAGCGGTGGGAATCGCGAAAGGCGACCGGATTCTGTTCTGGGGGGAGAATCGCCCGGAGTGGATTGTGGCGCTCTGGGCGTGTCTGCTGGAAGGCATTGTCGCGGTGCCTGTCGACTTCCGGTCTTCCGCCGCAATGGTGGAAAAAATCGCGCGCATTGTGGATGCAAAAGCGTTGTTGATGGGGGATGGACTTGAAGCCCCAGCCCTTCCCTGCCCCGTCTGGCCGCTACGGATTGCGATCCGGACACAGGCTGCGGTGCGAACGTTCGAACCCGCGCCGGTGGCGGATCTGGCTGAAATCCTGTTTACTTCTGGTGCAACCGGTGACCCGAAAGGCGTCACCATCACGCACCGCAACATCCTGGCGAACCTGAAGCCGATCAACGAAGGGATTCAAAAATACCGAAAATACAGGGGACCGTTCAAGCCCATTCGGTTCCTGAATCTGTTGCCGCTGAGCCATATGTTCGGGCAGGCGATGGCTGCGTTCATTCCGGCGATGCTGGAGGGCGATGTTTTCTTCACTTCCGGGTACGGGCCGCGCGATGTGGTGCAGCTGATTCACCGGCGGAGGATTTCGGTGTTGGTGTGCGTGCCTCAGATGCTGGAGCTGCTGCGGTATGAGATTCAGCAGACCATCCCGGAATCGAAAGATCCTTCGAGTGGGGGGAAATGGTTATGGCGATGGTGGCAGTATCGGCGGGTGCACAGTAAGTTTGGCTGGAAGTTCTGGAGCTTTGTGGTGGGCGCGGCGCCGCTCGATCCGGACCTGGAAGAGTTCTGGCGCAAGCTGGGCTTTGTGGTGATTCAGGGCTACGGGCTGACGGAGACGGCACCGGTCGCAACGCTGAACCATCCCTTCGAAACGAAGAAGGGCACGGTGGGCAAGGCGATTTCCGGCGTGGAGATTCAGATCGCTCCGGACGGTGAAATTCTGCTGCGCGGTGAGAATGTGACGCCGGGTTACTACGGGGAAACCGACGCGGGCATTCTCGATCCCGCAGGCTGGCTGCATACAGGGGATATCGGGGAGCTGGACGCCGACAAGCGCCTGCGGATTCTGGGGCGTAAGAAAGAAATGATCGTTTCCGCCGACGGGCTGAATGTCTTCCCGGAGGATGTGGAGCGGGTTTTGAACGCGATTCCGGGGGTGAGGGAGTCTGCGGTGGTCGCGGCGAAACAGGGTGCGCGGGAGCAGGTGCATGCGGTGCTCGTTTTGGATGCGGGCTCAGATCCGGAAGAGGTGCTGAAGAGTGCCAATGCTTCGCTCGAACTCCACCAGCGGGTGAAGGGATTTTCGATTTGGCCGGATGCGACGCTGCCACGGACATCAGGCACGAAGAAGCTGAAGCGAACTGAGGTTTCGGGCTGGCTGGCGGGGGTGACGCCCATGAAGACCCCGGCCCCGGGCGACTCTGTGGAAGACGTGATTCGCAAATATGCCGGGACGCGGCAAATCACCTCAGCGAGTTCGCTGGACGACCTGGGGCTGAGTTCGCTCGACCGGATTCAGTTGCTGATGGAACTGGAGCAGCGCACCGGCAGCCGGATTGATGAAACGCAGTTCGCGCAGGCCCGCACGGTGGCGGATCTGACGCGGGTGCAGCCTGCCGGCGCGGTCCCGGCTGCAGAGACTTTCGAGTTCCCGGAATGGAGCAGAAGCGCACCGGCGCGCTGGCTGCGGCACATCGTTATACCAGGCCTGATTCTGCCGTTGACGCGTTTGTTTGCGTGGATCCGGACGGAGGGCGAGGAGAATCTGCAGGGCCTCGACGGGCCTGTAATTTTCGCGGCCAACCACCAGAGCCATCTCGACGTACCGTCGATCTTATGGGCCTTGCCGCCCAAGTGGCGTTACCGGGTGGCTCCCGCCATGGCGAAAGAGTTTTTCAACGCGCATTTCCACCCGGGGCGGTACTCGCGAGGGGCGCGTTTTACAAACAGCCTGAACTATTTTCTGGCGTCGCTGGTTTTCAATGCATTTCCGCTGCCGCAACGGGAGACAGGGACGCGTGATGCGCTGCGCTACGCGGGGCAATTGCTTTCGGACGGCTACTCGATCCTGATCTTCCCGGAGGGCAAGCGAACCGACGCCGGCGAGATTCTGCAGTTCCAGCCTGGCGTAGGGATGCTGGGTTCGCGCCTGCGGGTGCCGGTGATTCCTGTCAGGCTGGAAAACCTTGAGAAGATTTTGCACAAGTCGGCAAAAATGGCCACGCCGGGACCGGCGAAGGTGACGTTCGGGGCCCCGGTATATCTGGAAGGCGACGGTTACATCGAGCTGGCCGGAAAACTGGAAGCCGCCGTTCGGGCACTATAGCCCGGCGCGGCTCTTTAAGGTTCGCCGGGATCGGGATCTTTGTCTTCTGCCCGGCTTCGATGGGGCACATCGGGATGCCCTGGAAGCAACCCAGCTGCAGAATGACGAGCAGGAGCATTCTCTGAAACCTTTTTTTCACGGGACGCACTGATCCTGCTAAAGGGCGGCTTGGAGGGCGGCAGGGATTGACGGCCGGTTAGTTATCCAACAGGAGGCGGGCGAGGGGCGGGAACCGGAAGAAGAGCCGTCGGCGGAGCAATGAACCAGTCCGGCCGCGTGCGGTAAATTGCTGCCGCGAGGGCTAAGAGGAAAAGCAGGAACAGGGCTGTGCCGCGCAAATCAGCGCCGGCAGGCAAAGCGCGACGATCCATTTGTTGCGATACAGTGGCACCGGTATGGTTCCGGGGCCAAGGTAGCACAACCCTCGCCGGCGGCGTTGGCGGTCCTGCCGCCGGCGGGTGTTTCAATGACCGCCCAAAATGCTATGCTCGGAAACAAGGTAGTACAAAAATGTTTTCCGTCGCGGTCGTCCTTTTGCTTGCTGTTTTGGTGGGCCTGAATCTGGTTTTGCTCTCAAACCTGCGCGGGCAGGGCCTGTCCGAAGCCCTTCTGCGGGATGAGATTGGCCGGAACCGGCAGCAGCAAACAGAGGAAAGCAGGGGGCTGCGGGAAGAACTGGCCAGCGGATTGCAGCGCTTCGCCGGGCAGAATGATCAGCGCGCCGAAGCCCTTCGCACAGCCGTCACCCACCAGCTTGTCGAGATGCAGCGGGACCAGCGGAAAGAGCTGGAGACCATACGTACGGCGGTCGACCAGAGACTCCTGGCGCTCCAGAACGGCAACGAGCAAAAGCTGGAGCAGATGCGCCAGACGGTGGACGAAAAGCTGCAAACCACGCTCGAAACGCGCCTGGGCGAGTCTTTCCGACTGGTCAGTGAGCGGCTGGAGCAGGTGCACAAAGGCCTGGGCGAGATGCAGAACCTGGCTTCCGGCGTGGGGGATCTGAAACGCGTACTCACCAACGTGACCACCCGCGGCGCCTGGGGCGAAGTGCAACTGGAGAATCTTCTTACGCAAATGCTGGCGCCGGAGCAGTTCGAACGGAACGTTTCGCCGACGGGTTCCGGCGAACGTGTGGAATTTGCCATCCGGCTGCCTGGTCCGAATCCCGGAAGTCCCGTTTGGCTGCCCATCGACGCAAAATTTCCTTCCGAGTGCTATCAGCGGTTGGCTGCGGCGGCGGAACGCTGCGACGCGGAGGCCGTGGAGGTTTGTGCGCGGGAGCTGGAAACCGTGGTTCGGGTGTGCGCGAAGACGTTCAGCGGCAAGTACCTGGCCCCGCCGCACACCACCGATTTCGGGATCCTTTTTCTGGCGACCGAAGGGCTGTACGCCGAAGCATTGCGCAGGCCCGGTCTGGCTGAATCGATACAACGCGACTTCCGGGTGGTGCTTGCCGGCCCGACCACTTTCGCGGCTCTGCTCAACAGCCTCCAAATGGGATTCCAGACGCTGGCTATTCAGCAGCGCTCCGGCGAAGTCTGGAAACTGCTGGGCGACGTGAAGACGCAGTTCGGCAAGTATTCTCAGGTGCTGGAATTGATCCGCAAGCGTCTCGACCAGGCGACGCAGACGGTTGACGAAGCCGCGATTCGAACGCGCGCCATCGAAAAGCGGCTGAAGAACGTTGAGGTTGACGATTCAGAAGAGCGAAGCGTCATTCAGCTGGCGAACGCCGGATAATTATTTCAGAACCAGGCGCCCGAAAGCGGCGGGTTCATGGAACGTCTTTTTGCCCGTGGGGCGCCAGGCAACGTAGACCCTGTTGGGCTCCGGCCCCTCTATGCGATAGAGACCGATGCGGAATTCGTCGCCCGCCTTCGGATTTCCCAGACCCAGGCTCGAAAACGGGATACTCATCTCGCCGTACCAGATTTTCTTCACGGGGTCGACGCGCGCTTTTACCGTAAAGCCCGATTGCCAGGCCACGCCGAGCGCTGCTTTGGGGTCTTCACGGTTGATATCGAGGTCGACAAATTCGTTCTGCGGCGATACCTGAAACTCTTTGTAGCGCCCGATGTGTTCGAAATCACGACCGATGAAAGCTTCGGCAACGTCCCAGTCCCAGAGCTTGTTGGTTTCCTCGCCTGTGACCGGCCCGGGCTTTAGATTCAATGCGTTATACGGGCAGATGAAAAGAAGATGCAGGTTCCCCTCCGTCCAGCGGGAGCGAATTTCGGTAGGGGGAAGCGCAACGGACTTGCCGAAAAAATCGAGGGTGGCCTGTACGCCCTGAATGCCGGACCACTGGGCAGAATCGGGATCGGCCACAGGGGCCCAGTCCGCGCCTGCACGAGTGCTCTCAAACCTGTCTCCACCCGCCAGGGCCAGTATCAGAAGTAATGTCAGCATAATCGTACGAACCTGCTACAGGAATTATGCAGCATCCGGCGCACAAAAAACGCGCTAAATATAACATTAGAAAGTTCCAATGGGTATCGCGAACTGTCCGGTTCATGAGAAACTGGAGTCTGTATGGACGATAGGATCATTGCGGACAAGTGGCGACTTGTTTCCCTGTTCGTTGCTACCCTCTCGCTTGGTGCCCTCGCCCCAATGGCGCCAGCCCAGTGGAAAGGAACAGGCCCCTACGGCGGCGCCGCGGAAATCGTCCGAACCAGTCCTCAACAGTCTGGCATGGTAATTGCTGGGGGACATAATGGCCTCTTGTACATTTCACGCAATGGCGGCGCTTACTGGACGAATGTTCCCTTCCCGGGACAATTCGCGGGGGTTTTGCACGCGCTCGAAATCGATCCGCGGTCGGCCGAAACCTGGTACGCAGGGATGGAGAGCGAAAACCAGTGGACTTCGGGGATCTACAAAACTACTGATGCGGGCCGCAACTGGAAGCTCCTGCCGCAAACCAAAGGCCTGGGAGTCTGGTCTATTGCGCTGGCGCCAAATAATCCTGATGTGATTGCCGCGGGAACCTCCTCCGGTATCTGGCTGACGAAAAACGCGGGCTCATCGTGGTCCCCTATCACTCCGGAAGGCGACCCCGAGTTGCGCCCGGTGGTTTCGCTGGCCTTCCATCCCTCAGACACCAACACGATCTACGCCGGAACAACCCATTTGCCATGGCGGACAACAAACGGCGGAAAATCCTGGGAGTCCGTGCACGAAGGCATGATCGACGACTCTGATGTGTTCAGTATCCAGGTGGATCCGCTCAAACCGGCGCGTGTGTTCGCCAGTGCGTGCAGCGGCGTTTATGGCAGCACGAATGGTGCCGAACGCTGGGCGAAGCTGACGCTCCCAGGCGGAGCGTTTCGAACCTATCTGGTGGCAATCGACCCCAAAAATGATCAGGTTGTTTTCGCCGGCACCACGCAGGGATTGATGCGGTCGGCAGACGGCGGTCGAGTCTGGCGCGCAGTGAGTACCGAGGCCGTGAAAGCAATTGCGTTTGACGCCTTTGTGCCTGGCCGGGTGTTTTTCGCATCGACCACGGCAGGCCTCATGGTGAGTACAGACGGCGGCAACACACTGCGGGAATCGAATTTTGGCTTCACGAACCGAAATTTCACCACCCTGACAGGTTCGGGCAACAATCTCTATTCAAGCAGTGTGTATGATGCCGCTTCTGGCGGCCTCTACCGGACGGAAAATCTGGGTCTGCGCTGGGTGCACGCAGGCGAACCGGCTTTTGGGGAAAATGCGCACGGTTCAGGCGCGTCGCGCAGTTCCTGTTTGGTCGGGGCCGGCTCTCGCGGTTCGTGCGCCACCGAACAGCTCCTGGTGATGGCAGCCGCGCCTGACAATTCGAAGTACCTGTTCGCCGCCGGTTACCACGGCATGCTGGAATCGCCTGATGCGGGCAAGACCTGGACAGCAGGCAGGAATCCGCCGCCCGGAACAAAGATCGGCGCGCTGCTGCCGCTCACGTCGAAAGAAGTACTGGCCGGGACTGACCAGGGTCTGTTCCGAACCACGGACGGGGCGTCCTGGACGAAACTGGCGGACGGGCGCGTGGACTTCCTGAATCGCTCCGGCAACAAGGTAGTCTTCGCCCTGACGTCGGCCGGCGCTCTTGTCAGTCAGGACGAGGGCGTCTCCTGGTCAAGATGCGGCGAACCCCAGTCCGCCACCACTTGGTATGGCCTGGCATTTGACGCCAGGTCGCCATTGACGCCGGCAACCACATCGGCATCCACCGCGCTTGCGGCCACATCTGCCGGATTGTTTCGATCAACCGATGCCTGCCACACATGGGCACCGGTGCGCAATGGACTTCGGTCAGAGACCGCAAGTTTGGTTCTGTTTCACCCCACCCACCCCGGGGAAGCTTTCACATCACAGGGCGGGCGGGTTTTCATCTCCTCGAACGGAGGGGTGAGCTGGTCGGCATTGGACGATGAAGCTCCAGGTAATTCGGGCCCATCGTCTTTGTTTGTTCTTCCCGCAGTACCGGATACGTTGTTCGCGCTGTTCCCCCGGCGCGGGGTATTTTCCACATCAATTCCAACCACCACGCGGGCTGCGGGGCCCGCGGGGAGCAACAGTTTGAACGCACAGGCCGAGGGGGCCGGTGCGCGCATTAAAACTTTTAAGGAGAAAACGCTTCAATGAATTACAGGTCTAACCTTAGTACCCACAAATGGCGTACGGCTGTTTTAGCCGTCACTGCTGCGCTGGCGCTGACGGGAGTGGCTTCCGCTCAGGACAAAAAATCCGCCTCTGCTACCGAGGGGGGCTACTCGCTGATCGACATGAGCATCTTCGCGGGCTGGAGCTGGTTCCAGTTCGGTCAGGGACACAACGCCGCCGTTCATCAATTCAACTCGTCAGGAGTCTGGGGCGAACGGCTGACGGAGAACGTGCACAAATACATCTCGCTGGAACAAGGCATTCAGATCGGCTACAACGGCCTGAGACTTTTGCCCGTTGGCGGCAAGGATTTCAACTCGCAGTCCGCATCGAACACGTTGATCTACGGCGCGGGCGTCCTGCACTTCACGCCGCGGGATTCGAAGTACCGTCCCTTCATAATGGTGGGTCCTGGATACATCTGGTATCACCCGGGCAACAACAATTCGCTGCCCGGAGTTGGTACGACTGGCAGCAATCGAACGGCACTCTTCTATGGCATCGGCATGAAGATCAACCAGACGCCGCGCTGGGGTGTGCGTTTCGATCTGACCGGACAGCGTTCCGGCACACCGCGGTTTGGTCTGCCTGGTCTGCCCGGTGCGCCTGGTTCTTACTGGATTCCCGGTAACGACCTGCATGAGAGCGCGCTGACGGCCAGCGTCGGTGTTACTTTCCGCTTCAAATACCACGAACCCCCGGCACCCATGGTGGCGGCCAGAATTCCCTGCGGCCCGGGTATGACCGGCGACTATGAGCCGAACTGCGTGAAGATGGCAGTTGCCAGTGTCAAGATCAACAGCGTGAGCGGCGCACAGAATGTCTGCGCTGGTGCTGATGTCCGCCTGACGGTGGATGCAGCGGGCTGGATGCCTGGCCAAACTCCGTCCTACCAGTGGATGGTTGACGGTTCCCCGGTTAGCGGCGCGACCTCACAGTCGTTCAACGTTCCGACCGCCGGCACTTCCGGCACCAAATCGGTCACTGTAAAGGTAAGCGTCCCGGGCAGTGAAGCGACATCGAACCCTGTTTCGGTGATGATCAAGCCGTTGACTCCGCCCACGATCAGCTTCTCGGTTTCGCCCTCCACCATTCCGTACGGCAACACGGTTCCGCTGTCAGCAAATGCTCAGGGTTCTGAGTGCGGCGGCCCGGCCACCATCCGGTACTCGGGTGAAGGCGTTTCCGGCAGCACGTTCGATTCGAAGGCTCTCAGCTTCGATATGACCAATCGTCTGAAATCGCAGTCGAAGACGGTTCGCCTGACAGCGACCGCCACCGACCAGAAGAATCAGACCGCCAGCGCCCCGGCCGATGTGACCGTTACGCTGAACTCGCAGGCCCGCCGGCTCGACGACATTGTCTTCCAGTCGATGAGCTCGCGTGTCAACAACTGCGCCAAGCGCCTGCTGCTCGAAGAGCTGACGCCGCTGCTGCGCGCTGATCCCGGCGCCAAGGTCATCCTGATCGGCCATCGCGATGCCTCCGAAAAAGGCAAAGCCGGGTCGAAGCTGGATGAAGCCCGCGTTCTTAACTCCGCTGCGGTCCTCAGTGCGGGCAAGGGCATCTGCCCGTCGCTCGATCTGAGCCGTGTGATGGTCAACTGGGTCGGCACCGAACAGGGCTCCGACACTCGTCCGGCTCTTTGCGGTTCCTCCACGAATGTGAAGGAAAAGGGCGGCCAGATGGTGAAGGATTCAGACAAGAAAGCGCAGTATCGTCGCGTGGAAATCTGGATCGTTCCGAGTGGCGCCGAAATGCCGGCTGGTATCAGCGGCCTGAAGGAAGCACCCATGGCAGACGTGCAGAAGATCGGTTGCCCGAAATAATCGGGTATCGGTAACAACCTGCTCAACAGGAAGCGGGGGGCGCGACCGGCGACGGTCATGCCCCCCGCTTTTTTTATTACCGGAAGGGCCGGATGCGATAATCAAGGGGTATTGAGCCCTCACCAACCAGCCCCAACCACCTCTCTCGACAAGAACAAGATAAAGATTCTTTTGCTGGAAGGTGTCGACCCAAGCGCCGTGGCGGCGTTTCGGTCCGACGGATACAGCGAAATCGAATTTCACAAGAAGTCCCTGCCGGAAGATCAGTTGATCGAATCCGCGCGTGATGCCAGCTTCATCGGGATTCGCTCGGCCACGAACCTGACCCGAAAAATCTTCGACAATGCGCCGCGCCTGATAGGCGTGGGCTGCTTCTGTATCGGCACCAATCAGGTGGACCTGACAGCCGCGCAGGATTACGGAATTCCGGTCTTCAACGCCCCATTCTCGAACACACGGAGCGTGGCGGAACTGGTGCTGGCTGAGACGATTCTGCTGATGCGGGGAATTCCCTGGCGCAACGCCCAGGCGCATCGCGGCAACTGGGTCAAGACCGCCACAGGCTCCCATGAAGTTCGCGGCAAGGTGCTGGGCGTGATCGGCTACGGCCACATCGGAACCCAGGTGGGCCTGCTGGCGGAATCGCTCGGCATGCGGGTCATCTTCTATGACGTGGAATCGAAACTGGCTCTTGGCAACGCCATGCAGGTGCCTGCAGCCACGCTGTTTGAACAAGCGGACGTAGTCACCCTGCATGTGCCGGAGACTCCCCAGACAAAGAGCATGATCGGCGCGGAAGAGTTCGCGCAGATGAAGCCGGGAGCGGCCTTTATCAATGCGTCGCGAGGGACGGTAGTCGATATTGACGCGTTGTGCGCCGCGCTCGACTCAGGCCATATCGCCGCAGCCGCGATGGACGTTTTCCCCCGGGAACCGAAGGTTGGCGAAGAGTTCGGGTCGCCCTTGCGGGGGCGGGAGAATGTCCTGTTGACTCCGCATATCGCGGGCAGCACAGAAGAAGCCCAAACCAACATTGGCCGTGAAGTGGCAGAGAAGCTCATCAAATACAGCAATAACGGCTCCACTCTGGCGGCGGTGAATTTTCCCGAAGTTTCACTCCCGGAACATCCTGGTTACCACCGGCTGATGCATATTCACCGCAATCAACCCGGTGTGCTGTCGTGTGTCAATACGATTTTCTCCGAAGAGAAGATCAACATTGCCGCGCAATACCTGCAGACCAACGCCCGGATTGGATACGTGGTGATCGACATCGAAACAGAGCAGCGGGAAGTTTCGTTGAACCTGCGGCGGCGGCTGGATGGCGTTTCCGGCACCATTCGCACGCGTATTCTCTACTAGAAGCTATGTCCCAGGTACGCCAGGCCGCTGGCCTGTCGATGATGCTCCCCGACCGCCGGTCGGACCTTTGCGACTGACAATTCGCTACCGGCGCTGCGCAATCCGGAACTGGATATTCTGCGGATTCCAGCGGAGAAAACGCCCGATGATGTCGCGGGACTCCGTCGTTTTACCCTGCGAATCGTACAACACGGCCAACTGGGCATAAGCCTGCATGAATGAAGGATCAAGGTCGATGGCGCGAAGCAACTCGCGTTCGGCGTCCGCTGCATTGCCCGCACGTTTCAGTGCCAGCCCATGATTGAGCGCGAACGTGGCGCTGCCGGGAACGGCTTCCACCGCCCACGTCGAAAGCGCGACGGCTTTGGCGGGAGCGGTGGATTCGAGGAAAGCGGCTTCCAGTGCGGAGAGTACGTCGGGGTCGCTGTTCTGCTGCGATTCCGGCAATATTTCCAGCAGCCGGGCACCCTGTGCGGCCAGCGACGGAACCTGCAACTGCGCCAGGGCCTGATCCCGCTGCCGAAATTCCGCAGGCGCGTCACGCCAGGGAACCAGCGTCTCGGGTCCGGTATAGTTCGGAAGTTCCGCAGCGCCGGGCCGCCGAAGCCGATGATCCGTCACCGCAAGATGCGCAATGTTGTTGGCGGGCCTTGCAGGCATGTGGCATCGAATGCAATCGGCCCCGGCGCTGCGATGAACGGCGGGTGAAAGGGTCGCGTGGCACGAAGTGCAGACCCTGGTCATCTGCGGAGCGCGGTTCGCGCTGTCTCCATGCGGGTCGTGGCAGGTCCCACACCACAGCTTCCCTGCACTGTTTTGGGCGCACTGGCTTTCTGCAAGCTCCTCCACCTGCGTCACCGCCCGCACTTCCTGATTCGGTTTGCGCAGCATCCAGGTGACCACCGTTTGTTCAAGAGGCTGGCCCGGTTGGTAATCCCACAATGTTTTGCCGGGATTCAGTGTCCGTGTTTCGCCCTCCAGATGACACTGCTCACACACGCTGTCACGGGCGGGGCCGGAGAGCCTGGCGGGGTTGACGATGTTGGCGCGTGCCGGCTTTTTAAGATGCAATTCTGCGGAGCCGTGGCAGCGCTCGCAGGTAATGGGGCCGACCGATGACGGGGCAATGCGGCGACCGTCGGAATCAGTGGCCTTCGCCCGGCCGGCATGACAGAACAGACAGTTCTCCGTAACAGGCCGGTCAAAGTCGATCAGCGGCATCGCCTCATAACCCGGTGAAGCATCCCAGCCTGCCGATCGATACCAGGAAAGCGGTGATTCCAGCAGGTAGTCTCCCACCTGCACCGCATAGGTTTTGGCCTTCACGCCGCGACCGATTTGCAGAGCGACCGGATACTCCGCCGTCACTTCGCGCTCAAACACGACGTGGAACATTCGCCCGCCACGCAGCACGGAAGACAGAACGCTGCCGGACGCGGCATGAGCGGAGCGTCCCCCGGGAACGGGCTCAGGAAGGCCAACCGAACGCCCCATGGCAGAGGCCTCAAAACGCGCTGTTTGCTTCGGGTGGCAGGGCGCGCACACCGTTCCGGCCTGCGCCGCGACCGTGCATCCTATCAGCAGAACCGCGCCCAAAACCCGCATCAGCGCTGCGGGTTTTTCGGCAGACTAATGATGTTCGCGAAAATCCGGTAAGCGCCGGGAACGCCTTCCGGCAACTGGCGATAGAAGGCATACGCATTATAGATATAGACGCCTTTCCCGTATTTCGCGTAAAGCAGGCCGCCTTTCTGCGGTTCCTGCCCTTCGTCGTGAGTTTCCAGCAACGCCTGGTACTGTGGATCCCAGGACTTCAGCCATTTCGAGCCGCGCTCTTCCACCCAGCCCGTAAAGTCCTTGTTAGTGATCTTGTTCGGCCATTCGAAGATCGGGTTCGTCGTCAGCATTTCCACCTTCGAAGCCTCGTCAGTCACCTCTTCGGGATTGTTGCCCATCACGTAAGGGTAGGGCCCGTAGTTGTGGTCGAATTCCGGGGTGTTGTACTGCACGATGACGACGCCACCATTCTTTACGTACTCCAGAATCCGCGAGTTGTAGGTTTTAAGATCCTCGCGCGCGGCGTAGGTTCGGACCCCCAGCAGAATCGCGTCAAACTTCGACAGATCACCGGTTGCGATGTCAGCGGGCCCAAGGAAACTGACCTTGATGCCGAGATGTTCCAGCGAAGCCGGAACATCGTCGCCACTGCCCATCACGTAAGCAACTTTTAGGTTCGGCGCAACCTTCACATCGACTCCAGCCAGGCTGTAGGTGGCGGGTTTGTAAAGGAAGTAAGGTCGCAGGCCGGCGTACCCGGTGAGTTCATAGCCTTCGGTGTAGCGCTTGCCGCTGAATTCCGCGACCGCCTGAATCTGGTAAGGCTTCTCGGCCAAATTCGCGGGCGTCACAGTGAAAGTCATGGACTGGTCCTGACCCTCATCAGATGTTGAAAAATCCGATGAAGCGGGCTGCGATTTCCAACCGGCAGGCAGGTCCAGCCTGACAGTGCCCTTCGCGGGACCTTTCACGTTACTGTGAACGACGGCCGTGACCGCAAACGATTTCGAAGAAAGCGGCACAATACCGGCACGTGGTGCAATGGCGACTCCGATTGCCGGGCCAACTGCCAGCGGCTCTTTCACAGTCCCAGCGCCGGTGACGCGCTTGACGGTCTGCACGAACTGCCCGATTCGAATCGGCGCGCCGTCGAACTCAAAGTCTGCCCATGCGGCCAGCGGATAGGGGGCCAGCGGCTGATTCAGGAAAGCTTCATCATTAATCGAGTAATAAGACTGCTCAATATCGGGACGGGCGAAGTAGGGGCGCGTGTAAGCCGCATTAGTTGGGACGGTAACGCTGAAGCGAGTGTCAACTGCCCTGGCATCCGAAACGGGACCCGGAGTGACCGGCGCCGCGGCGGCGACAGACCATTTCTGCTTCTGCTGCCACGATTCCACGAAGGCTGCACGCAGGGTGACCGGCAGAGGGCTCTGGTTCACAACGTGTACCTTAACGGCGAACTTCTGGCCGGGGATAGCGAGCTTGAAAGACTCGGGGTCGCCCATCATGGCGGCGAAAGGCGATGTCGATTCCGTTTCAGGCGCGATGTTGGCTGAGATGGAGAGACCCAGCGCTTCCGCCAGCGCATCATTGAACTGCACCTTCTTGATTTCCAGTTCGTGCCGTACGTTGTATTTGCCGTCTTCAGTCAGGGCGCTCTTGCCGACAGCATCCACCAGCGCAGTGGTGGCCTTCAGGCCTCTCGCTAAAGCCGCCGCGGTCGATTCCGGATGGACTGCCGAGAATTTCGCAAGCGCTTCATCCACAGCAGCGCTGATCTCTTTCAGGCCGGACTTCAGGAACGCGGTATCGCCCGAACCGGCCAGTTCGGCGATTCCTGCCAGCGAAGTATCGATGCCATCAAAGAAGCTCTGTTCTTTGCCTGATGGGGGACCGGAAGCCGGAACAACCGAACCGAAGCGATGGTAGCCGCTGAGCATCTGCCCCGCATTCGGGATCGACCCGCCGCCGTTCTGGGACTTCTGATACCCCAGGCCTTCCCGCGAAATCTGCTGATACGACGCGCCCAGCATCGGATCGTAAGTACCTTCGGGGATTTCAATATCAACGGAAAGGGGTGTGCCGCGCCGGGCATTCGGAGCCCGCGCGTAATCCTTCAGAGGGGTCCACGGCTTCAGGCCGGCCTTGATCTGATCAGGAAACACTTTCGGATCACCCGCGGCCTTGAAGACCTCCTGCGCCATCGCGCCGGCCGTCTGGTGATTGCCGTGGCCATCGCCGGGTCCGCCAACAAACACCGAAGTGATCACCAGCGGACGTACCATTCGCACCACGCGGACAACGTCGTAGAGGACGCGGTCATGAGTCCATTTGCTGATCGATTCAGCCTTGGTCTTGGAGAACCCATAATCGATTACGCGGGTCCAATACTGATCGACGCCGTAGTACCTGCCAGCCGCCAGCAGTTCTTCGGTGCGCACCAGACCCAGGGCATCGAAGTAATCAGGCGACATGACGTTCGCGCCCCCCTCGCCCCGGTTCAGTGTAAGCAGGGACACGCGGGTTCCCTGCCCTCTGGATTCGTACGCCAACATGCCGCCGTCTTCATCGTCCGGATGCGCGGTGATCATGATCAGACTGGCGCGGGTATGGAGCTTCTTGAGGCTTTGCCAGAGCGCAGCCGAGCCCCGGTTCACAGAGATCTCCTGCGCGACCGGCGAAGGTTGAATCGACGTGCTGTATGGCAACTGCGCAAGCGCGCAGGTGGTACCCAAAAGGGCAAGAGCAGCGTGGGCGGAAAGGGGTCTCATGCGATTTCTAAAAATATACTTTGAGTGCCAGCTGGATATCGCGCGGGTCGCCGATTGTGCTGAGAATCTTGCCAAACGTACCGGCGGACGCGGGGGCCGCATTAGCGCTGGGATTCGCAAAATTCGGGTGGTTGAACGAGTTAAAGAATTCGCTGCGGAACTCGATCTTATATCGCTCAGTCACCAGGAAGGTCTTGAACAGGCTGATATCCAGATTTTCCAGTCCGGGCCCATGGAAACGGCGCGGTGCGCAGGTTCCGAACTTGCCGGGCGTCGTTACAGAAAACGCTGCGGGGTTGATGAAGAAGCCCGGAGCATTGCTGCCTGCCAGTTGCGACGGATCCTGTGTGGCCCCGCTGAACGGATCACCGATGCAGTTGGCGCGGTTGGCGTGGCTGCCGCCCGTCGCGCTGTTATCGGGCGCGGTGACAGTGAACGGAATGCCGCCCTGCAGCGCCACAATCGCATTCATCTGCCAGCCCCCGATGAGGCGGCTTGCCAGGGAATCGCCCTTCAGGATCAGCCCGCCTTTACCGACAGGCAGGCTGTAGACCGCGTTCGCGACCAGCCGATGCGTGACATCGAACGGCGAAAAGCTACGTTCCAGGCTGTAGTTGTAAGCGTTGGTGGGGGTGGAACCACCGGTCAGGTTATCCACGAAATCGGCAAAGTTCTTGCTGAACGTGTAGCTCAGCCCGTAAGCGAGACCTTTGGAATAACGCCGTTTCAGCGAAGCAAGAAGTGCATTGTAGTTGGTGTTGCCGTCATTGGTGGCAAGTTCCAGATAGGCATGGTTGCCGGACAGCAGGTTCACGTTCGTATTCAGATTTGCGTAAGGAAACTGCGTGATCGGGGCGCCTGTAGCTGTGAAGCCCGTCACGACGCCCTGGTTGGCATTGCGGAGGCGATTCTCTTTGCGCCCGTAATTACCAACGAAAGAGAGATCGAGCACCGTACCGGAAGCAATTTCCCACTGCGGGCCGAAGCTCAACTGCTGCACGTAGGGCGTCCGCTGATTCGGATCCTGCGCACGCACCTGCAGCTTGGTCAGGTCCAGAATCTGTGAGCCAAACTGCGAGGCCGGAAAGCCATTCCGCAGCAGGAATGCCGGCGTGGTGCTGCCGAGGGACTGCGCCAGAGACTGGTCGTAGAAAGCAGGCGGATTCTCGCCCAGCACGCTTTCCGAACCAATCCGCACGTCGTGTTGGTAGAAGATTCCGTATCCGCCGCGCAACACCAGTTTAGCCATCGGCTGATAGCTGAAGCCGAAGCGGGGAGCGAAATCGTTCTTATCGGGATGAATCAGCCCGCGTGCAAACCAGTCGCCCTTGCCTGCCGTCACGAAACCGCCGCCGTTAGCCGGCGTGAAGTTTGACATGGCGTTCTGGTGGTTCAGAACCGGGGAAAACAGCTCATACCGGACACCGTAGTTCAGGGTTAGGTTCTTGCGAATGCGCCAGCTGTCCTGGGCGAAGAAACTGTAGCCTTCCTTGAAGCTGTGGACGATGGCAGGGGTGGTGAAAGAAGCGCTGCTGACATCGCCCAGCAGGAAATCCGCCACGCCAATACCCACGTTGCCGGTATAGATACCACTCGAACTGATCTGCCCCTGCAGCGACTGCGCATCGAGGAAATTATTACTCGTGTGCCGGCTTTCAAAGCCGACCTTCAGGCTGTGATCGCCCTTGAGCCAGCTCAGCGTATCCAGTAACTGCCAGACCTGCGCAACCTGCGCCTGTGGTCGCCACGGCGCTGTACCCAGACGCTGCGTGCCGGTAATGTTGATGGGCGGCAGACCGGCGTTAAACGGGCCCGCCGGGATGCCGTTCAGACCGAACTGACTGGCCGCCGAAGTGCCGAGTTCAACACCGATCGGATCGCTGTGGGCGTTGTCCCGGGTGAACCCGCCCCGGAGTTCATTCAGCAGGTTCGAAGAAAGCACATCGGTCCAGGAGAGAGCCACTGACTTGCCGCGAACGTGATACTGGGTGGCAAAGTTGCCGTTACCCGCCAGCGGGTCGCTGGTCCAGGGCGCGTCCTGGCGATCCACCACGAAATTGCTGAAGCGACCGAAAATCCGGTTGTTGTCATTAATGTTGTGGTCCACGCGAACGTCCCAGGAGTAGGTTTCGTTGGGGACGGAATACTGGAACTGGTAGTTGGAGCCGCCGGTCCAGCTGCCGGGCGTTCCCTGACGTGCCACGGCCGAAGGAATATTGGGATTCGGATACAGGGCAATCAGTTTCAGACCGACCGGATCGAGGCAGGACGCAAGAATGATGTTGCCGGAAATGCAACCGGATTGACCGGCGACACCAGGCGACGTGAGGGTCGGCTTGAGCTCGGTGAAGTTGCCCGTTTTCATCAGCGGCGTGGGAACTGTGGAGAGCACCGTGGTCGCCTTGCGGCTCTTCAGATCCTGAATATCGCCAAAGAAGAAGGTCTTGTGCCTGATGACCGGGCCGCCGAACGTTCCGCCGAACTGGTTTTGCACAAAGTGGCCGCGCTTCACGCCGCCGGCATTGTTGAAGAAGGTATTGCCATCGAGCGCGTTGTTGCGCAGGAACTCCCACACGTCGCCATGAATGGAGTCACTGCCACTTTTAATTGATGCATTAATGACAGCACCGGCTGATGTGCCGAACTCAGAGGAGTAGGTGCGCGTCTGAACACGGAATTCCGAAAGTGCATCCGGCGGCGGCTGTACAACCTGCACGGAACCTTCCTGCAGGTTCGTTGATCCCGAATTGTTTTCGATCCCGTCGAGTGAGAAGTAGTTCTGGGTTTCGAGGTTGCCATTTGAGCTGAACCGATCGGCGGCAGCATTCGCGACGGAGGGAGACTTCTGGATACCCGGCTCCAGCAGCGCGAGGTCCGCGTAACGCCGACCGTTCAGCGGCAGGTCGCGGATCTGCTGTTCCTGAACCACGCCGCCCACGTCAGCTCCCTGCGTGTTCAGCAGCGGCGTGGTGGATGTCACTTCCATGGTCTGGGTGACGTCGCCCACCTTGAGATCGAAATCAATGGAAGGTCGGCTCTGCACGTCGATCTGAACCTCGTTCACAACCTGCGCGCTGAAGCCCTGAGCCGAAGCGCGAACCGTGTAGACGCCGACCCTGATAGCGCTGATCTGGTACTGGCCGGAACCGTTCGAAACCGTACTGAGAGTCTCATTCGTGGCCTTATTTTTGGCCGTGATGGTTGTCTTCGGTATGGCGGCGCCCGAGGGATCGCGAACCGTGCCTACAATGGAGCCTGTGTCAATCTGGGCAAAGGCGAAACCAGCCAGCAGAGCACCTGCGGCAGCAAAACGAATACCGCTCCCAAGGGCGGAAAGCACGCTTATGAAATATTTCATTGGTTTGGAAAACCCCTCATTTTAGCAGCGGACTGAGCGGCGAGTTATGTCGGAAGTTATAGCATGCCGGACGGATTTAACGCAACCGTAACGGGGCGCCTTGCGGCAAAGCCCGTAGGCTGTTCAGCCCGGAGACAGCTTCTTCCGAATCGTTTTTCAGCAGCCGGTTCCGGATCTCCATTTGCTGCGTGGCGAGCGTGGCCAACCCCATACGGCGATAGATGAGCCCAAGCCGATAGTGATTCTGCGGAGACGGGTCGAACTGCACACAGGCTTCCATTTCGGTTCTCGCTTCCGGAAGGTGGTCGCGCCACTCCCAGGCGCGGGCGAGTTCGCAGCGGGCCATCGGATCGCTTTGAGCAGCGCGACTCAGGTCGTCCATGGCACGCTCCAGCAGCACCGCGTCGTCGCGCTCCCGCGCAACCCGAAGATCCAGGGCGCTGCAGACGGTCTTGTTCCAGCGGCACAACTGCGTCCGAACCGCCTCACCAGGAGCCGCAGCATAGCGGAGCACAATTTGGGCAAGAGCAAGATAGGCCGCTTCCTCTTTCGGATCGAGATTGATGGCGGCTGTGAGCGTGCTGACTGCGTCCTCAGTGTCGGCATTCGAGTATTGGGCGATACCGAGAATCGTCCGGATTCGGGCGGACTCGGGCAGCACCGGAATGGCTGCCTGGAGCAGGTCAATCGCAGTGCGGAACTTTCGATGGGCGATCAAATCAACAGCCACCGCGCTATACGCCTGGTCCAGAATGCCCTTCGCCATTGGAGAATCGCCCCCCTGCTGCGCGTGATGAAGAGCGGCATCCAGTTCGCCCGCCTGCAGTTCCGCCATGGCGGCACCCAACTGAAGCCCTGCATCTCCTGGCGACAGCTGCAAAGCTTCCCGCATTTCCCCCGCCGCGTCAGAATTACGTCCAACGCCCGATGCCACCGCCGCCTTCAGCCGGTGAAAAGCAATGCGCGGCACCTGGCCGGACGGCTCCGGCGCGTCCTGCAGTAATCGCTGCGCGTCGGTGTACCGCTTTTCCCGTGCAGCCGTCACCGCGCGGTCCAGATTCGACTGCGCGAGCGCAAAGCCACCCAGCAGCAGTCCCGCGGTTGAGATACGGCACAGAAATCGCCTCAAAGCATTTGTATGCTAACATTTGGCCTTGCCGGATCGCGAATCTCCCACCCTCATACGCGGCATTGGTCTGCCCGCCGCGATCGCCACCAACATGATGGGAATGATTGGCGTGGGGCCGTTTGTCACCATCCCTATTCTGCTGGCAAAGATGGCAGGCCCGCAGGCGATGCTGGGGTGGCTGCTGGGCGCACTGGTAGCCCTTTGCGACGGTATGGTGTGGGCGGAACTGGGGGCTGCGATGCCCGGCACGGGCGGCCCGCTGATCTACCTGTCGGAAGCCTACGGGCCAAGGCGCCTGGGCCGGCTGATGAGCTTTCTCTTTATCTGGCAGACCATCTTCCTGGGGCCCATCAACATGGCCTCCGGTGCCGTGGGCTTCTCCCAGTACGCGAAATTCCTCTGGGCCATGACGCCGTGGCAGGAAACGGCGCTGGCGATGCTGGTTTGCCTGGTTGTCACGGCCTTGCTCTACCGCGACATCCGCACTGTGGGCCGCATTTCCATCATCATGTGGCTGCTGGTGCTGGCGACGGTCGGCTGGATCACTGTGGCGGGCGTCATGAATCTGGATACCCACAAGCTGCTCGATTTTCCCCCGGACGCATTCACGCCTTCGAAGAGCTTCTTCTGGGGCCTGGGCGGGGCCACGCTGATCGCCATGTACGACTACGGCGGGTATAACAACGTCTGCTTTTTCGCCGGCGAGATCCGCCGCCCGGAACGCGTCATTCCCCAAGCGATTATCTGGTCCGTCATCGCGGTGGCACTGCTCTACCTGACTATGAACGTCGGGATCATCGGAGTTGTGCCGTGGCGCGAAGCGATCAAATCCACCTCCATCGTCTCCGATTTCATACAACGCCTGTACGGGGTTCGCGCCGCGCAGGTGGCCACGGTGCTGGTGCTGTGGACCACGCTGGCGGCGCTCATTTCCGGCCTTCTGGGACTCGCCCGAGTGCCCTACGCGGCTGCCGTGGAGGGGCGATTCTTCTCCCCCTTCGCCC
>JBBQDH010000040.1:0-30753 GCA_038319515.1 Bryobacterales bacterium
AAGTTTGGATCTGCAAAACTCACCACGCGGGCCAGGCGGTAAGGCTTCGCTGCCACGGCGACACAGCAGGCCAGCACGCCGACAATGGCGGCCAGCACGATATAGCGACTTTCGAGGCCCGCGACGCAGAACATCACAGCAGCCGTGGAGACTAACACGATGGGCGTTCCCAGATCAGCCACCACAACTGCGGCGGTGATGAAGCCCAGGGCGAGAATCGCCGGAAACAGCGTGAAGCGGCTATTAATGGCGCGCGACCGCAACGCAATGAAATAGGCAAGAAACACCACGATGGCCGGCTTGGCAAGTTCCGCCGGTTGCAACCCGCCAAATATCGGAAAGCGGATCCAGCGGTGTTGCCGCGGGTCCATCACATAAGCGGCTACCAGCAGCATCATCACCACGCCAATCAGCGTGAATGCCACGGCGGGCGACTGGAGGTTTCGGTAGTGCAGCCGCTTGAAGAACATCATCAGCGGTATGGCAATCACAATCCAGATCAACTGGCGCACTGCATAGTAGTAGCTCGCCCCTTGCCGCATATCCGCGACCACCGATGACGCGCTGTAGACCATGACGGAGCCGAAGAGCACCATCATGACCACCGTCGTGAATAAAACCCAGTCTGTCTTAAGCTTCTGCGCCATGTTTTAACCCACTCACCAATTCTTTAAAGACCTGCCCGCGATGTTCGTAACTGCGAAACTGATCGAAGCTGGAGCAAGCCGGTGCCAGCAGAACCGTGTCCCCGGCTACTGCGCCCTTCCATGCTGTTGCTACAGCATGTTGGATGCTGCCTGCCTGGATCAATGTGGTTGCGCCGTCAATGTCATTCGCGATCTTGCCTGCTGCCGAACCGATCAGCAGTGCGGCACGCGCCTTGGTGCGCAAACGTTCGCGGAGCTGCGTGTAATCGCTGCCTTTATCTTTGCCACCCAGGATCACCCAAAGGTTGCCTTCGAAGGAATCGAGAGCTTTAATTGTGGCGTCGACGCTGGTGGCCTTGGAATCGTTGTAAAAGCGCACACCGTTGATTTCGGCGACAAACTCCAGCCTGTGTTCCACGGCTTTGAATGTTTTTACGGCGGCGGCGATGTCAGGCAGCGTAACCCCGGCAATCCTGGCGACTGCGGCTGCCGCCATCACGTTCTCCGCGTTGTGCATTCCGGGGATCGGAATGTCGTGGAGGGGCATGAGGAGTTCGTCGTTCACTAAAATCTGGCCGTCGCGAATATCTTTGGCACCAAACCATACAGGCTTTGCGGAAGTCAGTTCAGCGAATGAACGGCAGGTTGCGTCATCGCCATTCAGAACTGCATAGTCACCTGCCTGCTGCGTGCGGAATAGATTCCCTTTCGCCGATGCATACGCCTCAAAAGTATGGTGCCGGTCGAGATGATTCTGTGTGACGTTGAGACAGACTCCAACATGTGCGCGAAAGGTGTGGATGGTCTCCAGCTGGAAGCTCGATAGTTCCAGTACATTCCACTGACCGTCGTGCGACGTCTGAGTCATAGCGATGACCGGCGTTCCGATGTTCCCGCCCACCTGCGCAGGAACGCCCGCGCTCTGCAGAATGTGACCAACCAGCGAGGTTGTGGTGGTCTTCCCATTGGATCCGGTAATCCCGATGGTCTTACCTTTCAGAAACGGAGCGGCAAGTTCACTTTCGCCGATCACATCGACGCCACGTTCACGCGCGCGACTGAGGGCAGGCAGGTCCGTCGGCACGCCTGGCGAGAGGACAATCAGATCCCAGGCTTCTTCAAACAACTCATTCGTCTGGATCTGAAAGCCGGGCAAGTCCTGCGGCTTGATGTCAGTGCAGGTGACGACCGATTCGTGCGTGCGAAGAAACGCAGCCGCGGCGCGACCGGATTTCTCCATCCCAACCACCAGCGAGTTTGTGTTTCGCAGCATCATCGCAGCTTCAACGTAGTCAGCGCGAACAGTGCCAACACCAGACCGATAATCCAGAACCGCGCAATGATTTTCGATTCCTTCCAGCCGAGGGCTTCAAAGTGATGGTGAATCGGAGCCATTCTGAAGATGCGCTTCTTGCGGAGCTTATAGCTGCCCACCTGAAGAATGACACTGACGGCCTCAATCACGAACATTCCGGCAATAAAGATCAACAGGATTTCCTGTTTAATCAGAACCGCGACCACACCGATGGCGCCACCCAGCGAAAGGGAGCCCACATCGCCCATGAAAATGTCGGCCGGGTGGGAGTTCCACCACAGAAAGCCCAGGCTGGCGCCCGTCATTGATGCACAGAAAATCGTCAGCTCAGCGGTGCGGGGATTGCGCGCGAGCAGTAAATAATTCGCCAGTTCGCGGTTACCACTTGTATAGGCCAGTACGGTAAGTGCGCCTGCCGAAATTACCATAAGACCGATTGCCAGACCGTCCAGCCCATCGGTGACGTTCACAGCATTGCTGGAACCCACCACGACCAGCACAAAGAATATGTAGAATGGCAGAAATGCCAGGGCATAAGTGTAGGGGCTGCCGAGGAACGAATGAATCAAAAGGTCCGGCTGCCACTGTTTAAAGAAAGGCACATTCAGCGTGGTGGAATAAGCGTTGTAAGACTGCATGAAGCCCAGCACAACAGTAATGACCGCGGCAACTAACAGCTGCATGCCGATCTTCTGGCGCGCCGTCAGACCCAGATTTTGCTTTTTCGCAACCTTCGCATAGTCATCAATGAAGCCGATGACACCGAACGCACTCAGCGCGAAGATCGCAATCCATACGTACATATGCCGAAGATCTGCCCAGAGCAGAGTGGAAGTCAGAATACTGGTCACAATCAGCAAGCCGCCCATGGTGGGAGTGCCTGCTTTTTTCTGGTGCGACTGAGGCCCGTCCTCGCGGATGTGCTGGCCGATTTGAAACTCACGAAGCTTGCCGATGAACCAGGGCCCCAGCAACACGCACAGGAACAGCGATGTGAGACTCGCGAACATGGCGCGCAGGGTTACGTAACGAAAGACATTGAAGACTTTGACGGTCGGGTAGAGCTGTTCGTATAAAAGCCAGTAGAGCATTCTTATTTCCTTGCTTCGCCGGTTACGCCATCGCCGGTTACACGATTTAAAGCTTTTTCCACCTGCACGCCGCGCGAACCCTTAAACAACACAGCATCACCCGAATGAAGAAAACCTTTCAGAAATTCGCCGGCTTCTTCAGAAGAATCGAAAAAGAACGCGGCGCTGTCCGACATCCCGGATTTCCTGGCTTCATCAACCAGGAACCGGGCAGCGCCGCGTATGCCAATAACGGCATGAATACCCTGCTCCACCGTGAATTTTCCAATACGGCGGTGCAGGGTCTCGGCCTCGTGGCCAAGCTCGAGCATTTCACCCAGAACGGCGATCCGCCGCTGGGCGGGAACACCATGAAGCAGTTCGATCATCGAACGGACTGCCTCCGGGTTCGCGTTGTAGCTATCGTTGATAATTGTCACGCCGGCGAGTTCGAAACGCTCGCCTCGCATCTTGCCCGGGGAGAGGGCGGCAACAGCCGACCGCAGACGTTCCGGCTCAATCCCGAGGGCGCGTGCGGTTGCGATGCCGGCGAGCACGTTGCTCACTGCATGCCTTCCTGCAATGGGCGATGCAAAGTCCACGCCGAGAGCCCGAAAGCGCACGCCACAGGGAAGCAGTTCCACATTTTCTGCCCGGACTTCAGCGTCTGGCGCGAAACCAAACAGAATGGAACGCCCCGGATGAACTGTCGCAAACTCACGAACGCGCGGATCGTCGGCGTTCAGAACAGCAACACCGGTCGGCGGAAGCTCTTCAATCAGTTCTCGTTTCGCCAGCGCGACACCGTCGATTCCATCGGGAAAGTTCTCCGTGTGCGCCCAGCCCACATTGGTGACTACACCAACCGCGGGCCTGGCGAGCTTTGCCAGTGAACGGATTTCACCAGCATGGTTCATGCCCATCTCAAGAACCGCGACCTTGCAGTCTTCCGGCAACCGCAGAATCGAAAGCGGCAGACCCAGATGGTTATTGAAATTCCCCACCGTTTTGCCGGTACGAAATTTCGTGGCAGCCAATGCCGCGATGGTGTCTTTCGTCGTCGTCTTTCCGGCACTTCCTGTCACGCCCACTACCGTGATGTCGACCATGCGCTTTCGAATAACCGAACCCAATTGCTCCAGCGCGCGCGTCGTATCAGGCACCACCAACTGAAGACCCGCTGCATCGCAACGATGCTCCACGACAGCCACCGAAGCGCCGCGTTCAAAGACCTGCGCTACGTGGTCGTGGCCGTCATTATGGGGTCCCCGCAGAGCAAAGAAACAATCGCCGGGGTTCACGCTTCGGGAATCGATGCTCCACCCGGAGACGCTGCCTGCGATGCCTGGCAAGGCGACTCCCAGTGCATCCGCAATTCCGGCGATGGAGAGAGTCATGCCTTCCTCCGGAACCCGAAGGACTGCAGTACTTCCCGCGCTACTTCGCGATCATCGAAATGAATGGTGCGGTCTTTGAAAATCTGGTACGTCTCATGACCTTTGCCGGCCAGCAGAATGAAATCGCCGGAGCGGGCCTCATCGACTGCCTTGCGAATGGCAATGGCGCGGTCCGGCTCCACGATGACGCGGGTATCGGCGCGCCGCACACCGACCATCACATCGTTGATGACCTGGAGAGGGTCTTCGGAACGCGGGTTATCGCTGGTCACGATCACCAGATCGCTCAACGATGCCGCCACCTGCCCCATGATGGGCCGCTTGGCGCGGTCGCGGTCACCACCGCAACCGAACACGGTAATGACACGCTTCGGATTCAAGGTTCGCGCCACACCAATGGCATTGCGCAGGGCGTCATCCGTGTGCGAGTAATCCACCACTACACCGAAGGGCTGGCCTTCATCCACACGTTCGAACCTGCCCGGCACGCCGGTGCAATTGGCGATGCCCTGGGCGATCACTTCCGGAGGCAACTGATAAGTCATGCCGGCGCAGCATGCCGCCAGGATGTTGTACACGTTGATCTTCCCGATCAGCGGCGAGTGCACCTCAAAGCGCAGCTTGTCGAAAACGACTTCGAACGTCAACCCGGTCAGGCCTGACTGCACCTGGCGCGCGCGCACCATCGCATCGTTTCCCAGCCCGTACCAGAGCACCTGGGAGCCACTTGCGCCGGGCAGTTTGCGACCCCATTCATCATCGCGATTGATCACGGAGTAACGCGGCGGCGGCCCGCCGGAGCCGGTGAACAGCAACTGCTTGGCGGCGAAGTACTCTTCCATCGTATGGTGAAAATCGAGATGGTCGCGCGTCAGATTGGTAAACACTGCGGTATGAAACTCAAGGCCGTAGACACGCGCGAGAGCGAGTGCATGCGATGAGACTTCCATGGTGGCGTGCGTTCCTCCAACAGTGTCCAGTTCGGCGAGAAGGCGGTGCAGGTCAAGCGACTCAGGCGTTGTGTTCACGGCGGGCAGGATCTTGCCGGCCAGACGATATTCAATGGTTCCGATGAGCGCCGTTGTCTTGCCCGCTGCCTGCAGAATGGAATCGATCATGTACCCGGTTGTGGTCTTTCCTTTGGTTCCGGTATTACCCGTCAGGCTGATGCGCTGATCGAGGAAGCCGTAGAAGCGGCGGGCCGCCAGCGAGAGAGTTCGCCGACCGTGTTCCACCTGAATCCACGGACCCGCAAAACCTTCCGGCGCGGCCAATTCGCTGACCACTGCGAAGGCACCCTTCTCCATCGCCTGCGAGGCAAACGCACGGCCATCGACTTTGGCTCCGGGGAAAGCAAAGAACAGACAGCCGGGGCGGGCTTTACGCGAGTCGTATTCGAGGCTTGAAACGTCTTTCAGGGCAAGGGCGGGCGGTACCTCCGACAAGACCGGTGTTCCCGCCAATACCTCGCTCAGTGTCATATTTCAGTAAAAAAGATCAGCGCGTAAAAACGATGCGAATTCTTTCTCCGCGGCGCAAAGGCTTACCAGGCTGCGGGACTTGGGCACGCGCCACACCACTGCCCTCGATCATCACTTCAATACCTTCGGCGGAGGCTTCTTCCACCACCGAACGCATGGACTTACCACGGAAGTCCGGGACTGTGGAACCGTGCGGAGCGGAAGGCTTCGGCGCAGGGGCGGCAAGTACGAGTTGCGGCAGCAGGCCGGGGGCGGACGGGATGGATTCGGCTGAGTCCGCAGCAATCAGCTGAGCAAGCTTTGCTTCGTCCGCCAGCAGTTCCTTCACGGTCTGGTCTTCCGCCATGATGCTGCCACTGCCCAGGCCGGCAATCGAAATATCTTCGACGGCTTTGTCTTGATTCTTCGGCCTTGCCACAACCGCGATGCTGTCCGGAATATCTTTCGGAACGTCCATCATCCGAAGCGCTTCCGTTGCGATGTTTTTGAAAACCGGTGCCGCCGCGGCCGCGCCCATGCCGCCGTCGCCATTGGTTCCGTTGATGGTCACGACAATCACCAACTGAGGGTTGATGACCGGCGTGAACCCCATGAAGGAAGCGTTATAAAGATGTGTGTAGTGACCGTTTTCGAAGATCTGCGCGGTGCCGGTCTTACCTGCGGATGTGTAACCGTCCAGGCGCGCCGTGCTCCTGGCGGTACCGCGCAGAACCACGCCTTCCATCATCATGCGCATCTTCATGACGGTGTCCGGCCTGAGTACCCGAACAGCGGCTTCGGTCGGTTCGATCTTATCGCCACGCTTCAACACGATCTTCGGTTTCACCAGCATGCCGCCGTTCGCGATGATGGAACACAGGCGGGCGAGCTGCGCTGAGGTTGTGCTCACCTCATGGCCCATCGAGATGGAGGCAAGCGAAGTTGTTCCCCACTTGCTGACGGGCCGCAGCATTCCGGTGGATTCTGCAGGCAGAGGCAGGCCGGTCTTCTGACCGAATCCGAAGCGCCGCGCATACTCATACATCTTTTCCCGGCCAACGCGCTGGCCGATCAGGATGGCCCCGATGTTCGACGACTGCTCCAAAACCTGCTGCATGGTGATGGTGCCGAAACCGTGGTGCGATTCGTGGATCACACGGCCAGGGAGCACCAGCGTTCCGCCGCCGGTTGGAATCATCGATTCCGGCGTCAGGTTGGTGGTTTCGAGCGCGGCAGACAGAGTGACAACTTTGAAGATCGACCCCGGCTCAAAGGGCACCGAAACACCGAGATCAAAGCGCGACATCGCTGTCTCGCCTGGCTGCGGCGGCTTGTTTGGATCGTAGGTCGGATAGTTCGCCAGCGCCAGAATTTCACCGGTATTAGGATCCATCACGATGGCGGTTCCATAGCGGGCATGTTTCGCCTCCACACCTGCCTTCAGTTCGCGCTCGGTGACGTATTGCAGCCGCTCGTCGATGGTGAGAGTAATCGGCGTGCCGGCCTGAGCGACCGAGTCCACATGAGAGTCGATACCGCGGCGTTTTACATCCATCACCATTCGCTCGGCCCCGGCCTTCCCCTTCAGGGAAACGTCGAGCGACTTCTCGATACCGGCAGCTCCGTCTTCCTGATGGAATACGGTTCCCACCACGTGTGCAGCCGTCTGGCCCTTCGGATACTGCCGTTGGCTTTCGGTCTTGACGGTGGCCCATTCCAGATTCAGTGCCTTCAGACGTTCTGTCTCGAAGGAATCCATCTTGCGCTTCACCCACATAAAACCGCGGTGGTTGTCACGCGCCCAGGTCAGGCGGCTGAAGAGGACCTGCTTGTCGAGATGAAGAATATTCCCCAGTAATTCCGTGGCAAGCTTTGGATCTGAGATTTGTTGGGGGTTGACCGAGACTGAGTCGGCGGGCATGCTGATTGCGAGTGGCTGCCCGTTGCGGTCGAAGATTGTGCCCCGGGGGGCGGGAATGTCGAATTCGTGCTCCTGCTGGGCGCGCGCGATCGCCTTGTATTTTGCGTGCTGCGAAACCTGAATGGAAACCAGGGCCACAAAAATACGCAGGCCCCAAAGTAATAAGACCGCAGCCACCACGGTCAGGCGGTTGGCTGCGGCCATCGAGTTCGACCGACGAGGGATTTCCACCGGATACTCCTTGGATACTCTTGCCGGCTTCTCAGCGGCCCGCTTCTGCAGACGACAGGGGAGCGCGCGCACTGGCGAAGCTGCCTTCACGCACCTGATTTTCAAGATGAATGATCTGGTCAGCTGCCGGGCTGGTCAGGTTCTGCGCTTTTGCCAGTTCGTGCAGGCGGTTCGGGCTGAGCAGAGTGGCTTCGCGCACGGCCAGTTCGCGGCTCTGATCGAGCAGCGTCTGGTGCTCCTGCTTCAGGGCTTCCAGCTTGTATCCCGCTAAAACGGACCCCACATGGGGAGCGATCACACTCGCACCCAGCATCAGCACGACTGCGGCCGCGCCAACAGCGGACCAGCATTCACCACGCGCCGACGGGTCCTGCTGGCGAACCACACGGGAGTTGTCGATGCGTTTGGCGTAGAAGAAAATTTCGTCATTCGGCAGCGCCCGGAGCCGGAAAGGGTCGGACTGTGCCCGAACGACCGCGTCGCGTTCCGCACCGGCGGCAATCGCGTCGCATCGCTTGAAAGATGTGGGCTTGAAAAATGTTGCCAGGGTTGCCATGACTTGTCGTGTCCTTTTGCTGCCGTCTTTTATTGCTCAAATCCCGATAATTTCCATCGCGCGAAGTTTGGCGCTTCGGCTGGGTGGATTCTCCCGGATTTCCTGCGCTCCTGGCCCCACCGGCTTCTTCGTCAAAATCAACGCTTCGCCAAGCAATGCCAGTTCCCGAAAATTATCCTTAACCTTACGGTCTTCCAGCGAGTGAAACGAGATAATCACAACGCGTCCACCGGGGCGCACCATACGCGGCGCCGCTTTCAGCAGAGCGTCCAGCTCGTTCATTTCCCCGTTGACCAAAATCCTGAGTGCCTGAAAGGTACGAGTAGCGGGATGAATAGGTCCTGTACGAGGTACGGCCTGTTCCACTACACCCGCCAGGTGTAGTGTGCTCCGAACAGGCCGTGCCCGCACAAGTGCTCTGGCTATCTTCCGCGCTCTCCTTTCTTCGCCGTATTGGTAGATCCAATCGGCTAGTTCTTTTTCTGCACTTTGATTCACCAGATCGGCCGCCGTCATGCCACGCGTTTGATCCATGCGCATGTCCAACGGTCCATCTGACTGAAACGAAAATCCCCTGAGCGGATCGGTCAGCTGAAACCGGCTGACACCAAGATCCGCAACCAGCCCGTCGAGGCCGGTCAACTGCAATTCCGAAAACTCCGCATGCTGGAACTCGATCCGCTCCGAAAACTCCGCGGAGTTCCGCATGGCCATTTCGAGCGACTGCGGATCCCGATCGTTCGAGATCAAACGCCCGCCCGCCGTCAACTGTTCCGCGATCGCCGTGGTGTGACCACCCAGGCCCGCTGTGCAGTCCAGATATGTCCCGTCCGGCTTGATCGCCAGATACTCCAGCGTCTCCGCCAGCATGACGGGGTGATGTTGAGTGGGGTAGATTCTGGCCATAAGTCATTGCTACCGGATCCCCTTTCCCAAACCCGCCCGTTCCAGCTTCGGCAACGAGTCAGTATCGTTCGCCGCATCCATATCCGAAGCTTCGAACACGGCCTTCGACTGAATCTGCACCGCACCGCGATACATAAACAACCGAAGTTCCTGATCTTCCAGGTTCAACTTGCGCCGCAAATCCGCCGGGAGGGTGATTCTTCCCTGCCCATCCAAATCGGCCTCAGCTCCCAGAGCCTGTGCCCGATTCATGACCCGCCGCACCGCGACCGGGTCCTCATCGTAGCTGTCAAGGAACTCAGCGTACTTTTCCCAGACCGGAATCGGGTATATTTGGGCTGTGACTCCGTCGAGCGTGGTGCAAAAAAACGTCTTTTCAGCAAAGGCTTCCAGGAACGCCTGGAGCTTTGCCGAGACCTTCAGCCTGCCTTTGTCGTCGAGCTTCGCCGGCCACGAGCCATTCGGCTGCCGGATTGGCAGTACGGTCGGCGGTATTTGGGAAATTTGCTCCACAACTTAACCAAAACCTATCCACTTCGGTCTACACAACAGATTGTGGCACGACCCGAATCGGGTTGCAAGAGGATATTTGCGCCAAGTTGTGGAAATCGTGTGGGTTACGTGTGCACAACCGATGCGCACGGCAGGACGCAACACCACTATTAGTGGTTTTGATGGCGAAGGTATGGCGAAGGTGGGGCGAAGAAAGGCGAAGAAAGCGGGCGGGTGGACTAGAAGTGAATGCCGAAAAGCACTTCAGCCTGGTTCAAATTCGAAAAGTTGGCGAAATTGGAGACGGTTTGGCGAGTGTAGCGAAGCTCACCGCTGATGCGGAAGAAGGGAATTTTGACATCGACACCGGCACCAACAACCACACCGGCGTCAGATTGGTGCAGAAGTTGCCCGGGACCGGAGGGGATGCTCTTCGCGGCGGCGCTGAGCGCAGCAAGGTGATTGAAGGAAAGACCGCCTTCCACGAAAGGTTTCACGATCGGCGTACCGAAGGTGTACTGGAGCAGCACGGGAAATCGCCATTGCCGGGCCGTGATGTCCGCAGGTGCTTTTGCAAAGCCGGAGCCAATGGAAACGCCATAGGGGCGGTAGAGCGCATCCACTTCGAGGCGAAGGTGGGCGGGCAGGCCTATGCGCAAGGATGGCCCGATGGTGAAGTTTGAACTGGTGGTAATTGCCTGGCTGTTTTGGACGTTGCCGTTCTTCACGACGTCGGTGAACGGCGCGCCGCCGATGACCCCAATGGAGAGGGACTGTGCACTGGCCGCGGCAACACACAAGATCGAAGTCAGGATTAGTTTGCGCATCTACATACATAGTACGTTGCGAAAATGCGCGCCGTTGCGGCCAAACTGTGCGGCGCAGGAAACGTCAGGGCACTGGACTTTTGGAAGGAACAAGGCCGGTAGATAATCCTGCGCTTCGTCGGTATCACGAATCGCACGCCATTCTTTGAAAGCTGCGGCGGCAATATCGATCTGCGCTATGGCGTTGGTGCGCGACCAGACAGCACCGTTGTCATAGCCTGCAGTGTGACGCTGCTGTTGAAGAATATCGAACGAGTGGGCGACGTCTTTCAAAGGCAGTCCGGCGAAAGGAGCACCTGCGTTGAAAAACTCGGTGGGGGGTGTGACGGCGGCGTTAATCTGAGGTTGCTTCATCAGCCCCGTCGGTACAATCATCTTGCCCTCACATTCAGACTTCGCACGGAGATCGATTGCGTCACCGCGGCAAACTACTCACCAATCAGGTGCAGCAAAACGTGCCGACGCTCCGGCGCGGTGCGATGTTCGAAGACGTAGATTCCCTGCCAGGTTCCTAAGGCGGGCGATCCGGCCCTGACGGGGATGGAAAGCGACGCAGAGGTCAGCGAAGCCCGGATGTGGGACGGCATGTCGTCGGGGCCTTCCATTGTGTGACGGAACCAGGGCGTGTCCTCCGGAACCAGTCGCTCATAGAACTCCAGCATGTCGCGGCGGACGTCCGGGTCGGCGTTCTCCTGAATGGTCAGAGACGCCGAGGTGTGTTGCAGGAAGACCGTGAGGAGTCCATCAGCTATCGCCTGCTTCGCGACCCACTGGCGGACGACGTGGGTGATCTCGTAGAGCCCTTTGCCACGGGTCCCCGCCATCACTTCGCCGTGCGCCTGCTTCATCTGCCTGGCTCTTTACTCGACGGTTACGCTCTTGGCCAGATTCCTCGGCTGATCCACATCGCAGCCACGACGAACGGCAATGTGATACGCCAGCAACTGGAGCGGAACGATTTCGAGGATCGGCGTCAAGAGATCAGGCGCTGCCGGAATCTCGATCACACTGTCCGCCACCTTGCGAACTTCGGTATCGCCCTCGGTAACAATGGCGATCACGCGGCCTTCGCGAGCCTTCACTTCCTGAATGTTGGAAAGCGTTTTCTCATAGAGGACGGTACTGGCGGCACTGGTCTTGTCATGGGTCGCGAGGACCACCACCGGCAGACTCTCATCAATGAGCGCATTCGGCCCGTGCTTCATCTCACCGGCCGGGTAGCCTTCCGCGTGGATATACGAGATTTCCTTGAGCTTCAGCGCGCCTTCGAGCGCGATGGGGAAGTGGACGCCGCGACCGAGATACAGGAAATCAGTTGCCTTGAAGAGTTTGCGGGCCAGTTCCTCGTAGACACTGTCGTGCGAAAGGATCGTCTCAATTTTGCCCGGTATCAGCAGCAGCTCGTGGACAAAGGCGTGCGACATCTTTTCATCCATCACGCCGCGCATCTGGCCGAGGTAAGAAGCCAGGATCGCCAGCGCGGTCAACTGGCAGGTGAAGGCCTTGGTGGAGGCCACACCGATCTCAGGCCCGGCGTGGGAGTAGATGGTTCCGGAAGCCTCGCGGGTGATCATGGACCCGACCACGTTGCAGATCGCGAGGGTCTTGGAACCCTTGCTCTTCGCTTCGCGCTGGGCGGCCAGCGTATCAGCTGTTTCACCGGACTGAGAAATTACGACGGTCAGAACCTCCGAAGAGATGATCGGATCACGATAGCGGAATTCACTGCCGTAATCGACTTCGACAGGAATTCGGGCCAGCTTCTCGATCATGAACTTACCGGCGAGCGCCGCATGCCAGCTGGTGCCGCACGCGATGATCTTCACCTGTTTGAAAGCCTTGAACTCGGCGGGTGTGATATCCATCTCGTCGAGGAAAATCTTGCCTGTTTCCTGCCCGACGCGGCCCAGAGTGGTGTCCCGCACGGCGCGCGGCTGCTCAAAAATTTCCTTGAGCATGAAGTGCTTGTAGCCGCCCTTCTCCGCCATGATGGGATCCCAGAGAACGTGTTGCACCTGGCGGTTCACCGGGGTACCGTTGAAGTCGCAGAGTTGCACGCCGTCCGGCGTGAGGATGGCCATGTCACCGTCGGCGAGAAAGAACATATCGCGGGTGTGGCTCAGGATGGCCGGCACATCGGACGCCACGAAGTATTCGTGATCCCCAAGGCCAACCACGACCGGCGGACCTTCACGGGCAGCAACAATTTTGTGTGGATCGTTGCGGCTCAGAACCGCCAATGCAAACACGCCCCGAATCTGTTTGACGGCGGTACGCACGGCCTGTTCCAGGTTGCCCTCGAAGTATTTTTCTATCAGGTGGGCGATAACTTCGGTGTCGGTTTCGGTCTTGAAGATATGCCCTTCGTCCTGAAGTTGTTCCTTCAGGGTCAGGTAGTTCTCAACAATGCCGTTGTGCACCACCACGATGTCCCCGCTGCAATCACGATGCGGGTGTGCGTTTTCTTCGGTGGGGCGCCCGTGGGTAGCCCAACGAGTGTGGCCAATGCCGTAGCGGCCATCGACGGGATCCATCTGCAACACGTCTTCCAGGTTGCGGAGCTTGCCGGAAGCACGACGGATTCCGAGGGTTTCGTCATCGCAATAGACAGCGACGCCCGCCGAATCGTAACCGCGATATTCCAGCTTCTTCAGCCCGTCAATGATGATCGGGACGGCGCGCCGGGCGCCAACGTAGCCTACGATTCCACACATATTTTGTTAGTCCAGCATCTCAATCCGGTAATTTTCAATCACGGGATTGCTCAGTACATCCCTCGCGATGGAGTCCAGATCAACGCCCGGCTGCATGATGACTTCGAAAAACTTACCCTGCCGGACTTCCTCTATGCCGTGATGGCCGAGGCCGTTGAGCGCGGCGCGAATAGTCTGACCCTGAGGATCGAGGACTGAGGGTTTGAAGGTTACGTAGACACGAGCTTTCACCGCTTTATTATTGCAAGTCAGAACAGACTCTCCTGCAAATCGTCGAAAGGGGTGCCTGCCTTTTTCCTGACGGCGGGCGGGGAAAAGGTCCTCATGAGGCGGAGCATGCGCTGGTGGCAGTCATGGATTTCGAGCAGTGCGTTGCATCGGTCGCAGTTGCCCCGCACGGCGCCGGCACCGTCGGAATAGGGATCGAACATGGTGTGCTTGGAACACTTACCGCGCCACTTCACACTGCCGATTTTGAGCATAATGCTACTTGACCGCGGGCGCTGATACCCGGGAAATCTTTCCTTTCATGGCTTCTTCCACAGAGACGCCATTGGCGCGAAGAACAATGCCGGTCACGCTGTCCAGCCGGCTGCGGGCCTTGACGTAGGCTCCAAGGGCAGCCACTTCTGAAGAGCGGGACTGCGCCACAAAGTTCTGGTATTGGATGATGAGGAAGTTGGTGGAAAGGCCGTTATTGAAGCGTTCCTGCTCAATTTCGAGCGACTTTGCCTGAAGCCTTGCGGTTTCCGAAGCGGCTTCCCATGCGGCGCGCGTGCGCTGCAGAGCGATCAGCGCGTCTTCCACCTCCAGACGAATTTCGTTTTCCAGCTGCTTTTGGCGAATCTGCGTTTGGCGAAGCTGGATCTCATCGCGAGCGACATCCGCCTGTGCCCCACGGTTCCTCACCGGCAGGGTGAGATTCACGCCGATCGAGTACGAAGGATAATTTCGCTTCAGAATTTGCTCCCACGCAGAGCCAATGCCTCCGCCGTAACCCAGCAGAGAACCGGGTCCACCGGAAGTGATGACCGACGAGACAAAAGCCGGATTGGGGGCGCCCGCAAGACCGTTGTTGGTCGCGCCGGCGACCAGATCAAGCTGCGGCCGGATGCCGTTCAGCGACCCTTTTAGACTGATTTCAGAATTGATGAGCTGTAGTTTCGCGGCCTGAAAGTCAGGGCGGAACTGGAAGGCCGTTTTCACAAGTTCCTCTACGGGCCCGGACGGAACATCGGGGGCGGCAAGCGTGTCAGTTGGAATAATGCGGGCCGCATGGACCACCGGGTCGGCAGCAACATCTCTGGTGATCACGTCCTTGAGAATCAACTCCTGCTGCCGGACGAAACCATCTGCATTGATCTGATCCTGGCGCGCGGCCGCGACCTGTGCCTGCGCGCGGGTCATTTCGATTGGCGCGAGCGTGCCTTCATCAACTTTGCTCTTGTTGTCATCCATCAGGCGCTGCGCCGTCGCGAGAGTTTCCCGCTTCACACGGAGGTCTTCGTTCAGGCTCACCAGATCCGTATAAAGCCGGATCACGCCGGCCACGGTGATGGAGGCCTGGTAGCGGAAAATATGCCCGGAAACCTTTTCGTTGTTCTGCGCGATGCGAATAAAGCGGGTATTCAGATCTTTGCCGAAACCTCTCAGCAGCGGCTGTGTAAAGGTGACGCCGAGGCTGGAATTCAGGAACGGATCGATGAGGTTGCGCGAGGAATTGTTCTGCGTGCGCAGATTCTGGAAGGTGGCGGCTACCTGAGCGCCACTATTGAAGCCCTGTGAGTATCCAAAATTGCCGCTGACCGTGTTGGCAATCGACGAAGCGGTGCCTGTGATCAGTGTGCTGGTCTGCGGAACGGTCAGGTGCTGCGCGAGGAACTGGCCGGTTACGACGGGATCAAACTGCGGTAAAAGGGGGCCGGTGGACGCCGGGATCTGCCCGGTGATGGACAGATTATCCTGGGCTCGCTGAACAAACTGGGCGTCAGAAAAAGAAGTGGAGCCATTGACCTGCGGTGTGGAACCGGTCGCGGCGGAGTTGATGAGTGGAGCGCCTGGCCCGCTGACGCCTGCGGGAGCCTCAATGGCTGTCAGCTGTAAACCGCGAATCGTATTGCCGCCACGGGCACGCAGTGTATCGGTTTCCGCAATATCAACGCCGTATCGCAGTAACTGGACATCCAGGTTATTTTCGAGAGCCAGCGCGATGGCGTCCTGCAGCGAGAGATAGATATTGCCGGAACGTATCAGGTCTTTGATACGGGGAGAATCGTGAAAGTCCGCGGCGGCGACGACGGGCGGCTCATACGGGCCCCGCAGTCCGACGGCATAAGAGACGCCGGGAGTCTGGGCTCCGAGGGGCGAAATAAGCAGACAGCACAGGGCGACAGAAACGTATTGCCTCATTTCTTAGGGGCTCCCGCTTCAGCCTTCGGGGTTTCCGTCCTTACAAGTGCACCCTCGCGAACTTCATCATTCGGATTCATGACCACCGTTTCTGTTCCCTCCAGCCCTGCAATTACTTCCGTTTGTACGCCATAATCACGCCCCAGTTGCACCGGCACCAGGTGAACCTTCCTCGCGCCGTTTTCTTCCCCCGTATCCAGCAATATTGCCACCTGCGGTCCTGAGTTCGTGGCAATCAGCGAATCGCCGGGAATCAGGAACGGCGGCGTCTCACGATGGTTCCGAAAGCGAACTTCAGCATACATGCCCGGCAGAAGTTTTCCGTCGGTGTTCGGGATATGAATCTCAACCATCAGGGTGCGGGAAGCAGGGTCAAGGGAGTTCGAGGTACGGACCACTTTACCCTGAAACCTGCGACCGGGAAATTCATTGACGGTCACCTCCGTGGGCATGCCGATGCGGATCCCGGGAGCGTTAGTTTGGGGAACGCCGGACAGGATGCGGACGGTGCTAACCTGGGCTACGCGATACATCTCGGCACCGTTGGCCGTTCCGCCCTGTGCGCCGCCATTCGCGGAGACAAGCGCCCCGGCTTCAATGTTGCGGACCGTTACTACACCCGCAAAAGGCGCGCGGACGTTCTTGTAATCCTGCATGGCCAGGATACGCTGCAGATTCGCCTGTGCCTGGCGGACGCTTTCGCCCGCGGCATTCACATTGGCATCCTGCGCGGCCACCAAAGCTTCAGATGTCTTGAAATTCGCCAGTTGGGTATCGGCATCCTGCCGGGCCACAGCACCGTGCGCCACCAGATTGGTGAAGCGTTCCGAGGTGACCCTGGCGAGGTCGCGCTGGGACTGGGCCTGGAGCAGCGAGGCACGCGACTGACCTACCTGCTGCTGGGCCTGTGAGACTGCGGCACGGGCTTGGGCAACCTGCTGATCGAGTTCGGGCGCTTCGATTTCAGCGACCAGCTGACCTTCTTTCACACGGTCGCCAATATCGACGTAGCGTTTCTTTACATAGCCTGCCGCGCGGGCGAACACCGAGGCTTCCACGAGGGGCGAGATGGTGCCGGGAAGAGAGACTTCCAGGTCCTGCGGAGCGCGTTTGACTTTTACCACCGCCACGCGGGGAAGGGTGACCCTTTCTTCTTTCGCTGCTGCCGCCGCTGCCGCTTCCCGTTCCCTGCGCGGCAGATATCCCGCGAGCGCAATCGCACCCACTATGGCAGCGAGGAGTAGCACGACCAGGAATACTTTGAACGGCGAGATGTGGTGAGCTTGCTGTGCTTCTGGCGTAGTCATGTTTATGCGATCAGTTCCTCATGCGCTTCCAGTTCAATTTGTTCATCCTGATTGACGGGGGCCTTGCGGCGCAGGAAGCTGTAGACAATTGGCACGAAAAACAGGGTGCTGAATGTTGCCAGAATCAGGCCGCCGATGACGGCCCGACCGAGCGGCGCGTTCTGTTCCCCGCCCTCACCCAGGCCAAGTGACATCGGCAACATACCGATGACCATGGCGAGCGCTGTCATCAGCACAGGGCGAAGACGGGTGAAGCCGGCGGATAGCGCGGCCTCCATATGATCCTTACCCGCCATGCGTTCATCATTTGCGAAAGTGACCAGCAGAATGCTGTTCGCGGTAGCCACGCCGATCGACATGATGGCACCCATCAGGGAAGGCACATTGATCGTGGTCTGGGTGGCGAACAGCATCCAGAGGATGCCGGCGAAGGCACCGGGCAACGCCGTCAGGATGATGAACGGATCGAGCCAGGACTGGAAGTTGACCACCATGAGGAGATACACCAGCAGGATGGCGAAGATGGCACCCAAACCCAGCCGGCGGAAAGAAGTCTTCATGGTTTCGGCCTGGCCGCGCAGAAGGAGTGTGACGCCTTTCGGCAGTTTCGTCGAATCCATGATATTTTGAATGTCGCCCACCACGCCGCCGAGATCGCGCTGGTCTGTGTTCGCGTAGACATCGAAAACAGGTTGTACGTTGTAGTGGCTGACCAGAGAACTGGTGACGCTGCGTTTGACGCCGCTGAGCAGGTTTTGCAACAGCTGTGGATTGCCGCCGCCGGGCGAGGTGACGGAGGTGCGTTTGAGTGCGTCCAGCGAATCGATCTTAAACTGCGGCGTTTGCACGGCGATGCTGTAATTCACTCCGTTGACGGGATTCAGCCATTGGTTCGGCGCTGTCTGTCCGCTGGAACTGAGCGAGATCAGCATGCTGTTGGCGACATCACGCTGGGTGAGGCCGACCTGATCCGCTTTGGTGCGGTCGACGATGAGATCGAGCTGCGGGGTTTTAACCTGCTGGTTGACACGAACATCAACGGCGCCAGGGACAACGGAGATCCTGGCCTGCAGTTCGGTGGCCAGCTTATAACCGGCGACGGCATCACGGGACTGGATTTGAACATCAATGGGAGACGGAATTCCGAAGTTCAGGATCTGGTTCGTGATGTTGGCGGCCTGAAAGAAGAACGTCTCATCAGGAAACTGTTTGCGGAGAGCCGCGCGGAGCTTTCGCTGCACCAGTTCGGTGGGACGGTGGTGATCCCGATTCAGGGAGATCAGGATTTCGCCATCGGCGGAACTGATGGTGGAGGCGTCTCCCCAGGCGAGAGCGAACGACGCGTTGGGAAGGCCGATATTGTCGGTGATGGCGACCAGTTCACCATGCTCCAGATTGCGGCGAACAGTTTCTTCCACTGCCCCGAAGACGCGTTCGGTTTCTTCGATGCGCGTGCCCTCCGGGGCGCGGACGTGCAGGCGGAGCTGGCCGGAATCGACGTAAGGAAAGAAGTCCGAACCGACGACCGTGATCAGGCCGAGGGAGGCCAGCACAAAGAGGCCATAGACCAGGGAAACGCGGACGCGATGGTGCAGACACCAGGCAAGCGCCCGGTGGTACTTCGCCCGCATGCGCTCGAAACGGATATTGAAGGCATGGTGCGTCTGCCATATTATGCCTTTAGCGTGCGCCAAACCCTCTTCGCCGTGCGCGTAAATTTCGACTTCCGACTGCAGCATGTAGTGCACCATGGTCGGCACCAGCGTACGGGTCAGGAAGTACGACATCATCATGGCGAAGGCCACGGCGAGCGCCAGGGGCGTAAAAAGAAACCGCGCCGGACCGGTCAGTAGCAGGACCGGGAAAAAGACGATGCAGATGGCGAGCGTGGAAACGAAAGACGGAAGCGCGATTTGTTGAGCTCCATCCAGAATGGCGCGCGTTAGTGGTTTCGCCATACCCATGTTTCGATGGACATTTTCGATTTCAACGGTCGCATCATCCACCAGAATGCCGACGGCCAGCGCCATTCCTCCCAGGGTCATCACGTTCAGCGTGTGGCCCATCGCCCAGAGGATAATGCACGAGGTAAGAATCGAGAGCGGGATGGAGGTACAGACGATGACGGTGCTGCGCCAACTGCCCAGGAACAGCAGAATCATCACGGCAGTAAGTGCCGCGGCGACCAGGCCTTCCCGTATCACTCCATTAATGGCGGCGCTGACGAACAGGCTTTGATCGAACAGTGGCGTGACCGTAAAACCGGGCGGCAGCGGGATCTTCTTTAGCGTATCCCGCACGCCGGAGACGATATCCAGCGTGGATGCCTGACCGTTCTTGATGACGGTCATCAGTGCGGAACGGGTGCCATTCACGCGCACAATATTGCCCTGCACAGAGAAGCCGTCGCGAACCTGGGCGATATCCCGCATATAAATGACGTTGCCGTTCAGCACCTTTACAGGCAGGTCGTTGATGCCCTGCACAGTGGTTGGGCTGGAGTTGAGACGCACGTAGTATTCGCGGTCGCCCATTTTGGCGGTTCCGGCGGGCAGGATGAGGTTCTGCAGGTTCAGCGCGGTGGAAATGTCAGTGGCAGACAGACCGCGTGAGAACAGCGCGTTCGGGTCAATATCCACCATCATTTGCCGTTGTTTGCCGCCAAGCGGTGGAGGGATAGTGGCACCCTGAATGGTCGCCAACTGGGTTCGGATTACGTTTTGGCCGTAATCGTACAGCTCCTGCTCACTGATGTTCTTGCCACTGAGGCTGAGTTGCAGAATAGGGACGCTGGACGCGTCATATTTGATCACGCCCGGCGGGAAAATACCCGGCGGCATGATGCGCTGGACTGGCTGGGTGACGGAGACAATCTGGGTGATGGCCAGGTCGATCTTGACGTTCGGCTGAAAATAGACGCGGACTACGGAGACACCGTTATAGGCGTTCGATTCGATGTGTTCGATATCGTTGACACTGCTGGTGAGAGCGCGTTCAAAGACCGTGGAGATGCGCCCCATCATCTCATCGGGAGAGATGCCGTTGTAGCTCCAGATGACGCTGACAACGGGAATGTCGATGTACGGAAAAATGTCCTTCGGCATCGCGACGATGGACAGACCGCCCAAAACAGCGATCAGAACCGCCATGACGACGAAAGTATAAGGACGACGAAGCGCGAGTTTAACGATCCACATATTGGGCCATCGGGGTGCAGCGAAGGGTTGCGGCGGGGCAAAGTGCTCGCTTCAATATCAGTTTATCGGATGCCTGGCGGCGGGCATCAAGGGTAAGACAGTTTGGGCGCAAGCAGATAAGGCGTCCGGCAGGAGCGTTTGGTTAGCGGTCCCCGGACTTGTTGTTGAACCATACCGTTTCGCCCCGGTCGGTTGGAACAAGCCGGATCTTGCCGCCGATGTGAAAACGCGGAGCAGGTTGCCATTCAGCGGGGCATTCGGGGAGCTTGTCGAGGTCCCGGGCGGACACTGCGTGAAAGGGTCCGGTTGCCAGTCGCCCCCGTCGATGAAGTACCTGGCAATGCGGCGGTCAGGCTGGAGCCGGAAAAACGGCCAGATTCTGCAGGTCAGATTTGGCGCGCATGTCGGGGACAACTATCCTCTCCGTCATATAGATGGGTGGATCGTCCGGAATCATCGTCCAGGCGGACTCATATTCGCGCAGAGCTCGGGCGCCGAAGAATAGCAAAGGAGTCGAAGCCCTCCCGCACCGCGATTTGGCCGATAAATTCATTCGCCTGATCGCCGCCGGGCTTGGTGGTGAATGAGCTCAATGAGCCTGGGGAAGTATGCGTTGCCCGGTACTTCCGGGTTTTTAAAAACCTGGCTGAGAATCCAGTCGATTTCTCTTCGCAGGTCAGGTCAAGTGCGCTTTCCAGGTCCGGTTCCAGTTCCAGAAGGCTGTGCTGCGCGGCGTCCATTTTGTAAGCAGCGCCTTCTGCGCGAGAGCCCTTTACTGAACAACCGAAGAAGTGACCACAATTGAGGTCCTGCCCGGCGTAACGTTCGCGGGCAGCCCACTTGCGGGGAGAGTCCTCCCGGTTTCGATAGAACTGGTCACCGGTGAAGAGCCACTACTTCTTGTGAAACCTGCAGACCACCCCGGAAAATCTGGTGGAGTGAGAAAGGGTGCCCGTCTGCCGAAAGCTGGTGGCGATGGGAGGTGGAGGCGTTTCGTCGGCATTCGCCAGTCGGTCGAGCCATTTCACAACACAAAGATAGCAAACAACATCACTCTACGACGCGCACGAAGGTACGCCAAACCACGCCGCCGTCTGCCATCAGGTCTATCCGGTAGGAGCCCGGTTCCACACCAGCCAGCCCAATTGACTGAGTAACCCGGTAGGGGCTATCGCCCAAAGACACCTTCTTCGCCGGGACCTCGCCGCGCTTCCGGTTTGCGACGTCATAAATAGCCGTTGAGACGAGAACAGCTTTAGTCTTATCGTGGCGCTGCCACAGACTGACGAGCACCAGGCCGGGGTTGCGGCGTGAAAACTCCGTCACTGTGCGATCCGGGAGTTCAGAACGCTTAGCAGGCAGATCGGTTGTCGTGGCAAACGTCAGAGAGGGAAACCGGACCATCGCCGGAGTCAGCGTACCGTTCTCTCTGAGAGAACGCAGGGTTACGTCCGGGCCGGCGTCGACGCCGCTGCCGCTCACAGCCTCAATCCGTGTCATCGCGCCGGTGTTTTCGTTCGCAGTCCAAACCGCCGGATTCGCCACCGCGATCACGTGCGGGATCCGTGAACCAGGTATCATCCACGCCCCGACAATTCCGATTACGCGCCCTTCGGCGTCGAGGACCGGGCTGCCCGCAGAAACCGGTGGAAGCGGGGGGTTGAAGCGAATTCTCTCCTTCGCGCGCCCAACAACTTCGACTACGGCCGCGACTGGATCTTTGTCATTGTCCATCGTGAACGCCATGACCTTTTCACCGACCTTCGCATTGGATGATGGCGCAACTTTGAGAGCCCTGCGTGTACTGGTTGGCGCCGACACAATGGCCCAATCTGAAGAGCGGCTGAAGCCGGAGAGCGAATCGGCGACTACGTTGCGGCCATCGGCGAACGCGATGGAAAGAGTCGTTGCGCCATCAATGGACTGGAAAGAGGTGGCTACACGGTCCTGTGCGTAGACGAATCCCAGAGACCGGTCCACCTTCTCCCCGGCAGCATTGACCGAAGAAACGATCACCAAAGAAAGAGCGGCGCCCTGGTAGATTTCATCGGTTGTGGGAGGGCGAGGCGGCTTGGCAGAAGGTGCCGGGCCTGCGGGTACGAATAGCTCGAAATTGTGGGAACCCGCCGGCGCACCGTCAACCCGGGCATCCAGCGTCCAGACCCCGGACGGATCGCCCGGGTGAATGGTGAAGGTCCAGTAAGCAGAAAGCGGCCCGTCCGCCAAATCGACCTTGATATCCGGAGATATTGAGGCCGGTCCATTGGGTGATTTCCACGCGGCGTTGATGGTGTGGAGGCCGGGCGGCGCGGCCCATTCAAAATAGACGATGAACGTTTTTTCCTGGGGATAAACAAATCGGGACCTTATTTCGTCGAATATGAAGGTCGCTCCCGACGAATGACCTGAGGGGCCTGAAAGGGAACGAAGAAGTTTCACTTCCTGAGAGTGTGCAAGGGAGGCGAGAAGAAGCGTTAGCAGCGACAAGGAACGGAGCATGGCGATGATCCAGTCTAGCCGTCCGCTACCGACTTTGGCGATCCGGTTGCGCCCGCGCACATGCTACACTCCGTGAATCCCTCGTTCGGACATTTCTCTCACACTGAGGTTTTTATGGGTTTCCTGACACGTTCCGCCGTACTCTCCATGGCAGGTGCCGTCTGCCTGGTCGCGGCTCCTCCCGCTTATCAACTGTTCCTCAGCCCGGCTTCGCCCCAGGAGCTGGTGTCGGCGCGGAAGGCCGACCGGATTGCGTGGGTGGACTACGCGGAGGGCAAGCGAAACGCTTACACCGCAGCGGCACCTCTGTTTGTGCCAGTGCGGCTGACGAATTTCCAGAAGGACGACGGCATCATGATGTCCGATGTCCGAATCTCAGACGATGGCAGCACGGTCGTATTTCTGCGGGGCGAGGCTCCGAACCGTGTTGGTTGGTCGCCGAACGCTTCGGCCGATCCGAACGGGCCCGAGCACGCGATCTGGGCGGCGCGCACCAGTGGGCTGGGCGGCGCGTGGCGGGTTGCAGATGCCTCTAACCCTGCGCTGGCGCCCGACGGAAGCTCGATTCTTTTTGTGAAAGACGGCAAGATATTTCGCGCGAAACTCACGCCTGTAAAACCTGCAGGCGAGATGGACCAGGGGAAGAAGCCGCTCATCGTTGAGTGGGGGGTGCAGAGCGATCCGAAGTGGTCTCCGGACGGGCGGAAGATCGCGTTTGTGAGTACGCGGATCGATCACAGCTACGTCGTCGTCTACGACATTGCCTTGCGAACGGTGAAATACATGTCGCCCGGCGTGGACTTTGACACGGCGCCGATGTGGCTGGAGGACAGCAGGCAACTGATCTTCCTGCGGCGGCCGGGGTTGGCATTCGGGCAGCAGACGATGGGGATCGGGGCGGGAAGTGGCGCGGCATATCCCGTGCCCGGCCAGGCAGCAGCGACCCCGGCAAACCCGGCGGTGAACCCCTCGGCAGGCCTGATGCAATCCACATTCAAGGGCGGCCACACGCTCGGGATCTACAGGGCCGATGTGATGACCGGCGAGGCGCAGGAGACCTGGCATAATCTGAAGAACGATCCGGTGGCGGGCAATATGGCGACTCCCCTGCTTGCCGGGGATCTGGTGATCTTCGGAGCTGATGCGGGCGGCGGACGAGGCGGGGCCGCTCCGGCAGGGAACCTGGCGGCTACCGATGAGTGGGATCGGTATTATTCGCTGAAAATTGCTGATTCGGCGGCTCGGCCCATCCTTTTAACCACGACCGACGGCATGATCGAAAGTCCCCGGTCGGTTGCCGTTTCCAGCGATGGCAAAACCTTGTATTACTGCACGAATGCGAAGGACATTGAACGGCGGCATATCTGGGCGGTGCCTGCCGGTGGCGGCACGCCGGTTCGGATCACCGGGGGCGAGGGTGTGGAAACGTCACCCGCGCCGCTGGCATTGGGCAAGTATCTGGCGACACTAAGCGCGGACTGGAATCTGCCGCAATCAATCGGCATTTGGAAAATGCAGGGCGAAAACATGGTTTCGACGCAGAAGATCGTGTTCCCGGCTTCCCTGCCCGGCTTTCCGAAGGATGCTCACGTCAAGCCGGAAATTGTGATGACGAAGGCCGATGACGGGCTGGAAATCCACAATCAGCTATTCCTGCCGAAGGATCTGAAACCGGGGGAAAGGCGGCCGGCGATTGTCTTCGTGCACGGTGGCCCCATGCGACAGATGATGCCCGCGTACCACTACATGCAGTTCTATCACTGGGCTTACGGGATCAATCAGTGGCTGGCAAACCAGGGCTATATCGTCCTGTCAGTGAACTATCGGCTTGGAGCGGGATACGGTCGGAGCTTCCGGAATGCGGCCAACGCGGGCGCAAATGGCAACAGTGAGTATAAGGACGTCCTGGCGGGCGGGAAGTATTTGCAGGGCAGGCCGGATGTGGATCCGAACCGGGTCGGGATCTGGGGGCTGTCGTACGGCGGGTTGCTGACCGCACAGGCGCTGGCGCGCAATTCGGATATCTTCAAGGCCGGCGTGGATCTGGCGGGGGTGCACCTGGAGGGCAACAGCCTTGACCCGGCATCGGTGTCGTACAAGTCCTCGGCGATCAGCGCGATTGACGGCTGGAAGTCGCCGGTGCTGCTGGTGCATGGCGACGACGACCGCAATGTGGGGTTCCTGCAAACGGTCGGACTGGTGCAGTTGCTGCGGCAGCGGGATGTCTATCATGAGCTGATTGTGTTTCCGGATGACGTGCATGAGTCGCTGCTGCACAGCCGGTGGCTCTATACGATGGGGCGGATGGAAACGTTCCTGCGGCGCTTTTTATGGGAGAAGCCCTGAGGGCGTGATCAGAAGCGTGTGATTGAGGCAGCTCTTCGCCCCGACCTCGACGTCGTAGGGACCGGCGAGTAGTTTCACCGTATCGGGGTAGCCGGCCGCCCAGGCGCGCAGTGCGTAGGAGCCAGGACTGAGTCCGTCGAAAACAAAGCGGCCCTGGTTGGCGGAAGTGCCGCCTGAAGTGCCGCCGGAGGTCGTGTAGCGGACGGAATCTGCTGAGCGCAGGCCGACGATCAGGCCTGGCATCGGCGAGGGGACAGGATCGCGATCATCGGGCGGATTGAGGAACACCTTGGGATCTGAGGTTGCAATGCCTTCGAGATGGCCCGCCGAGGCTGGATTTTCCTTGTAGAAGTAGAGGAAGGGCAGATCGGCACCCGCGTCGGAAAGCCGTTTGGTTGGGGTGCAGGCGCCGGTTTCCAGCGTGGGAGAGTCTTCGTCTGAGGCAGCATACACAAGGTAGGTCTCGCCTTGCTGAAAGTTGTAGCCGCAATCGCCAAAGGGGGTGGCAACTTCGATGTACTCCTGGTCCGGTTTATCGTCCTTGTCCTTATCGTCGTCATCTGAGCCACGGCTGAACAGGGTCAGAAGTCGGAAGCGGACGACCCTGCCGCGGCTGAAAACGTCTTCGAGAACGCGAACCATCTGGTCGTGAGTTCTTGCTGCGCCCAGGCGCTTCGCGAGCACGACCGGCAGATCCGGCAGTTTGTCACGAAGCTTATTGCGGAGGGCTTCAAGGCTGGCCGGCGAGTCTTCACGCAAAGCCACGTCGTCAGACTCCACGATTTCGGTGAGCGAAGGGCGGCGGCTGAGATTCCAGTGGTCGAGGAATCGCGGAGTAACCGACAGAACCGTTCCGGCAAATACAGTGGAACCCGCGGCGACCTCACGGCATGCGGACGTGGGCGGCTGGCAGGCACAGCCCTGCATTATGTGGGCTCCGGTCACGAACAGAAGAGGCAGCCCGAATAGTGGTCCGTACATAACTCTTTGGAGTCATGATATCCCTGGCGCAGTGACTTGTTTTTGAAGCCAGCGCCAACGAACGATTATCATCGGTTTGGGAAATATAGATGAAGAATTCAGGCTGGGCAAAGATTCTTGCGGGTTCGGTTTTGTTCTTTGGAGTGGCGCTGGCGCAGGACGGACCCGAGACGGTCCTCAAAGAGACGAAGCAATTCCGCAAGAGTGTGCTGGTCTCCGGACTGGCCGGGCCCTGGGAAATTACCTGGGGACCCGACAACATGCTCTGGGTGACCGAGCGCACCGGAAAGCGCATCACGCGGGTCGATCCGGCAACCGGCAAACAGACCGTGGCCATCACGATTGGCGAGGTTTCCGCGCCGGGCAGCCAGGACGGGCTGCTGGGCATGGCGCTTCACCCTGAGTTGCTGAAGGGAACCGGCAACGACTACGTCTACGTTGCCTACAGCTACGCGGATCCCGCCAAAGTTGGCAACCCTGCTGCTGTTGAGAAAAGCCCCTATCGGCATCTGTTCGGAAAGATCGTTCGGCTGGCGTACGACAAGGCGAGCGGGCGGCTCTCGAACCCGGTCGAGGTTATCGCCGGGCTGCCTGCCGGGAATGATCACGTTTCCGGACGGCTGAAAATCGGCCCTGACCGGAAGCTGTACTTTACAGTGGGCGACCAGGGACACGATCAGTTGGGGAACTTCTGTCTTCCCATTGAAGCCCAGCGCCTGCCTGCGAAGGACGAGGTGAGCCGCAAGGTCTTCTCCGCTTATGTAGGTAAATCGTTACGAATAAATATGGATGGTTCCGTCCCCGTTGATAATCCGAAGCTTGAAGGGGTGGTGAGCCATGTCTATACCTATGGGCACCGCAATATGCAGGGTCTTGACTTCGGCCCTGACGGAACGCTCTATGCCTCTGAACAGGGCCCAAAGACCGACGACGAAATCAACATCCTGAAAGCCGGCTCCAACTACGGCTGGCCGCATGTGGCGGGGATGCAGGACGGCAAGGCCTACGAATACGCGCGTTGGGCGGAGGCGTCCACACCCTGTTCGCAGCTGACCTTCAGCGACCTGACGATCCACCCCTCCGTGCCGCGCGAGCCGGAATCGGCATTTAAGAAACCCTTTGTGGAACCAATTGCCACCATGTTCACGGTACCGACCGGGTTCAACTTCCATGACCCGGTGTGCAAAGGTGTCGACTTTATCTGCTGGCCCACCGTTGGCGCGTCCAGCATCGAGTATTACGCATCGAATGGCAAAGGAATTCCTGGCTGGGACAAGGTGCTGTTGATCACGACGCTCAAGCGGGGGTCCATGTATGTGCTGCCTCTCACGGCAAACGGCAAAGCTGCGGCGGGGCATATGTCCCGATATTTCCAGTCGGACAACCGCTACCGGGATACCGCAGTCAATCCGGATGGCAAGACGATCTACATTGCCACGGATCCGGGCGGTATGGCGGAAGCGGTGAGCGGCGGGGCCACAAGGAAGATGCAGGATCCGGGTGCGATCCTGGCATTCACGTATGTTGGCGAAGGCGCGCCGGTGACGAGTGCGGTCCCGCGAGTGGTCAGTTCCGTGCGCGAAGCCAGTGGTGCCGCAGCAGTTTCCACCGCAGGCATTCTGCCGCAGTTCACGTCTGCCCAGTCCGCGGCAGGCAAGACTGCGTACAACGCAAACTGTGCGGCGTGCCACGGCAACACCATGACGAACGGCACATTCGGCCCGCCTCTGGCAGGCGAGTATTTCCGGAATGCCTGGGCAGGCAAGACCGTAAGGGCCTTCCACGACAAGTCCCGCACCATGCCGCCGGCGGCGCCCGCTTCCCTGCAGGCCAAAATTTACAACGATGTCGTCGCCTATATCCTGGAAACAAATGGTTTCAAGGCGGGCAATACGAAACTGTCTGGTGGCGCGCAGGAGCTGGAGAAGATGACGATTCGGTAGCGGTCAGGCGCGACCGGCAAACTCACGTTTTTCGGTTGACACCTTTACTTTTTCGCCTTGCCTGATGAACAAAGGGACGCGTAGTTCCATGCCCGTTTCCAGGGTAGAGGGCTTCGTCACGCTGCCGCTGGAGGTGTCTCCCCGAACTCCGGGCTCCGTATGCGCGACGACGAGGTCTACAAACTGCGGGAGTTCGAGACCGATCGGATTGCCATTGAATTTGAGCAATTCGATGATGGTGCCTTCGATCAGAAAATCGAGCGCCGAGCCAACCATGGCTTCTGACAGAGTGTGGGTTTCGAAGCTTTCCTGATCGAGAAAGTGCGAACCCTCGCCGTCGCTGTAAAGGTAGGACGCAGGAACCAATTGCAGGTCCGGCTCTTTGAATTTGTCACCGGCTTTGAAGGTCTTTTCGAAGACGGCGTTGGTGAGCAGGTTTCGAACTTTCAAACGGACCAGGGTTTGGCCGCCACGCGCGGTGGGCGTGCTGACATCGGCTTCGAGGCAGGTGTACGGGGTGTTATCGAGTTCGAACAAAGTCCTGCGTTTGACGCTTATCGCTTCGATCAATACGGCCATGGATTCCTCAAGGGGGGACTCCGCAGCGAGTGCGGTGTCCGGGATGAACTACTTGCACCAGTATAAAGCTCAGTTGCTGCCGGATTTCTGCTTTGGCTTCACCTCGTTGAGCTTCGTTCGAAACTCACACATTTTCAATCCCTTGAAAACCTTGGGGAACGGTAGGTCCGTCATTTCTGGAAGGCGCGAATCAAGCCCTGACTTTATATGGATACACGATATCGTTAATTTTCGCCACGTGGAAGTGGAGGGAGAACCGGTTGGGCGGGCGGCGATTGTCATGTGGCCTGTCAAGTCCCTCAATTTAGGCCCACTGACCAGACTTTTCGGGTAACAGTTCAGGCGGGTGGTTAGTTGAAGAGGGACGGGACGGGCTGGGCTTTGCGGTGTGCGCGGATGGCGTCCGCCAGGAAGGCGAGTGGCTGAATGCTTCGCAGGCGGCAGGTATGGGAAACGGTGAGGAGTCTGGCGACAGCGACCTCGCCTTCCGGGCTGCGACTGCCGAAGCTGGTCTTGCGCCATTGAACGGCCGGACGAAGCGCACGTTCTGCGGAGTTGTTGGCCGGCTCGACGCCTTCCTCACGCAGGAACGTGAAGAACCGCTCGAACTGGGAAAACAGCGCCCTGGACAGGTTGCGCACGTCGCGGTCTTCGCTGTCGAGGTGGCGTTCGGCCAGGGCGAAGAACTTCTTTTCAAGCGGAATGGATTTGCGGATTAGTTCCTCGCGGGTGACTGGCCCGTACCTGACCTCCGGTCCGGCGCCGAACCGGTGCCAGAGGCGGAAGAGCCGGGCATGCAACGCGAGCGCATCACGACAGAACCGTTCGGCTTCCGTAGTTTTTGCCAGTAATTGTGCGCCCAGGATGTTTCGTTTGAAATGCGCCCAGCAATATTGTGCACCGCCCGCATGGTATTTCAGGTAGCTCGGACAGCGGTCGCTGCACAGGATTCCGGCGAAAACCGCGCCGAGCAGTTGAGTCAGCACCTCGGCACCTCGCGACGCGGCGATCTTATAGAAGATGAAGGCCGGGGTGACCAGAGCCCGCAGCCAACGCTTCTCGCCGTTCGTTCTGTAGCCGGTTTCGTCGCTGTTGATCACAGGCTGGTTGCGAAGTTCGCGCTCCAGTTCGGCGCACGGCTCGGCGACCGCCTCGCTGGCCTCCTCCCAGCCGCTTTGTATGCTGCCCAAACTGAGATCCACGCTCAGCACCCGGCTCAACATTTCCAAAACCACCCGGCGCGGCATCCGGCAAACCACGGTCAGATATGCGATCAGGGCCGTCAGTTCCGGCCCGAAAGCGCTGCGCACCGCCGCCGGGAGCGCGGCGGGAGTGACCTTGCCACAATCGGGGCAAACGGCGCTTTCACATCGATACTCCGTTATGTGCGCCTCAATCTGCGGCAGTTCCGTGACCTGGTGCCGCTGCGCCTCGCCTCGTGTGGCGGGCTCGGGGCCGCCCTCGAACCGATGCTCGCAATGGCGGCACTCCGGCGGGAATACATGTACGATTTCGCTAACTTTGTCGGCTGAAGCCGGTGTGCGCCAGTGGCCCTTGTGGCCAGGCTGCCCACCGGGTCTGCGCCCGCTCTTTTTCTTCCGTGAGCACCGCTGGCGCTGCGCGCCAGCGAGCCCATCGGAGGATGGAGGCTTTGAGGATGTTGCGGAATTCTGCATCCGCAGCCCCAGCTTCCTCTCCAGTTCCGCGATCTCTTTGTCCTTCTCGTGGTTCTGCTTGTCAGCCTCGGCGAGCCGCTCCAGACTGTCGGCCAGATCCCGCTGCAGACGTTCGTTCCTGTTCCGAAGCCGCTCCAGTTCGCGCTCCAGCCTCCGCCTTTCCGGTTCCAGCTGATGTGCGCCCGATGTGCGATTTCTGGTTGCGTCAACGGCCAAAACCCATACTGCCAGGTTTTGCTCGGGAGCGCCAGGCCCAAAGCGAAGATTTTAAAGGATTTCT
>JBBQDH010000041.1:0-30590 GCA_038319515.1 Bryobacterales bacterium
ATTTGCCGAACCAGCCGATGCCGCCCGGCGCCCAGCGCCGCCCGAACCGCGATCTCTTTTTGGCGCGCGGCAGTGCGGGCCAGCTGCAGATTGGACAGGTTGGCGCAGACAATCAGCATCACCACCGCGACCGCGCAGGCCAGAACGAAGACGGCGGGGCGCAGGCTTCCGTTGACGCGGGTCTCCAGCGGAGAGACGCGGGCTTCCAACTCGTTTCGCTCCGGATGCTGCCGCGCGATTTCCTTGCTCAGCGCCGTGAATTCGGAGCGAGCCGCCGCTACGGTTGCGCCTGGCCGGAGGCGGCCGAAGATAGACAGCGTATTGCCCTGGCGGTTGGTCCGTTCCGTGAGTGGGAACGCCAGGAAGACGTCAATCCTGGTGCCTGGCGAGAAAACGGTGGCGAAATCGAACGACGCCGGCAGCACTCCGGCAATCCGCACGGAGCGCTGGTTGAGCGTGATGTACGACCCGATCACGGCGGGATTGCCGGAAAAACGCCGCTTCCACAGGTCGCAGGTCAGCAGCACCGATCCGCTTTTACCGTCACCATTTGCCTCCCGCGCTTCGAAGTTGCTGCCTGCGAAGGGACGCACTCCCAGCAGCGGAAAGAAGTTCCGGGTCACCTGCATGCCAGTCAGACGCTCGGGCTCCCCTTTCCCGGTCATGAGCTGGTCCCCGGCGCCCGTGAACGGGTTGTAGCCTGCCAGTTCCCGCACGGTTCGGGAGCGGGCCTGAAGGTCCTGCACGTGCCCTACCTGGAAATTTACGAAGTCGCCGTTTGAGATCCAGACCAGCCGTTCCGGATCCTGAAACGGCAGCGGGCGCAGCAGGAGGGCATTCACCATGCTGAATACCGTCACGCTGGCCCCGATTCCCAGCCCCGCGATCAAAATAGCGAAAGTAGCGAAACCGGCATCGCGGCGCAGGTTTCGAATCGTATAGCGGACGTCCTGAACGCCGTCGCTGATCCAGCGGGAAATCCAGGCAGCACGCGAGTCCTCCGCCTGAATCGCCAGATTGCCGAACTTGCGATTCGCGGCGGCGCGCGCCTCGGCTTCGGTCATTCCGCCTGCCATCAGATCCTGCGTCAGCGAATCGATATGGTGCCGCATTTCGGTCTGCAATTGAGCGTTGCGGTCTTCACGGCCCAGCCAATAGCGCAGCCTGCGAGTCATGCGGAAGCTGCGGCTCATGCCACACCCATGATGCGCGCGATGGCACCTGTGACTACGTTGTAGCGTTTGGTGTCGGCCAGCAGTTTCTTCCGCCCGTCGGGTGTCAGCTTGTAGAAACGCGCGCGACGATTATTGGCTGATTGCCCCCATTCGCCTTCAATCCAGCCATTGAGCTCAAGCCGCTGCAGGGCAGGGTAGAGCGAACCTTCCTCCACCTGCAGCACGTCTTCAGACAGCTGCTGGATGAGTTGGGCGATGGCGTAGCCGTGCAAATGGCCGCGCGTCAGTGTCTTCAGCACCAGCATGTCGAGGGTGCCATGCATCAGGTCGGATTTTTGGTTTCCCATAGACTCTCTGAGTGTCAATACGCTCAGGTATGGAAAAGGTTGGCAAATAGACGAAAAAAATACTCAGACAGTCTGAGGGAAGAGCTTCAGCAGCTCTTCGGCCCAGATCGCGCCGTTCGGATCGTCCTCATGTTTGAAGTAAACATAAGCATCCCGACCGGCAGCCTGCAATTCCCGGACCTGGCCCGCGAGTTCGGCGCGGGCGGCCTCAGAGTAGTCCTCCTTGCGAAGGCGGAAGTAGCCAAAATCCGCCGTGAAGACCCTGGGTATTTCCAGCTTGTCGGATTCGGCCAGACAAAGCGCGATCCCGTGTTTTGCCAGAACTTCGTATACTCCATCCGTCAGCCAGGACGCGTGCCGGAATTCGAAGGCGAACCGAATGTCGTTCGGAAGCAGCGGCAGGTACGCAGCCAAACGGTCCACATCCACCTTGAAGGTCGGGGGAAACTGAAACAGCACAGGGCCTAACCGCCGCGCCGCCCGCAGTGGTTCCAGCGATTTCAGAAACAGCTCAGTGAAACTCTCCGCGTCCTTCATCTTCATGATGTGGGTGAGCCGCATGTGGGCCTTACATGAAAATGCGAACCCATTTGGTGTCGCTTCAAGCCAGCCCTGCAGCGTCTTGCCGGAGGGCAACTGGCGGAACGTGTAGTTGATTTCCACGCTGTTGAGCCGCGTGGCATAGTGCGCGAGGAAGCCCTTCGCGGGCACCGCCTTCGGATAGAACGCCGGTTTCCAGGCAGGATAGGAGAAGCCGGAGGTACCGGCAAACAATTGAGCCATACGCCGATTGGTATCATCTCAGATTGGGCGTGTCAGGTTTCGCGACGCGCAAATTCGGAACGTGCCGGGCTCGCCCGGCGTCTACAAAATACTGAAATTCATGAAAAGCTTCTATCTGGTGTTTGGGTTGCTGCTGGCAGGCGGCGTCGCCTCCGCGCAGCAGTATTTTGCGTCGACGATTGCCGGAACGGGCGCCTCGCCGGGCTGGTCTGGCGATGGTGGACCGTCGCTAAGTGCGCAGTTCAACAATCCGCTGCGGGTCGCGGTGGACGGCGCGGGAAACCTGTACATTGCCGACTATACGAATTTCTCGGTTCGCAAGGTCGACAAGGCTTCGGGTAACGTGTCAACCGTCGCCGGGAGCGGCGCAATCGGGTTCTCTGGCGACGGTGGATCCATCGTCGGTTCGAAGCTGTCGAACATTCTTGACATTGCTGTCGATGCATCCGGCAATGTCTACATTGCTGATTCGCTGAACAGCCGCGTGCGCCGCGTGGACACCTCCGGCAACATTTCGACCTACGCAGGCAATGGATCGCGCGGCTATGCGGGTGACGGCGGCGCTGCTTCCGACGCCGCTCTCTACTTTCCGGCGGGCCTGGCTCTGGACGCCGCGGGGAACCTTTATATCGCGGATTACGGTAACGCAACGGTTCGTGTGGTGACGAAGTCGACCGGGAAGATCTCAACCGTGGCGGGCGTTGGGTATTCCGTGTTCGGCTCCGCGCCGGGCGACGGTGGCCCTGCAACGAAGGCGTTTCTTGCGCAGCCTTATTCGGTGGGCGTCGACAAGGCGGGTAACGTCTACGTCGGCGATATCGGCACCAGCAGCATCCGCAAGATCGGGCTTGACGGCAAGATCAATACCTATGTGTCGAACTTTGTGTCGCAAAATTTTGCCATGGATGCATCGGGCACTATCTATTTTGCCGACTATCGCACGCATACAGTTCAGAAAATTCTGCCAGGCGGGACCCGGCTGTGGATCGCGGGTAATGGAACGCCGGGCTGGTCCGGTGATGGTGGTCCGTCCACTTCAGCCCAGTTCACTGCTCCCTACGGAGTTGCGATTGACGCCGCCGGCGCAGTATATGTTGCCGACTCTGGTAACGCGATTATTCGCAAGCTCACGCCGGCCGCGTTCTCGATTGGCGCGGTAGCCAATGCGGGGAACCTGCAGGCCTTCGGGCCTCCCGTGGCCGGCACGGGTGACGCCGCAAATCCGATTTCCGCCGGCGAAATTGTCGTCGTCTTCGGGGCCGGGCTGGGGCAGGATACTCTGATTTCCGCCGCGCCGCAAGGCGGCTTGTTCCCCACCATACTGGCGGGAACACAGGTTTTATTCAACGGCAAGGCTGCTCCGCTGATCTATGCCTCTGCCGGGATTGTGGCCGCCATTGTGCCTTACTCGATCAATGGTCTGAGTTCGGTCCAGGTTGCCGCCAGTTATCAGGGGCGAACTTCGCGCGCGGCAACAGTTCCTGTGGCCCCGACAGCGCCGGGCGTGTTCACCGCGAATGCCAGTGGTTCGGGCCAGGCGGCAGTGCTGAATCAAAACGGCACTCTGAACAGCGCAAGCAACCCCGCGCAGGTGGGCAGCATAATTACGCTGTATGCGACGGGTGAAGGGCAAAGTTCCCCGGGTGGCGTGGATGGTAAACTGGCGACCGGCACAACCCTGCCGCAGCCGGTGCAGAGCGTTTCCGTGAAGATCGGTGGATTGCCTGCGGTTGTGAATTATGCCGGTGCGGCTCCGACTCTGGTGGCCGGCGTCATGCAGGTGAACGTGCAGATCCCGGCTGGTTTCGCTCCGTCGAACTCTGTTGCGTTGGTGCTGAATGTGGGTGGTGTGAATAGCCCGACGGTGACGATTGCGGTGACCGGCAACTAGCCTTCGCTTACGTCCGAAACGCAATCAGGGGAGCGGACGCCGCAGCGTCCGCTCCCCTGATTTGTTTTGCTGCCGCGGAAAACTACTTCACGACCGGAGGGGCGGCAGGTGCGTCGGGTGCTGCGACCGGTCCGAAGAACCCGTCGTCCACCACGACCGTTGACTTTCCACGCAGCGCTTCCACTTCCTTCTTCGCCACTTCCGGGCGGAGCGCTTTCTCGATATCGGGCTTCACCTCGTCCAGCGTCTTGAGGTTGTGGCCCTGCACCACGATGATATGGAAGCCAAACGGGGACTTCACCGGCTCGCTGATCTCGCCCACCTTCTGAGCAAATGCCGCGTCTTCGAAGGGAGGAACCATCATGCCGCGATGGAATTCGCCCAGGTCGCCGCCCTGCTGCGCGGAGCCGGAATCGTCGGATTCAGCCTTCGCAATCGCGGCGAAATCACCACCGGCCTTCAGCTTTTTCACCAGTTCGGTCGCCTTGGCCTGCGCCTGCTCTTCGGTCAGTTCCGGCTTACCGTCCGCGCCAGGCATCGGGGCACCCTTCATACGGATCAGGATGTGCTTGGCCTTCACGCTTTCGTATTCGTTTTTGTGGCCGTCGTAGTAAGTCTTGACCAGTGCCGCATCCACTTTGGTGCCGGCCTGAAGGCTTTCAAACATCGCCTGGGCCAGCAGGTTTTCCCGCTGGAAGCGAAGTTGCTGCTGCACCTTTTCACTTTTATCGAGCCCTGCCTTTTCGGCACTCTGTGAGAGGAGCTTCAGTTGGACGATGCTTTCGACGAATTCACGCCTGCGCGGTCCGCGTGCCACCGACTGGTACTGAGCCGGGAGTGATTCGACGAGGGCTTCCCATTGGCCCGCCGTCAGCTTTTCCGTGCCGACGGTCATGACGACCTTGTTGGGATCAGTGGGCGGCGCAGCCGGAGTTGCCGGAGCAGCCATGGCGCCTGCGGCCTTCGGGCCGGGGGCGGTGGGCAGAGACGTGGTCTGTGCGAACAGGACGGGAACAGCGGTAAGTGCCAGTATGGCGGTGCAGAATTTCACATTTACCATGGTAGCGCAGCGATTTTTAGTCCCTGAACCAGTTAAGCTGTCGTGACCGGTTCCACAATGGCCGACATGGACCCTTTGGATCGCGGAAGACGCCAGTCCCGCCCATAAGCCTGAATCTGGTCGCGGCCAAACTCGGCCTCCGGCAGTTCGCAGGTCATCAGCGCGGTGCGCCCCGTGGCATCCACTTCCTGCGCGTGCTTCAGGGCCTGTTCCATCGAGAAGATAAAGACCTTCTGCAGCATTTCGATGACGTAATCATACGTGTGGTCGTCATCGTCCAGCAGCACAACCCGGTAAAGGGGGCTCTTGATATCCTCGCCGGAGATATCGATGCCAGGTGAGGTTCCCGGTAGAGTTATCGTCTGGCTCATGCTTCGAATTTCAGTATAGACGTAGGATGGAATCTACGCCCCGTCTATGGTTCCGAATAACGAGTATGATCCCTTCGCCCGCGTCTACAACCGGCACTGGGGCAGCGATTACCGCGCGGAGGCGCTGCCCATCGTGCAGAGATTACTGCTCTCCCGGCTGAAGCGCGGGGCCGCGGTGCTGGATGTCTGCTGCGGGACCGGGCAGTTTACGGAACTTGTTCGGCAGCAGGGCTGCGTGATGACCGGCATTGATGCCTCCGGGAAGATGATCGCGTACGCCAAAGAGAACGCCCCGGAAGCGGAGTTCCGCGTGGAAGACGCCCGGGACTTTTCGCTGGGGCGGAAGTTCCATGCTGCGTATTCTGTCTTTGAAAGCCTGAACCATATTCCGGATTCCGAAGGCCTGACGCAGGTGTTTCGGTGCGTCCGGAAGCATCTGCGCCCGCGCGCGCCTTTTCTTTTCGACCTGAACCGCGAGCCCGCATTTATTCTGTACTGGAACACCGTCGATGCCCTGATCGCCGATGAAGATGTCTGCGTTCTGCGCATGGACTATGACGAAGATAAACGTGTCGGCACCTGCCGGATGACGGCCTTTCGCAAAGACCGGACCTGGAAGCGTGACGATTTCATCATCCGCCAAACGTGTCACGAAGAGGGCGCGGTGCAGGCTGCCCTTGTGGAAGCGGGGTTTCGCGATGTAACTTTATACGACGCGCGCGATGTGGGCATGGAAGGCGACGCCGGTTATGCCCGGACGTTCTTTCTGGCCACCAGCTAAGGGAGGGTTGCATGAGCCAACAAACGGTGCTTTGCCTTGCGAGCTACGAAAAGGGTCACGCGTTTCTGCGTGCCTGCAAACAGACGGGCGCGCGGGTTTTGCTGCTCACTTCGCTCAGCCTGAAGGATACGGCCAGGTGGCCGCGCGAAGCACTCGACGACATCTTCTACATGCCGGATGTGAACAGGGAATGGGACCACAACCAGACCGTATTCGCCATCAGCCATCTGGCGCGCACTGAGAAGATTGACCGAATTGTACCGCTGGACGATTTCGACCTGGAACTCGCCGCTTCCCTGCGGGAGCACCTGCGCGTTCCGGGCATGGGCGAATCGACCACGCGCTATTTCCGCGACAAACTTGCCATGCGTATGCGCGGGCAGGAGGCCGGCCTGAACGTTCCACCGTTCGTGCACCTGCTGAACGACCAGCAGGTGCGGGAGTTTACCGAGAGGGTTCCCGCACCCTGGATGCTCAAGCCGCGCTCCATGGCTGGTGCAATGGGAATCAGGAAGGTCAATTCGCAAGAAGAACTGGCCGAGATCGACCGCTCGTTGGGGGACGAACGGTCTTTCTACCTGCTGGAGAAATACGTCCCGGGCGATGTGTTTCACGTCGACTCCATCGTTTACGAAGGCGAGATTCTGTTTGCCGTGGCGAGCCAATATGGGCGGCCCCCCATGGATGTGGCACACGGAGGGGGCGTGTTCACCACGGGCCTTGTCGAGCGCGGCTCAAAGCTTGAGATTGCATTGCTGGAGATGAATTCGCGCACTCTGCCAGCCCTGGGATTGCTGCGGGGCGTTTCACATACCGAGTACATCCGGGCGCACGACGGCGAAATCTATTTCCTGGAAACCTCCGCACGGGTGGGCGGGGCGCACATCGCGGACTTGATTGAAGCCGCCACGGGCCTCAACTTCTGGGCCGAATGGGCGAAGGTTGAGGTGGCAGGCGGTAAAGGCGAATATCAGGTCCCGCCGGTCCGGGCGCTCTACGCGGGATTGCTGGTCTCGCTGGCGAAGCAACAGCATCCCGATACATCGGCTTTCAGCGACCCGGAAATTGTCTGGCGTATGCAGAAGGATCACCACATCGGGCTGATTGTGGCCTCGCCTGACTACGCGCGTGTCACCGAACTTCTTGAAGGCTATACTGCGCGGGTGCAGCAGGAGTTTCAGGCCACGGCACCGCCGCGGTCAAAGCCTTCGGAGTGAAGGCTGTCGTGCACTGATATTTCGTGCACTGCTATGTGGTGCACTGGTGAGTGGATGCCGGCAGAAGAAATATGGAAAAGTTCGCGCCGGGGAATGGGCGCAATCGGTTGGATTGTGCTGGTGGCGGTGCTTGCCGTGGCGGGAGTTGGCGGCAGCAGGTTGTGGACCTGGCTGCAATCGTACGAAGAGACCGACGACGCGCAGATTGATGGTGATATTTACGCCGTCACCAGCCGGGTTGGCGGTTCCATCAAAGCGGTTCTCGTCCGGGATTATCAGGAAGTGAAGGCCGGGGATCTTCTGGTCGAGCTGGATCCTGCGGATTACCAGATAGCCGTCAAACAGGCCACAGCCGCGCTGAACGAATCGCGGACGCTGGTGGCGGCAGTCCGGCCCAACGTTTCGATTACGACCACCTCCACTGACACCGCCATCTCCAGTTCCCAGGCCGATATCGCGGGTGCACGCGCCCAGGTGGCTGCGGCGCAGCGGGACCATGAAGCGATTCTGGCGCAGATTCGCCAGGCCGAGGCAGATCAGGCAAAATCCCAGGCTGACCTTGCACGCTACAGGCAATTGATCGCGAAGGACGAGATTAGCCGGCTGCAGTATGACCAGGTGGACGCGGCAGCGAAGTCCATGGCCGCGATGACCGATTCGCGGAAGGCCAGCGCGGAAGCGGGGGCGCGCAATATTGAGGCAGCCCAGGCAAAGCTGCGTCAGGCGCAAATGCGTGAGGCGGAGGCGAAGCAGAATCGACCGCAGCAGATCCTGTTGCAGAATGCCATGGTACAAAGCCGCCAGGCGACCACCGTTCGGGAGCAGACCATGCTGGATCAGGCACTGCTGAACCTGTCCTACACGAAGATCTTCGCGCCCGCCGATGGCATCATCGGCAAGAAGAACGCGGAACCGGGCCGGCAGGTATCGCCCGGCCAGCAACTGATGGCGGATGTTTCACTAAACACCTTGTGGGTAACGGCAAATTTCAAGGAAACGCAGCTGAAGCGCATGGCTCCGAAGCAGCGTGTGACCATTCACGTGGATGCTTTTGATCGCGATTTTGAGGGTTACATCGACAGCTTCGCGGGCGCGAGCGGTGCGCGTTTCAGCCTGCTGCCGCCGGAGAACGCCACGGGTAACTATGTGAAAGTCGTGCAGCGCGTGCCGGTCCGGATCCGCCTGAAAGAGGGGCAGGATCCGGAACATCGCCTCCGGCCAGGGATGAGTTGTGAGCCGAAGGTTTGGGTGGAAGAAAAATAGCGTTCTTACTGCGTGACGTTGAGCAGTGCGGCAGCACTCACCACTCCGCCCACCGTGACTGAAACCGGCTGAAGCCCTAATGGCGCGGTCATCGGAACCGTATAGTTCACCTGCGTGACGCCGATTGCCCACGTCGGAACTCCGGAAAATGTAATGGCCGCGGCTGCCCCGCCGACGGTCAGGCTAACGGGCTGGACGGGCCTTGTGGTTGCCGTGGACGGAGTATTTCCGGTCAGTGGGGTCGGTGTAACGGCTCCTTCGCCGGTGACGAAAAGCGTGATGATCTCCCCTCGTTTTGCGCTCTCATTGGGCAGGGGACCGCCGGTAGCAGGGTTGGTGAAAATCCCCGGCGCAGTCGACGTAACGGTGATTGGAATACTTGCACTCTGGCCGTTGTACGTCACTTTCAGAACTCCCGCGCCCGGCGAGATGAAGTACGGGATCTGCACATTAATCTGGCCAGGCGAGATGAAATAAAGGGGCGACAGATACCCATTGATGGTCACGACCGTGCCACTGAGTTGAGTCGGCAAGGGCACAAGAGGGGCGGATTGTGCGGGTCCGGCCAGCGCCGTGCCAAAGACGGCGACGATCATGCCTGGCGCATAAACCTGCCGAAAGGACGCGGCATTGGTGGCGCCGGAAATCGTCAGCGGAGTGGCAGGAATCACCGTGATGCTGACGCTCCCCGCGGCTGCCCCAAAAGTTGCGTCACCGCTGTAGGACGCCGAGATTGCCACAATCCCTGTGGCGAGGTGGGAAGCCGGTACGGTCAGCGTCGCTTTTCCGTTGACCAGCGTTGCGGTACCCAGCGTTATGCCGGCAAATTTCCATGTCACGGTTCCGGTCGGTGTTCCGCCGCTACCTGTAACGGCTGCCGTCAGTACGGTGCTTCCCGTGAAAGAGATTGCCGGGGCGCCGGAAGTCAAGGTCAACGCCGCAGCCTTGATGGGCGTGGTCTTCAGGTGCCACGCGGTGACCAGGTTGAACGCGTCCACTGTACCCAGGCCCGACGCCAGGTCATAGCCCGGCCCTGCACTGTAGCCTATCGGCGCGGAGGGGCAGGCGCGGTTACGGGCAGGGCACGGGTTCACGATGTTATCCCCCGCGGTGATGTCGTGGAACACCCCCGGCGCTGATTGCGCCATTGAATAAAGCTGCGGATTGATATTCCCCAGCGCCTGCGTCGTCTGAAAACCGTTGGCGATCTGGTACTGGCTGAGCAGCGCCAGCATGCCGGCCAGCACGGGTGTGGATACGGAAGTGCCTCCCACCACCGAACGACCGCCGGCCGTGAAGTAGAGATATCCGTCATGGGACGCGGCTGCGGACAGCGAAACATCCGGCACATCGCGCGCCCCGTCCGCCGGAACGCCCGGCCCGGTCTGCCAGGTGGGTTTCTGATAGAAGGTGCTCGCTCCCCCTCCGCCGGAGGACGGCGCACCTGCGGAGATGCTGTCGTTCCACACCATCTCCGGAATGTAACCCGGCGCGGAGGCCAGGTTCCCGTCGTTCCCGGGGTTCCAATACGTGCCACTTCCCTCATTGAATTGCGTGCCGCCCACGCCTGTCACTTCCGGGAAACTGGCGGGGATGTCTGTTGCCAGTACAGCGGTCGTGGGGGAGGTGGAAGTCCAGCAATCCGCAGCGCCGGAGTCGCCCGTGGCCGCAAGCCAGGTAATGCCCTGGACCGTGCCCTGCTGCGCAACCGTGCGCAGGCTGTTGGCGTCGGCCTGGCCAAACAGCGGTTCGCAAAGCCCGTAACTCATGCTGATGATCGGCGCCAGATTCTGGTCGATGCTGTACTGCACCGCGTCGGTCACATCCGCCGAATAGACGTAAATCAGCGTGGCTTTGCGGGCCACCGCGCCCGACCATTCGAGATCCAGATCCGCTTCTCCAAGGTCAGCGCTGCTGAGGCCAGGGTCGGGAAGTCCGGGGACCAGAACAAACTGCGGGTCGTTCGGCGGCAGGTTGTAGGCGTTTCGGAACTGCCGTATGTCCGCCACATCCACGCGCGTCTGCCCGACAATGACAATCTTCTGGCCTGCGCCATCCAGGCCCGCATTGTGCAGGGGGCGCACGTTGTAAATGGCCGCAATGTCATCCGGAGTCAGGTAGTGGGTGGTCCCGTCCACGCCCGATGTGTAGCGGGCTTTCCGGGCTTTCGGACGGAAATCATGCAGACCCCGAACTGCGCTCACCATGCCGGAGAGCGTAGCGGGCAGGGAAGGCTCTGTTGCGTTGGCAAAGTGCATCTCGCCGTTCACCAGATAACGATGGATTTCGGTTTGAAACGCAGTCTCCACCTGACGAACGCCGCCGCTGAAAATCACCGCATTACGTCCGCGCGCGACGGACAGCACCTGCATATTTTGGCTGCCCAGCCAGGTGGTGATACGGTCGATATCTGCCTGAGAGACGCCAAAGCGGTCGGCATACTCTTCCGGTTTGAGCCAGCGATGGTAGTCGGGTGAGGCGGGGTCCTGCTGGTGCCCGAGAAAGGCCTCCAGGTCGGTCTGTTGCGCTTTGGCGGGGCGCAGGATCATGGTGAGGTTCCGCAGCGTCAGGGAGGTTTCCGCCAGGCCCTGGTCGGTGTCCGCTGTTGCCTGCACGGGTCGGTGCCCGGCCATCCGGATGCGCTTGTTGTTGTCGAGCGGACCCGAAAGCCGATTGCGCTGTGCAAGCAAAGGGTTGCCCGCAAGGCAGAAAGTCAGACCGATTAGTGTTACGACAACGCCCCGTTTTCCCATGGGTCTCCTGACGGAAACCCCGTGCCGGCGGTTTCGTTGCTTACAATTGTCGATCTGGCCGGCAGCTATTAAAGGGCAGGTTGCCGGGATCCGCCGTCTTCCAGCTGCATTTTCCTTAACAGCGCGTGGTAGCGTTCGTCTTCGCGCAAACCCTCGAAAATCGGATTCGATTTCAAGCCCAGAATATTCGGGTCGCGGTCGAAAATTGCCCTGTCCAGGTTCTCGAACGCGCCATCTTTATCGCCCAGCGCCGTGCAGATATAGGCCACGCTGACGGGCGAAATGTACTCGTGCAGGGCCTTCCGCGTGATTTCATCCAGCATCGTTCGCGCCCGCGCATGCTGCCCGGCGACGGCCAGCGTCATGGCTTCCAGCGAATCGACGAACTTGCTGTCGGCATCGGCCTCGCGTGCTTTTTTGTAACAATCGAGCGCTTCCTCGAAATGGCAGGTCTGGGTGTAAACCGGGCCCATCATGGCGTGCGCCAGATAGTACTGCGGATTCATCTCCAGCACTTTTCGGAACTGCGCGATCGACTGGTCGTACTGGTGCTGCAGATAGTAGAGGAACCCCAGATGCACCCGGAACAGGATGGACAGCGGATCGAGCGAGAGCGAATTCTGCACCTCGCTGATGGCTTCGTCGATGCGGCCCACCGGACGAAGGTAATAGAAAGCGTAGACGTCCCGCGAAACGGGGGAAGATCCGTTCAGCTCGATGGAGCGCATCAGTTCCCGTTCCGCTCCTGCCCAGTCCCAGTCGTAGAGGGCCAAAATCACGCCCAGAGTGGCGTGCGCTTCGGCAACTGATTCATCCAGTTCAATCGCCCGCCGCACGGACGCCTTCGCCTTCGGCATCGCTTCTTTAGGCGCCACGAAGCCGAGGAAACCCTCGGAGTACCAGCAGTATGCCAAGCCGTCGTGCGCCAGCGAGTAGTTCGGGTCCAGCCGGATGGCCTCTTCGAACAACTGCTTGCTCTGATCGAGGCCCTCGCGGGTCATTTTGTAGAGTTCGTAGCGGCCTTTCAGGTAGAGATTGTAGGCTTCGAGGTTCTCGGTATAGCGCTTGACGGGCGGTGCCAGCGGGTGGGGTATTTCAGTTCCCGATCCCGTTTGGCTGGCGAGCCGGACTTTCAGTTTGCCGACAATGGACTGCGATATTTCGTCCTGGATTTCGAAAACGTCCGTCATCTCGCGATCAAACCGTTCCGACCAGAGGTTGTTCCCGTCCGCCACGGAGATCAGCTGCACGGAGATGCGCACCCGATTGCCGGATTTACGCACGCTGCCTTCCAGCACGCTCGCCACGTTCAGTGTCTCGCCAATCTGCCGGATGTCCTGCTGGGTCCCGCGAAATGCGAAGGCCGACGTCCGTGCTGTCACCCGAAGGTTGTCGACATGTGTCAGCGCGTTGATGATTTCCTCAGCCAGGCCGTCGCTAAAGTATTCATTCTCTTTATCGGAACTCAGGTTCAGGAACGGCAACACCGCGATGGACGGTGTTGCCTTCACCGGCACGGGCCGCTTCCAGACGCCCGAAGCCATCATCATGATGCCGGAGCGCTGCGCAAAGTAAATCTGCTCAAGCGCCGTCTTCACATCCGCCATCGCCTGATAGCGCTGGTCAATGTCCTTGCGCAGGCAGCGGAACGCAATCTCCTGCACTTCGGGGGGGATATCGGGAATCTTTTTCGGCGTATCCCGTAAAACAGCCGCCAGGGTCTCAAGGCCCGAATTTCCGTGGAAAGCCCGTTCCCCGGACAGCATCTCATAGAGCAGCGACCCGAAGGAAAAAATATCCGAACGGTGGTCGATTTTCCGGCCCTCCGCCTGTTCCGGAGACATGTAGGCGACCGTGCCGATAATCGCGCCTTCCGCCGTGCGTGGCCGGGTGTTCAGGTGAATCGACATGGTGGCGTCTGACTCTTCAAAGCCCAGAGCGCTTTCATTGTCTGATAGTTTGGCCAGGCCGAAGTCCAGAACTTTCGCCAGACCTTCCGGGGTCACCATCACATTCGCAGGCTTCAGGTCCCGGTGGACAATCCCGATATTGTGGGCCGCTGAGAGTGCATCGGCAATCTGCATGGCCAGCTTCAGGCAATCGACCGTGGGGATTTTCCCGGCGGAAATCATATCGCCCAGGGTGAGGCCCTTCACCATCTCCATCACGATGCAGTCGCCCCGGTCGATGGTGACAATATCGTGAATCGTGATGATGTTGGGGTGGTTCAGTGAGGAGGCCGCACGGGCTTCCTGCAGGAAACGAGCACGACGATCCTGCGAGTCGCCGGCGGTGGGGATGAGGACTTTGATCGCTACCAGGCGGCCCAGCTGCAGGTCACGCGCCTGATAAACCACACCCATCCCACCCTCCCCGAGCTTACCCAGGACCTCATAGTGCGAAATGGTAGTTCCGACCATTGAATAGAGAAGTGAATTTTTGAGTGTTACACACTGTCTGTGCCGAATGCCTGCCGGTGCATTCAGCACTATGTATGGGCGGTATGCATGGGCCGGGGTTCCGTCTGCAACTGGCAGGCTTTCGGTGCGGGTTTGCGCGTCAGGGCTGCACGGGCAGGACGGTGATGTTGCTGGCGGAATCGTTTTGTGTGACGACCAGTTTGAGATTGCCGGCGGGAACTCCTGCCGGGATCTGGAAGTTCAGTTGGTAGAGTCCGACCAAGCCAGGCGTCAGGCCGGCGAAGAGGACCGGGACAGGTTTACCGTCCAGCTGGAGGGTGGGGAGTACGGATGGTCTTGCCAGCGGATCGGCTGGAGAACCCGCGCCGGACAGCACTGGATTGTCGGTGCCTCCCATGCCCGCCAGATAGGCCACGATGAACTCGCCTGGCTTCGCGGGGGCCGCCGGCGTCACCAGCGCGCCGTCCTGATGTTGCGCGATCAGTCGCCCGTCCGGGAAGGCGGCAAGTCCGGGTACGGCCGGGGAAAGCTGGATCGTGTCCGGAATGGTGAGGGCTCCGTTCGCCTGCACCAGGATCTGGTACTGGCGGGCGGGGTCCAGATCGAAAGGTACCTGCGCGTTGATTTGACCGGCGCTTACGAAGTAGAGAGGCGCTGCAATTCCGCCGATCAGGACCCTTGTTCCGCCGATTTCGGTTGGAAGCGGGATCGACAAGGCTACGGCGGTCTGCGCCGCCAGGTTCTCGCCATAAATCTGAGCGATGGTGCCGGGCGCCAGGGCCGCCCCGACTTTGGGGGCGAAACTGTGTAGTGTCCCGTGCGGGTTGAGCGCCGGCGCGGCGTTTGGCACCACTGCTCCTGCTATCTGCGTGGTGGCGTCCGCGAATCCGACCGCTTTGGCCCGAGCCTGAACTGTTACCTGACTCGAAGATTTGCGCGGTGTCCAGGTGCCGGAGTAAACGCCTCCAACCGAATCGGCAATGTTCATCGAAAGGGGTGGGTCTCCGTTGGAGAATGTCGCCACCACCTGTCCGTTGGGCACCGCGGCGCCGCAGTCATTCACCAGCTTGATCGCCAGCACCGTCGGCCATGCCGTTGGCGCTGAGAAGTTGTTGACAAGGCCCGTTTGCGTCGGGGCAAGGGCGGTGGGTGAGCAGGATGCATGAGGCAGCAATGCTGCAGAGGCCTGCGGCGGTGTTGGTGCTGTGCCCGCCTGCACGATCAGCGTGACGTTGACCGTACGAACACCCGAACCCGCCAGCGCGTAGTTCACTCCACCACGATAAATACCGGCGGCGAGGCCCGCCGGATTGACGATAACTGTCGAAGCGCCCGGGGTCGCCGAAGAGGTTGTGCCCACGGCCGGCGATACCGCAAGCCATGCCCCTCCCTCCGTTGCTCCCGGGGACGCCGACCACGCTACAGGATCTTTGGAACTCGCGAAAACCTGCACGGTCTGTGGCGGCAGCGCAACCCCCGGAGTGGCAAGAAACAGCAGGCCGGCGGGTTGCGGGTCGGGCCGAATCGGATCGTTTGCCGGCGTGATATTTAAAACAACCAGGAAGTTGCGGGGTGTATTGGCCGCTCCGGGGACTGACACCTGAATGTTCCCGTAATAAGTCTGCGGAGCCAGCAAAGCCGCTGCCGGGCGAATGGAGAACGAGACTGCCGCAGGCCGCGCCGGGTCCGCTGTTCCGCTTTGGGTATTCAGGCTGAGCCACTCCGCTCCGCTGAGAATGGAGGCGCTCCAGTTCTGGCTCGTATTGCCGGAAGCGCTGATCAGGAACGAACCTGCGGCATTGCCTGGCAGGCTGCCCGACGGAGCGGAAAACTGCGCGCCTGAGGGCAACAGCTCGGCACTGGCAGAAGTGGAAACAAACAAGGTCACAGGCACGGAAGCCGGACCCGCGGAACTCGCGATGTTGATGGCGGTCTGGTAGAACCCGGACGTCAGTCCGGTCGGGTCCACTGAGACACTCACATTCGCGCTGCCGCCCCCGGCAATGCTGCCCGGAAAAAAACCCGCCGTGCACCATGGTGCGGGGCAACTCACCGAAGCGATTCCCAGCGCGCCGCCGCCCGAATTTCGCAGGACCAGCGACTGCGCTGCAGCCTGCGCCGCCGTCTGAGACGATGGATTCGAAGTAAACGAGAGTAGTGTCGTTTCCACCGTCAGCCGGGGCTGTGGGCTGGTCACTGAAAGCGTCACCGACACCGGCTGTGTCCTGCCCGCGCAGGCGGCCGAGGTACAGGTGACGGTCAGGTTGGTCTGATAGGTGCCTGCTGTCAGCGCGAGGGCCGCCGCGTTGACGGCCACCCCGATGCTTCCAGGTGTAGTTCCTCCGCCGGAAACACTCAGCCAGGGGGCTGGTGGTGACGCCGAAACCGTATAGTTGAGCGGCTGCGAAACCTGGGAAGACTGAACCCCAATCGTCTGGGAAGGCGGCAGCGAACTTCCCGCTCCGGAGGTTGCCGCGAACGAGAGACTGCCCACCGAGAGGCTCAGGTTAAGGTTCGATTGAGCCACCTTGATGGAGAAAGACGACGTGGCAGAGTTGCCCATTGCGTCTGTCACCGTGAGGACAAACCCTGAATCATTGGCGAGTGTGGGCGTTCCGGAGATGGTTCCGTTCGTAAGCCCCAGGCCTGCCGGCAGGCTTCCGGTGGTTAACGCGAAAGTGTACGGAGCCATGCCGCCTGCCGCGCTCAGAATTTGTGGCGCATAATCCGTCCCGACAATCCCGGCCGGCAACAGCGTTCCTGTCTGGAAGTGCAGGTCAGAAGCCTGCACCCTGATGGAGAACGGCAGGTTCACACTGGCTCCGGTTGTCTCACTGACCTGCACCCGAAAGACGAAGGTGCCCGGGGCTGAAGGAGTACCGGAGATCAGGCCCCCCGCGTTGAGGGAGAGTCCATCCGGCAACGCCCCGCCTGCCATCAGCCAGGCATAAGGTGGACTCCCGCCCACTGCCGTCAATGCGAACGAATAAGGTACGTTCACCTGGGCATCCGGAGCCGAATTGCTGGTGATCGACAGTGCCCCGCCATTCGTGACGGTCAACCCATAGGAAGCGCTTGCCTGAATGCCCGCAGCATCGGACGCGGTCACCGTAAAGCTGAATGTTCCGGGCGAAGCAGGGAAGCCGCTTAGGTTACCAGTCCCGGCCATGGCCAGTCCCGCCGGCAGATTAATCCCCGAAAACGAGTAGGGCGGCGTGCCTCCCAACCCGGAGAACTGGAAAGAAAAGAAGGCGTTTACGCTTCCCCGGGGTAGATTGTTCTGCGTCGCGAGTCCCAGAACGTCCATCGCCACACTGGCCGACGCCGCAGCTCCCGCACCATCCCGTACCTCAATGGTGGCCCGGAAGTTGCCCGCTGCACCGGCGCTTCCAGAGACCAGCCCGTCCGCGGAGAGCGACACACCGGGGGCAAACTGCCCCGTCGACAAAGCCCACGTCAAAGGCGGAGTGCCCCCGGTGGCGCTAAAGCGCTGGTTCACCAGTTGGCCAACGGCCAGTCCAATTGACGTGGAGCCTGCGGAAACAACCAGCGGCGGCGCTGTAATTGTGATGCTGAAAATTCGCTGCGCGGTCTGTGCCGAAGCCGCATCGGTCACCTTCACCAGAATCTGCGAAAAAATTCCTGCAATGGCGGCGTTTCCACCAAAAACGCCCCCTGAAGACAGCGAGATTCCGCCGGGGAGTCCGGTCGCCACCCAGCTGAACGTGCCGGATCCGCCGTTCGCCGTCAACGCGATGTTGTTGTAAGTCTGCCCGAGAGTCACGTTGGGCAGCGTCACAGCCGGAATAGCCAGGACTGCATAGATGGTCACTGTCACGCTCAGTTGAGCGGGCTGGGAGATGCCGTCCGTTGCCGTAACCAGGAACGTATATTGCCCGGCACTTGTGGGTGTCCCCAGCAGCAGACCAGACGAACTCAGGCTCAAACCCGGGGGCAGTTGGGCCACGGTAGCGGACCATTCAATGGTTGCGCCCGGCGACCCGGTTCCAGGCACCGTTGCGAACTGAAAACTGTAGGGCTGTCCAATCACCCGGTTCAGAACGGTGGCAGCCGAAATGGCCAGTGCCGCTTTCACGTCCAGCTGCAGCGTCTGGCTCTTCTGATTGTTGGCCTGATCGGCCACCTGCACGTTAAAAGAGATAAGGCCCGCGGCGAGTGGTGTGCCGGTGAGCGCCCCGGCGGCGGACAAAGCGAGTCCGGTTCCGGTCAAGCCGGTGGCCGTCCATGAATAGGTCCCGAAACCGCCGCTGGCCACCAGCGTCTGATTCACCGCTAAACCCTTTACTGTTGCAGGGAGCGTGGATGTGGTCAACGTCAGCGGAGGATAGGTCAGCAGGCTCGCACTCTGCTGTCCGGCCGGAGAAACTCCGTCGTTCACCACAACGTTGAATTGCGCCGTCCCGGGGGCAGTCGGCGTGCCCTGCAGGATGCCCGCGGCACTGAGCGTCAGTCCGGCCGGCGCGACGGAGCCTTCTGCCAGGGACCATGTATAAGGTCCACCACTCCCACCCTGTGCGGCAAAGGCAAATGTGTACGGCTGCCCGGTGACCGTTTTGGGTAACGTCGCGGATGACGTAACGGTCAGCGGCGGGTTGACCTGCATCGTAAAAGCCCGGGAGTCCTGATTATTCGCCTGATCCGCCACAACCGTGGTGAACGTAATGGTTCCTGCTGCCACCGGAGTGCCGGAAAGTGTACCTCCGGCCGATAGCGCAAGGCCGGTTCCGGTGAGTCCGTTACCGGAGACACTCCACGAATAGGCCCCGCTGCCCCCGGTTGCAACCAGAGACCGCGTGAGGGCCATCCCCTGTGTAGCCGTCGACAGGGATGCGGCAGGGATGCTCAGGACGGGATAGACCTGCAGCGTTGCCGTCAATAGCGCGGGTTTAGAAATTCCATCGCTTGCCTGAATCCTGAACGAGGCCGTTCCGGCTGCCGATGGCGTACCCTGCACCACACCCGCGGTTGTAAGTGAAAGACCCGCCGGCGGGGAACCGGAAATTACCGACCATGCATAGGGGCCGCCCGCACCACCATTCGCGGAAAGAGTTATCGAATAGACCTTCCCGACCGGCGTGGAGGGTAGCGTGGGGGCTGTGCTGATCGAAACGTTGGGGTTGATCTGGAACGTCACGCGCTGGAAGGCGGTGGAGGCGTTTTGGTCCGTCGCCTGCACAGTGCAGTCCACCTGGCCGGCAGTTTGCGCTATTCCGCTCACCAGGCCCCCCGATGAAAGAGACAGCCCTGTGCCGTTCAGACAACTCGTTGTATATATCGACCATATGTACGGTGCGAGGCCACCACTGGCCTGCAGGGACTGGCTCACACTCAGACCCACAACCGTATTCGGCACCGACGCCGTGGTGATGATCAGCAGGGGCGCCGGGTTTACCTTCAGTCCTACAAGCGTGGTCGCGGACTGCGGAGTGGCCGAACTATCCGTCACCTGAACCTGGAAGTAGGTTGTTTTCGGGAGAGCCGCATTGGGGATACCGTTTAATCTCCCCGCGCTGTCAAAGGCGAGGCCGACCGGCGGCGCGCTGAGGGCTGACCACCGATAAGGCGATGTTCCGCCGGTGGCGGTGACCTGTGCGGAGTAGGCCTGTCCTACCGTTCCGCTCGGCTCCACGATAAAGCCGCCCGCTGCGCCTGAAATGACCACGGCTCCGGCGGCGATGCCGCCGCTGAGCGCTGCAACCACAAACAGCCGGGTGGCTATTCTGCTGCAGGCCTTTACCCCACAACTTGCCTCAGGCATGCTTCTTACGCGTCCGGAGCACGGCAACCGCAGCCAGTGCCCATAGGATGAGCCAGGCTGTGGCAGGCTCGGGTGATGTTGCTGCCGCCGGTTGCTGCTGCGTTGTTACTGTCCAGTTCGTTACTCCGCTGGGCGTGAAAACAAAGTTGATTCCCGCCAGATTCGTGTTGTCCGCTCCGACCCTGCCTCCGTTGTCTACATACTGGTAGACCGCGCTGCTGGCGGTTGTGTAGGCAAATCCGGGCGCAGACTGGATCGACGAAAGCAGGTTCACTGACCCGGGATCACTCGCCCCCAAACCCGGTGAGATTCCGACGATCGCCTGCGGTGAGCCCAGCAGAGAGTTCGCAACGCCGGTCACATCCGGATCCAGCGCGTTAAATGCCGCATAGCCAAAGACAACTGTCCCGTCCTGGTAAAGAATCAGCTGATAGGTGGCCAGATTGGAAGGGGCGTTCGATAATCCCGGGGGCGGCGCATAGGAGCCCACATCGAGAAACGTGAAGACCGCACGGTTCTGGAACGATTGAAACAGGATAGTACCGTTGCTGTCTTGTACGTCCACGTCATACCAGGCAGGTGCGATGCGCGGGATGCCCTGCAGAAACTGCGAAGCGTTCGCCATCGGCTGCGCCCCCGCCGCTCCCCCGAACGTCACGTAACCCTTCGAAGACACGGAAGCGGAGCTGTAAGAGTTGCCGAAAAGCGAAAAATTGAAGCCCAGTGTCACTGTCGCGTCGTCATGGACAAGATTGGACGAAATGACCGGGTTGCCGAAAGCCGATTCCCAGATGGGAGGTATCGTTGTGGCCACCGCAGGGACGCTTAAGGCGAATCCAGCCAGAATCACTAAATCGAAATGTCTTGCTTTGCTCACTGGATAATGTGCCTGCGCGGACCTGTTGCCCGGCAGTCAGGTCATTTAAATAGTATAGGTTAGCACTGTTGAAGTGAAAACCCTGTCATGAGAATAGTGTCGCCTGGATGCCCTTTTGTTGCACGCCGGCGACGTACTATCCGGTACTAAAACTGCAGGCGCATAAGGATCTGGAACTGTCGGGCCGTTTCGTTCAGCGGGGTCACTGCAGGGAATCCTGAAGCCGTCCCCTGCCGTCCGAATGTCGCCAGCCCAAATGTCGGCGATCCGAGCAGATTATCCGGATTGCCCAGGTTTGCATGGTTCAGGATGTTGAATGCGTCGGCGCGGACCGAGAGGGTCATACCCTCCGGTATCCCGGCATGAATCGGGGCAATCCGGAACGCCGGAAGCCGGAAAGACCGCGCCAGGGAAACGTCAGCGTTGTAAAGTCCCGGCCCCCGGAAGGCGTTCCTTGCGGTGTTGCCCGGGCGGTTCGGGTCCGGCACGGCGAATGCCCGGGGATCCAGAAGATACACGCCGCCTCTGGCATTGGTTCTCTGGCTCAAGACAGCAGTATTCGGATTGATCAGGTCCGCCCGCTGGTTTTCAAAAGATCCGCCGTCATCCGGAGGCTGGAACGTTTGCGACAAAACCGTGTAGGGAGTACCAGTACGAAACGCCGCCAGCCAGGAGACTTTCCAGTCCCTGCCCAGCCGGTTCCGCGCAAACCGGTACCGGGAATCCGGCTGCCACACACCCAGGAGAAAAAGGTTGTGGCGCTGGTCAAACGCGGAATTGCCCCGGTCGCCGCGGCTGTCGAACTGACGGACAAACGAAGAGCGGGGAATGTTTGCTCCACCACCGTTGATTGTCGAAATATTGAGATCGGCAAATTCGCCAATCAGCGGGTCGCTCTGGTTATCGATCGAGTGACTGAGCGTGTAAGCCGCCTGGAAATACAGGGTTTGCACCCGATACCGAACCAGCGCGCTCATCGCATAGTAATCAGAAAGCCCCTGGCTGGACCGCCAGATGATCTTCGGCAACGCGCTGTTGTAACCTGCGCCGGTGAAGGTGCTGAAATCCCGGTTCACAAAGTCTGACGTGATCAGCCGCCGCCCCAAAGCGCCGGTCCCGTTCACCTCAACACTCAGGTTGTCGTTCACCGATTGCTGAATGCCCAGAAAGAACGACTCGGTGTAGCCGTTTCGCAGTTTCGGGTCCACCAGCGTCGACGGAGTCCTCGCAATCGCCGCCAGGTTGCCCTTTTGATAAGTGGGCAGCACCGTCGAAATCGGCTGCAGATAGTTCGTGTTGCTGCCGTTCAACTGGTAAAGGTTCAGATCGATGTTATTCAGCCGTGTGTTCTGCCACAGGTTGTCAAAGAGCCGGTCGTAGTAGATTCCAAAGCCGCCGCGCACAATGGTTTTAGATGTGCCCAGCGGGTCCCATGAAAATCCAAACCGGGGAGCCCAGTTCTTGTTGTCGGCCTGGAAGAGCTTTTGGTCGCCGGAACCAGGCATCGCCAATGTTGCCGTTGCAATCCGACCGATGAAGTTGCTCCCGCTGCCCAGCAGAATCTGGGCGTCTTTGTTTTCCCCGGTGTTGCCGGGGGATCCGAAGCGCTCGTAGCGAATTCCAAAATTCAGCGTCAGGCGGGGCGAAACCCGAAAGCTGTCCTGCGCGAAGACAAAACTCTGGTTCAAATGATAATTCCGGTCATACTTCGGCTGCGCCAACGTCTTACCCAGACGATCGACCCCAATATAGAAGTAGTTTGGCTGGTCCAGCGCGAATCCCAGCACCCCGGAGAACTGATACTCACCATCCCGCAGTTCGGTCAGATAACCACTGTTTGATCGCGCCAGAAACCCGGCACCTGCCGTCAGCACGTGCCGGTTGCGGGTCCAGACCGTGCTGTAAATCAGCTCAGTGGATTTATTGTGGTTCCGGTATGCATAAAGCGCCTGGCTGCCGGGCAGCGTGGTGCCGTCACTCGAGCCCAGTGTCGGGATTTCGGGGTGCGCCCGGTCCCACCACAAATTGTCGTCGCTGTAGCTCGCCTTTAGTTCGCTGGTCAGTCTCGGCGTCCAGGAGCGTTGCCAGTTCCCCGCAATGCCCGTGGTGTGCTGATTGATGCCGGAAGTGAAGTCCGGGTAGGGAGTCCAGAAGAAGTCCGGTTCGCCAAACCGCGCCAGCGCGAGGCGTCCCATGAAGTGGTCCCGGCCGCTTTTCGGTGAATAGTCAAAGCGTTCCAGCGCGATGGTCCGTTCCACCACCACGGGTCTTGCCGTCGTGTAGTCCGCCGTCAGCGCTCTCGCTTCAATCACCGGTCCCGGATACTTCTCCAGCAGCGTGCGCGAAAGGCGCGTCGAAGGGATATTCAGTGCCGGAATGAAATTGGTGGTCGGCAGCTTATAGGTTTGCGGATCGCTCTTGCTGTGGCTGAACAACTGTTCGAGCGAACTCGAAAAGAACAGACGATTGCGCAGAGTGCCGCGCGCGCCGTTGCTGGGAAGCAGCGGTCCTCCAACCTGATAGCCGAACTGGTTTTCGATGGCCTGCCGGCGGCCGAGGCCAATCAGATTGTCCCCGAAATCAGCGGCGTTCAAAGCGGTATTTTTCAGATACTCGTAGGCTGTGCCGTGGTAGGAAGTGCCCCCTGCCCGAGTCACGGCATTGGCAATGAATCCCGCCGTACGCCCATATTCCGCCGAGTAATTATTCGTCGAAACACGATATTCCTGCACCGCTTCCGGAGCCACGGGGCTCAGCGGGCCCGTTACCAGGTAGTTGTTGTTCTCCACGCCGTCCAGCAAGAAATTCGACGACGACGGGCGCTGCCCTGCCACGCTGATACCTAATCCGCGACCCGTGCCGCTGTCCGCCGCCACGGTCGGCAGGCTCACCAGCATGGAGTAGACATCCCGTCCAGGCAGTGGCAAATCGCCAATCTGAATAGGGTCAATGACATAGGATGCGGAAGTGTCCAGCGTGCCCCGCTGGCCTTTCTGTGACTCAAATGAACCAGACCGGCTGGAATCCACGTCCGGGCCGTAAAAAGTCACAATTGTTTTCGTGCCGGGCAGGAAAACGCTGCGGTACTGGCCGGATTCCCAGACGTCATTCAGCGGACGGAGCCGAAAGTCCAGCTGAATTCTGCCGGCCACCGCCATCTCCAGTTGCTGCAATTCCTGTGGTTGGTAATCAGCGCTGCTCGCCCGAACCGTGTAACTGCCTGCCGAAAGCAACGGCAAAAAATAGTAGCCGGCCGCATCGCTCTTCAGCATTCCGCTGGCGGCCAGTGTCGGGCTTCGGTATTCCACCGTGGCACCGGCAACGGGCCGCCCCGTAACGGAATTCAGAATCCGGCCCGAAATCAGGCCCTGCGTGGTCTGCGCCCGCAGCGCGATAAACCCGGCGAACAACATCAGCGAAAGCCGAAAAGCACTGCGCATAGAAACACTCAGTATACGAGCTTCCCGGTACAAGGCAAAAACGGAACCTCAGACGGTAGTAAAATTCAGACTGACAATAATGAAGCGTAACTGGAAACGAGTTGCCATCTGTGCCGCTATCGCGCTGAGCAGCGTGCTCCTGACCCTGCTCATGGCCAACGTTCAGTTCTTTAAACTGGTCGACCTGAAGGCGCAGGATGCTCACTTCGTATTGCGCGGACCCCTGCCCACAAAAGATATTGTTCTGGTTGAAATCGACGATAAAACCCGCGGTAAATTTCCTGAGTTGCTCTCTTTCTGGCACCCCTACTACGCGGACGTGATGCGCGCGGGGGCCATGGGAGGCGCAAAGGTCATGATTCTCGACAATGCGTTTGGCACCAACGTCGGCAAGTATGACCCGGCAGCCGATTCCACGCTGGCCGGAGCTTTCTCCGAAGTGGCTCCGCAGATGCCCATCGTTTGCGCCTTCGTCCCCATCCCGCTGGCACAGCAGCAGAATCCAGATTTCATGGTGCCGCTGAACATGATCGCTTCCGCCTTCGGCCTTTCCGCCTTCCCCAATCTGACAGCCGACGGGGATGATTTCGTGCGCAGGCAAGTTCTTTTCGAAGACCCCAAGGCGGGAGTTCCTTTCGAATCGCTCACCAAGGGGATGGCTCTGCGCGCCGCCGAGAAGTTTCTCGGTAAAGATGCCGAGTTCAAAGACGGGAAGCTTTGGCTGAATGGCAGGGAGATTCCCATGGACGAGGAACGGAACCTGACCGTCAACTACGCGGGCCCCGCCGACACGTTCCCGCGTCTTTCTATGTACGATGTGGTCCAGGCCTTCCGCGACAAGAACACCGCACAACTGCAAACCTGGCTCAAGGGCAAGGCGATGCTGGTGGGCACCGACGACATTGGCGACCGCCGCGCCACCCCTTTTTACACTGCTTTTACCGGCAGCGGCAAATGGACCACTCCCGGAGTTGAGGTGCACGCCAATGCCCTTCGTACCCTCCTGGCAGGCGATTTCCTCAGGCCCGTTCCCGAATGGGTGCGCGTTCTTTCCATGGCGCTCACCGCGACTCTCTGCGTCTGGGCCATCACCGCTTTCGCCGCCGTGCCACAGACCGCAGCCGGATCCCTGGTCGTCCTTCTCGCCGTACTGGCCGGAACGCACTTTCTGTTCCTGCGCGGACTTCTTCTCTCCACTTCCCAACTACTGCTGGCGTTTTCATGGTCGCTCCTTGGCGGCGTCATCTACCGCTTTGCCAGCGCAGAGAAAAAGAGCAGCTTCTTCAAATCCGCCGTGGCCCTGTTCGTTGGCAAACAAGTCGCGAAGTCTCTCGATGAGAGTCAGGTGATCAATCTGACGGGCAAACGCCAGATGGTGACCATCCTTTTCACCGACATTCGTGGTTTTACCGCATTCTGCGAATCCAAAGACCCCGCCATCGTCGTTGATCTTCTGAATGTGTATATGTCAAAGATGGTCGCGATCATTGTGAAGAACGGCGGCCACGTAAATAAGTTCATCGGAGACGGCATTCTGGCGGTCTTTTCGGACGACGATCCGGGAGCCAAACCCGGTGATCACGCTCTCCGCACCACCATCTGCGCCACCGAAATGGTCAGCGAAGTAGTAGGAGAATTCAAGACCGGTGCCGGTTTTCACTCGGGCGAAGTGGTTATCGGCAACGTCGGTTCCAGCGACAAACTGGAATTCACCGTTCTTGGAAATACCGTGAACCTCGCGTCCCGGCTGGAGAGCCTGAACAAGGATCAGCGCTCAAGATTATTGATGAGTGCGGAATCCCGTGAAATGTTGGGGGGGGCAATTGACACCATTTATCTGGGTGCGGTCCCTGTAAAGGGCAAAACGGAGAAAATGAAGATCTTCTCCGTGCCATCGCTTTTTGATGAAGAGCGACTGGCGGAGATCCGCGCTGCGAATTTGGGGAACGTCGTGCAGTCAGTTCAGGCGGAATCGGGTCACGCGGAGTCGGGTCAAATGCACCAGATCGCGGTTGAGTCGGGAATGGCTGACGCGGTGTTCTCAGGGAAGGCATCATGAAGAAGTTTGTATGGATCGCCGGAATATGCGCACTGGCGCTGCAGTCTGTTTCAGCAGCCGTGCCCGCACGTGAAGAGCCGGTCGGGCTCGTATTGGCCGCCGGGGGTGGGAAAGTTCTCCGCTCCGGCACGGAAACTCCGCTTGCCGTTCGGGCGGGCGACATCCTTTTCGCCGGCGACTCTCTGAAGTCGGATACCGGCATCACGGGTTTTCTCTATTGCCCCTCCAAAACCTCCCAACTGCTGGAACAGGGCGGGGAAGTTCTTCTCGATGCGAAGGCGCTGAAAGTCAAAACAGGGAAACTGGGTGTTTCGAAGCCGGTCAACGCCTGCTTCCTGCCCCAGGTTGTCCGCGTCGCCGTGGCCAGCCAACAGCATTACGGGGTGAGTATGACGCGCGGACTGGCAAAGCCCGAAGGCGACGTGATTCCGTCCGATCTGCTCCCCCCGAATGTTCGGGCGGAAATCGGCCCGCTCGAAGAACTTCTGAAAGCAAATCCGAATGACACGCAGTTGCTGGTTGAAGCAGCGGCGGTTTTCGAGCGGAACAAGCTCGGAGCCAACGCCCTGGCAGCATACCGCAAGGCAGCGCAGCAGTGGCCGGACGCTTTCTGGATGCGCGGGCGTATTTTCGAGCTGGAAGAAACTCTCGCCACCGAAGCGGCAATCAAGGCGGCGGCCATCGCGCCCGATGCAAAGACCTACGCGATGATCGTCGGCATCGGCGAATTTCAGAAACTGCCCAAAGACCTCTTCCTGCAATTCCCGGAAGCCGACGCGAAGGCTTTTGCCGCCCATCTTTCAAGCGCCCGCGGCGGCGGCGTGCCCGCTGACCAGATGGTGGTCCTCACCAACCAGCAGGCCACCACTGCTGCCCTGCGCAACGCCTTTCAGACCTTTCTGAAAACGCGCCCCGGCAAGAAAGACACCGTCTTTATTCTGCTGGCCGGCCACGGCACCGTGGATAGCCGCGGGGCCTATATTCTGACCAACGACAGCGACCCCCAGGATCTCTCCTCCACCGCTATCCCGATATCTGAAATCCAGGCGCTGGTTGATGAAGAGCTTTCGAAGGTGGGCCGCGTTGTTTTGCTGGCTGATATCTGCCGCGCCACCACCATCGGCAATATTAAGAACGGCTCCATCGGCAGCGCCATCGAAAAACTGGGTGAAGCGCCGGGTGAGTTGCTCGGTCTTGTTGCTGCCCGCCCGAAGGAAGTCGGAACCGAAGGCACTCAGTTCGGCGGCGGCCACGGCGCTTTCACATATTCGATTCTGCGGGCGCTCGAAGGCAGCGCGGACCTGGATAAAAACCGCACCGTGACTGCAACGGAGTTTATCGATTTCGTCCGTACCGATGTCGCCAGCCAGACCGGCAATAAACAGCATCCCCGCGATTTTGGCAAAATCGAAAACGCCACCCCACTCGCCGATCTGTCCAAAGCCGGCATCAACATCACGCGTTTCAAAACCCTCTACGACTCGCGCAACGGCGGGCCTCTCTTCCTCGCCTCCGCAACTGATGCCCCACCGGTCTCTGCGGAAGCCCAGCGCGATATCGACGCCTTCCAGGCCGCCATCACGGGCAAAAAACTCCTGCCCGACGAACAGGGCAGCGCATTCGGACTACTGCCCAAACTTCGCGCGGAGCTCAATCCGGAAATGATGCTGATGCAGGAGAATTACCTGAAGGTCGCTCTGGAAAATCAGGCCCAGCAGGTTTTGCTCCGCTACCTGGCCGGGGACCAAAGCCCCCAGAAGAAGACCGAGTTCGACGCCGGCTCTCGATATATGGAAGCGGCCATGCGGCTCACCCCGGAATCCCTCTACCTGCAGGGCCGTGATTCTTTCTTTGCCGGTCGCGCCCTGCTCTTTGAAAAGCAGTTCAGCAAGGCAGCCGATCTCCTCGAAAGATCCGTCCGCATCGATCCAGGTGAGGCTTATGGCTACAACGCTCTCGGCATCGCCTATTTGGAGCAGGCGGACTTCGCCAAAGCGATCCCCGCTTTCCGCGACGCCGTGCGCCGGGCTCCGTACTGGTCTTACCCGTTGCACAATCTGGCTGTAGCCTCTGTCGAAGCCGGCGATTCCGAAGGTGCCGTCCGCGCCTATCAGCAGGCCATGAAGCTGACGCCGCAGTTCAGCTACCTGCCCTACAATCTCGGCCTGGTCTACCAGCGCACCAACCGCAAGCGGGAAGCGGAAGCGGCTTACCGTCGAGCTGCGGAAGTGGCGCCCGATTCCGCCGAACCTCTGAATGCCCTCGGGAGCCTGAAAGCCTCTGAGGGCAAGGCCGCTGACGCCGAAAAGTTCTACAAGTCAGCACTCGAAAAAGACCCCAATCTCCTTGCGGCGCGCCACAACCTGGCCCTGCTGCTTTCCACTTCGAAAGGCCGTGAGGCCGAGGCTGTCGACCTCTGGAAGAAGAACCTGGTGGTGAAACCGGACTTCCTTCCGTCCCGCCTCGGTCTTGCCGAACTTCTGGTGAAACGTGGCGATACCCCGGGAGCCATCGAACAATATCGGGAAGTTATTGCGGCCCGACCGGAATATGTGGCGGCAAGGGTGGCACTTGCGGGACAATTGTCCAAAGTAAATCAACCGGAGCAAGCGCTCGAACAGCTCCGGGCCGCAGCGAAGCTGGATTCGCAGAATGCAGCGCTTTGGGAGCAACTGGGAGACACCGAATTGGCACTGAAACACACCACTGAATCGCGTGAAGCATTCGCAAATGCTCTCAAGCTTGAAGACGCAAAGGCCGACCGTAAACGTCTCCAGCTTAAGATGGCATTTTAATGACAGAAGCCAGGGTACGACTTAGATTCTGGGGCGTCCGGGGATCCACCCCTACACCCCAGGTGGAAAATCTCACTTTCGGCGGCAATACCTCGTGCGTCGAGGTTCGTACCTCAGCCAATGAGTGCTTCATTTTCGATGCCGGCAGCGGTATTCGCAATCTCGGCCAGTCGCTCATGAAAGAAGCGGCTGGCCAGCCCATCAATGTGAAGCTCTTCCTCACTCATTTCCACTGGGATCATATTCAGGGCATGCCGTTTTTCATCCCCATTTACGGGCCGAAGAACCATGTCTCTTTCTATACCGGCATTGAGGGCCGTCCGCTACAGGAAACGCTGGAAGGCCAGATGGCCAAGCCCTATTTCCCGGTTGACTTCGACCAGGTTGCTGCCAAACGCGACTTCAATACCATCGCCCCCGGCGAACACATGGAGTCGAACGGCGTAAAAATTATCCCTTTTCCACTGAATCACCCACAAAACGCCTCCGGCTATCGCATCGAAGCGAACGGTGCCGTGATTGTCTACGCCACTGACTACGAGCATGGCCACCCCAAGCTCGACACCGTCCTTCGCGACTACGCGCAGGATGCGGACATCCTGATTTGCGATGCACAGTACACGCCGGCGGAATACGAAAAGCACCGCGGCTGGGGTCACAGCACCTGGATGAACGGTGTCCACGTTGCCCGCGATGCCAAGGCAAAGCAGCTTTTCCTCTTCCACCACGACCCTACTCACGACGACCAGCAGATGATGCGCATCACCGAAGATGCCCGCATGCAGTTTGAGAACACCACCGCCGCCTGGGAAGGCTTCGCGGCTGTTTTATAAAAAACTTTTCGGGTTTGTCGATCAGCTCAGCCTCGCACGTCGTATGTCTGAAGGAGCACCAACCAAATGAAATACGCCATGCTGATTTATGCCGATCGGGCCGTCGAAGCCGCACAGTCACAGGAACAACAACAGGCCGTTATGGGTGCCTGATTCGCCTTCACCAATGAGGTGAAGGAAAAGAAGCTTTATACTGCCTGGGAAGCCCTGCACCCCACCACAGCCGCCACCACCGTGCGCGTGTGGAACGGCGAAACCCTCACCACTAACGGACCCTTCGCGGAGACCAAAGAACAACCCGGCGGCTTCTACGTTCTCGATTGCAAAGATCTGGATGCGGCTATCGAATATGCCGCGAAAATCCCCAGCTCGGCGAACGGCTGCATTGAGATCCGTCCAATCGTAATCTGGCAGGTTGCCGCCGCTGGACGAGGTATTTCGGAAAGAGTCGGGCCGGATCCTGGCTGCACTGATCCGGCTCTCCGGCTCCTTTGATCTTGCCGAAGAAGCGCTGCAGGAGGCTTTCGCGCCGGCCTGCCGCGCCTGGCCGCAACAGGGCAATCCCGACAACCCGGCAGCCTGGATCACCACCGCGGCGCGGCGTAAACTCATCGACGCGATTCGCCGTGACCGCACGCGCCGTGAGAAAGAGCCCTCGCTGGCCTACGAAACCCCTGCCGGCGTGCCCCCTGCTGAGATGGATGCAAAGCACGGACACCATGCCGGACGACCGTCTGCGCCTGATC
>JBBQDH010000042.1:0-30473 GCA_038319515.1 Bryobacterales bacterium
AGGGAAGGAGAGCCCTTACCGGAACCGTTCGGTGGAAGAGAATCTCGACCTCTTTACGCGAATGCGCGCCGGTGAGTTTCCGGATGGTTCGCGCACGCTTCGGGCAAAGGTCGACATGGCGTCGCCCAACCTGAATATGCGGGACCCGGTGATGTACCGGATTCTACATGCTGAGCACCACCGCACGGGTAATAACTGGCCGATGTATCCGATGTACGACTATGCGCATGGCCAGTCGGATTCCGTAGAGCAAATCACCCACTCCATCTGCACGCTGGAGTTTGAGGACCACCGCCCGCTCTACGACTGGTTCATTCAGCAATTGGGGATTTTTCATCCGCAGCAGATCGAGTTTGATCGGCTGAACGTCACCTACACGCTGCTGAGCAAGCGCAAACTGCTGCAGTTGGTGCAGGAAAACCGCGTGCGGGGCTGGGACGATCCGCGCATGCCCACCATTTCCGGTATCCGCCGCCGGGGCTACACGCCGGAATCGATGCGGACTTTCTGCGGTGCCATCGGGGTATCGAAAACCAACGGGATTATCGAGTTGGGCCTGCTGGAACACTTCGTTCGTGAAGATCTGAACAAGCGGGCTCCGCGCATGATGGCCGTGCTGAAGCCGCTTCGCGTGGTGATTGAGAACTATCCGGAAGAGAGCGGCGCCGTGGACGAACTGGATGCCGTGAACAACCCGGAAGACGCCTCCGCCGGCAGCAGAAAAGTTCCGTTTTCCAGGGTGCTTTATATTGAGCAGGACGACTTTAAAGAGGAGCCGCCCAAGGGCTATTACCGGCTCTCACCTGGCAAGGAAGTTCGCTTGCGGTGGGGTTATTTCATTACCTGCACCGGCGTTGTGAAGGACGATGCAGGCAACGCGGTGGAAGTGCGCTGCACCTATGACCCTGCCACGCGCGGCGGCAACGCACCGGACGGTCGCAAAGTGAAATCAACGATTCACTGGGTCTCGGCGGCGCATGCGGTGGACGCTGAAATTCGCCTGTATGAGACGCTCTTCACGAAGGAAAATCCGAATGATGTGGAAGAGGGTCAGGACTTCCTGGCGAACCTGAATCCCAATTCGCTGCAGGTGCTGACCGGGTGCAAACTGGCGCCGTCCCTCGCTCTGGTGAAACCGTTTGAGCGCGTCCAGTTCGAACGCCTTGGGTATTTCTGTGCGGACCCCGATGCTGCACCCGGTGTGCCGGTTTTCAATCGCACGGTGGCGTTAAAAGATACCTGGGCGAAGGTGGAAAAGCGCGGGTCGATGGAGAAGACGGCGGAGAAGAAACCAAGTAAATGAACATCCTCGGAATCGGCGGTGTGCTGGGCGATACGGCCGCAGTCCTGATCAAAGATGGTCACGTGGCCGCGGCGATCGAAGAAGGGAAGCTCACTCGCAGGACGCAGAGCCGGCGCCTGCCGGATGCCGCCATTTCTGCCTGCCTTCGGATCGGAGGGATTTCGGCTGAAGATATCAATTATGTTGCTCTGGCGCGCCCCCTCCCGCCCGGATCCGCCATTCCGCTGGCCTTACAAATGTTCTCCAGTGCGCGTGTGGTTTCCATTGATCACCACGCAGCCCACGCGGCTTCCGCCTACCTGGCATCGCCATTTACAAAGGCCACCGTCATCACATTAGATCGTGAAGGCGACCTGCGCTGCGGCGCAAAATGGCAGGGGGAAGGGAATCGCCTCACGCTGGAAGACGAGATACTTTACCCGGATTCCATCGGTCAGTTGTATGGCCGTGTCACTGAGCTTCTGGGCTTTTCCGCCCGCGCGGATGAGCACCGGCTGCAATGGCTTTCGGTCACCGGTGAGCCTCGCTGGTTGTCTGTCTTTCAAGAGATGACAGACGGGCACAGCTTCGACCGGTCCTGGTTCGATTTCGGGCGACAGGGCAACGGCGGCTTCAGCGCCAAATTCTTCGAACGTGTCGGCATCAGCAGCGCGGCAGATCTGAATTCGAATGACCGGGCCGATATGGCAGCAAGTATTCAGCGGGCACTGGAAGGCTATGTGATGAAGCTGGCCACGGGCGCGAAGAACGTGTGCCTGGCCGGTGGTGTTGCGTGGAATGCGCTGCTGATTTCGGCGCTGGAACATTCAGGCCGCTACCGAGGTGTGTTCGCGCAGCCTGCCGCCGGCAATGCGGGCACTGCGTTGGGCGCGGCACTGCAGGTCTGGCATGATGTCACGGGCGGGGAAGCTCGGCTCAACTGTGGTGGCTACGCGCTGGGTCCACAATTCAGCGCACACGATATCAAGCAGGTTTTCGAGAACTGTAAGTTACGTTTACACCTGTTGCCCACCGTTCCCGAGACCATCGGATCGGCCGTTCGCCTTTTGCAGGAAAACCGGATTCTCGCGTGGATGCAGGGGCGGATGGAGTTTGGTCCGCGCGCGTTGGGAAACCGCAGCATTCTTGCGTCGCCGCTTGACCCTTATTCGGCGGAAAATCTGAATACGTTTATCAAACACCGGGACGCCTCGCGCAAGTTTGCGGCTTCGGTTCCCGCAGAGCTTGCCTCTGAGTATTTTGACGCCGGTTCGAACGCCCGTTATCTGGCCACGGTCAGCCGCGTGCGACCTGCGCACAAGGACCGGTTCCGCGGAGCGATTCTGGCCAATGATCTGGTGCGGGTGCACACCGTATCGAAGGAAGATAACCCCCTGTATTGGCAGTTGCTGCATGCGTTTGGCGACGCGACCGGGTTGCCGGTTCTCTACAACACCTCGTTCAATCTGTTTGGCGAGCCCCTGGTTTGTACGCCGCGTGACGCCGTGCGAAGCTTCTACGCTTCAGGGATCGACGCTATGATTGCGGGCAACTTCCTGTTGGAAAAGTAAGCAGATGAAACCCACGCAGTCGCGCGGCGCAGCAGTGCTGGTGGCGGCGGGGATCTTTCTGAGCCGGATCTTCGGTTTGGTTCGGGACCGTGTGTTTGCGCATTATTTCGGTCTCTCCGGCACGGCGGACGCATTCCGCGCGGCGATGCGGATCCCGAACTTTCTCCAGACCCTGTTTGGCGAAGGCGTCCTGTCGGCTTCATTCATTCCCGTGTACTCCGGGTTATTGGCGGAAGAGAAACCGGAGGAAGCAGGTCGGGTTGCTGGTGCGGTGTTTTCCATCCTGGCGGTACTGACCTCCGTGCTGGTGTTGCTGGGGGTGTTGGCGACACCCATCATGATCGAGCTGATCGTGCCAGGCGTGCACGATGAGCGGCGGCAGCTGGTAATCTCTCTGGTGCGAATTCTGTTTCCAGGCGCAGGGATGCTGGTGCTCTCGGCGTGGTGCCTCGGCGTGCTCAACAGCCATCGTCGCTTCTTCCTGTCCTACAGCGTTTCGGTTCTTTGGAATATCGCGATGATTGTGGCGCTGATTGGCTGGGGATCGCGGTCCAGTCAGGAAAGACTTGCCGTCATTGTTGCGTGGGCCTCGGTCGTCGGTAGCGCTGCCCAGTTTCTGGCGCAGCTGCCGACAGTGCTGTCGCTGGTGCGGGGATTGCGGCTCGGCTTTGCATTGCATCTGGCCGGCGTTCGGACGGTGATCCGGAGCTTTGGGCCGGTCTTCGTGAGCAGGGGAGTGGTGCAGCTGAGCGCTTATATCGATTTGGTGCTGGCGGGTTGGCTGCCGCAAGGTGCGATTGCGGGGCTGGCGCAGGCGCAGACGATTTACCTGCTGCCGGTCAGCCTGTTCGGTATGGCCGTAAGCGCTTCAGAGCTGCCGGAGATGTCGAGCGTGGTTGGCGACGATGACAAGGTGGCCGCGCACTTGAGGGCGCGCCTGGACAGTGGATTGCGGCGAATTGCATTCTTCGTCATACCGTCGGCAGTGGCGTTCGTGGCACTGGGGGATATCGTCGTCGGAGCCATTGTCCAGGGCGGCAAATTCACTCATGCGAATTCGGTGGATGTGTGGGCGATCCTGGCGGGTTCCGGAATTGGTTTGCTGGCGTCAACGCAGGGCCGTCTGTATTCTTCGGCGTTCTATGCCTTGAAGGACACGCGGACACCATTGCGGTTTGCCGTGGTTCGGGTGGTGCTGACGACGGTCCTTGGGTATCTCTGTTCACAGCCACTGCCTGCTTTGTTGGGTGTAGATCCGATGTGGGGTGTGGCGGGACTCACGGCTTCGGCCGGTGTGAGCGGCTGGGTCGAGTTTGTCTTACTACGCCGGGCATTGATTCGACGGATCGGTTTTGTGCCTTCCGGCGGAGGCTACCTTGCGCGCTACTGGGCAGCCGGGGTTGCCGCAGCGGGCGTGGCGTGGGCAATTAAGCTTTCGTTTGTGGCCCACCCGCTTCTGTTGGCGGCGGCGACGCTCCTGCCGTTCGGGTGCGTTTACGTGGTGCTGGCAGATCCGGCCCAAGCTCGGCGTATCCTGAAGCGATAATCATGGTGGAGATGGTGATCCCACCTTGCTGTATTTGCCTCGTGGTTCGGGTAGCGTAAGTGGAGAGGGCATTGGAGCAAATCGGAAGTAACGCAACTTCCGATAACACATATTATGTAAAATTAAACGCGCGGAGCAAACTTCAGCGCAACCGAGTTCATGCAGTACCGCAAATGACCCGGCGGAGGACCATCGTCAAAGACATGCCCCAGATGGGCACCGCATCGCCGGCAGCTCACCTCCGTCCGCCCCACGCCGAAGCTGTTGTCCGGAGCCTCCACAACGTTCTCCGCTGCAATCGCCGAAGTAAAGCTCGGCCAACCAGTCCCCGAATTGAATTTCGTCTCCGAATCAAACAGAGCGGTGCCGCAACAGACACAGCGATACAAGCCATCACCATGAAAATTCCAATACTCACCGGCATACGCCAGTTCCGTGTCGCCACGTCGGGTAATCATGTATTGGTCCACCGCCAATGACGCCTTCCACTCCGCGTCGGACTTCCTGACCGATGCCACTTCCACCACCCCGGTCGCCCGACCGGCGCTGTTAAATCCGGCAATGCGCACCGCAGCCGGGATGCGACGTTCGTCGCCCGAGGAATCCCGCAGCTTCTCGTAGAGCCCCCAACCTGCGGTGCCGGCCAGGGCGATTCCCAGAAAGACCCGCCGTTCAACTCCCATCCGCTATAACTTCGACTGGCCCAGCGAGGTGATTTTGCCCGTACCCGCCTGCGCCACAAATGCGACGACGCGAGTGGTGTCGCCCGTTTTCAGGTTCACCAGACGCTCAAAATCCAGCACCTTGCCGTCCAGCTTACCCACTTTCTCAATCGAATAAGCCACACTGACATGTGTTAGTCCCCTGCCCGCATTCTCACCACTCAGGACTTTGGACTTTGTCACATCGTGGGCCAGCGCCAAATAAAGGGTTCCGGTCGCCGCCTCATCCACATGAAGAGAAACCTGAGCCTTCCTGTCAACCCGTCTGGCAGTGATCTTCACCGGGAGTTTGGGCTGCTTCGCCGCGTCCCGGATGGCCTTCTCCGCGTTGCCCTGGTTGCTGCCAACAAAGCCCACGGCACCATCGACCACCAGTTCCGGCGTGTACGTCTCTCCATCCAGATGGCTGGCGTATTCCTTCTGCCGCTGGCTGTAAAGTGGCGATGAGAAGGGATCTGACCAGCCGAGATGATTCCAATAATCCACGTGCTCACTCAACACGATCACTTCCGCACCGGAGATCGCCTGTTCGCGATCCAGCTTTTCCAGTAACTTATCGGCCGGCGGGCAACTGCTGCACCCTTCGGACGTAAACAATTCGAGAAGAACCGGCACTCTGGCGGGACCCGACTCGCCGGCAACACTCGCACTCAGGGCCAAAATGCACACCGACAAACCAAATATATTTCTCATGCTCCCAAGATCACCAGGTGAAGCGCTATTATTCCCGTGAGGATTGAATGAAGGGACTCGCAAACAAAATTGTACTCGTCACAGGCGCCTCGTCGGGAATCGGGCGGGCCGTGGCAGTTCGTTTCGCTGCAGAAGGTGCGCACGTCGCGGTGAATTACCGTGGCGATGGCGAGTTTTCAGATGCCAGGGCCACTCTGGACGCAGCCGCATTTGCCGGATCCGGGCGCTTCATCCTGGTAAAAGGGGACATTTCAATCGAGTCAGATGTGCGGGACATGGTTGCCGGGACGGTGGCCCAACTGGGTCGTCTGGACATTCTGATTAACAACGCAGGTATTCAGAAAGGCCAAGCCAGTCATGAAGTTACGCTCGCTGACTTCAACCAGGTTCTGAATGTTAATCTGCAGGGGACTTTCCTTTGCTCCAGGGAAGCGATTCGCCACTTTCTTTCACGCCCCGGCGGAGGCGTGATCGTGAACAACACCAGCGTTCATGAGTTGATCCCCAAGCCGCAGTATCTTTCCTATTCGGCCAGCAAGGGTGCGATTGAGAATATGACCCGCACTTTGGCCCTCGAATACGCGGCCTCGGGGATTCGGGTGAATTCCGTCGGTCCGGGAGCAGTCGTCACCCCGATCAACCGTGCATGGATTGATGATCCAAAAGCCCGCGCGGCCGTCGAAAGCCATATCCCCATGGGGCGAGCGGCCGAAGCCGCTGAAGTCGCGGGCGTCTTTGCGTTCCTGGCGTCCGACGAAGCATCTTACATAACAGGGCAAACTCTTTTTGCCTGCGGCGGGCTCTCGCTGTTCGGTGAATTCAGGTCCAACTGGTCATCTTGACAAGGGAAAACGACTTCGGGAATAAGCACGCAGTGAAGCGGCATTTCACGAATGCATGGGACTCAGTTTTACACACAGCGCTGCCCCTGGGAGAACTCTGGTGATCGCATTCCCCGGCTCCGCAGACGCAGAAAACACCCGCCGAGAGAGTTTCAATCAGGAGGCAATGCCGCACCTGAATGGTCTTTTCCGCACTGCCATGCGCCTCACCGGTGATCGCACACGGGCGGAAGATGCCGTTCAGGAGGCTTTTCTTCAGGCGTGGAAGTCGTTTGATCGCTTCCAGTCGGGCACCAACTGCCGTGCCTGGCTGTTCCGTATCCTTTTTCACTGTGTGCACCACCAAAGGCGGAAGTGGTTTCGGTTCCCGGTCCTGAAAGAAACGGAAGAGTTTCTCGAGGCCAATCTGACAGCCCCGGAACCGATACCGGACTGGCTGCGTGACGAGGATATTCTGAGAGCTTTGGATGGCATTCCGCCGGACTACCGGAGTGTCGTACTGCTGGTTGATGTGGAGGAGTTCGCTTACAGGGATGCGGCTGATATTTTGAAAATTCCGATCGGTACCGTGATGTCGAGACTCAGCCGCGGGCGCAAGCTGCTCCGGGAGCAATTGAAGTCCGTCGCGGCGGCGTATGGCATCGGCGGAGGAACGAAATGAACGAAAACGATTTCAGGACCTGCTGTTTCCGGAATGAAGCGGACCTGGATCTTTACCTGAGCCGGAGCCTGAGCGGAGAGCAGTTGAGTGGTCGGGAACTGCATTTGAGCGGCTGTGCTCCATGCCGCGAACTGGTCGCGCAACGGCAGGCAATCCGGCACCGGCTCCGGGCGGCAGTGGATGCGAACGCTCCGGCAGGCCTTGAGTACCGGATTCGGCATAGTGTGGGTGGGTCGCCTCGTTCCGGCTGGCGAACCTGGCGCCTGATTCCCGTGGCAGCTGTGGCCCTGGCGGCAGTTTTAGTTCCCTGGTCCCGGCAGCATGGCAGACTCCTGTTCACAGCGGAAGAGCGGGCCGGTTATATCGATTCGATTGGAAGCGCCGTCTCTCCCATCATGCAGGTTGGCCTGCAGCAGCACATGCACTGTGCGGTGTTTCGCAGGCATGATGAGAAACCTGTGACAACCGAGGATCTGAAACGCGACCTCGGCCCCGAATATGCCGAACTGATACCGGCGATTCAACAGAGTCTGCCTCGGAACTTCAGAATTATCGAAGCCCATGTGTGCACATTCCGAAGCCTGCAGGGCCGCGCCTATACACACGTTGCGGCCTCCGATGGCACCCGGTTGATTTCCCTGCTGATCACAAATCGCGCGGCTGGCCAGGCGTTTGAAAACGACTTCCGTTCCGTCGCTATTGACTCGCCGGCGCCCATCTACGCAGCCTCTGTTCAGCGATTTAATGTAGCGGGCTTTGAAACACGGCACCATCTGGTCTATGTGGTGTCGGACCTCAGCAAAGAACAGAACATGGCGACGATGAAGGCGATGGCACCGGCAGTTGCCAGGGTCGTCCGCCAGGTGGAAATCGGGTGAGAAGCGGCGTGGACGCTGAGCGTTTGATACAGATAGAAGGCGTAATGACGACTTTTGGACGGGAAGTATGCGGCGACCCGAATTCCGGCAGCGCGCGCGAGTGGCTGGAAACGAACGGCATCGGGGGCTTCGCCTCTTCGACCATACCCGGCATCAACACGCGCCGGTATCACGGCCTTCTGGTCGCTTCGCTGCACCCTCCGGTTGACCGGCACGTCCTGCTGGCGAAGCTGGAAGAGACGGTCTTTCTCAATGGAGCCAGGTACGAGCTTTCGGCGAATTTCTATCCCGGCACAATTCACCCCAACGGCTACAATTGGCTTCGGAAATTCAGGCTCGATCCTTTTCCGATTTTTACTTTCGAGGTCGGCGGCATTGAGATTGAAAAGCGCGTCTTCATGGTGCACGGCGAAAATACGACGGTGATTGAGTACGAAGTGATTGGCCCTGGCGAATGCACGCTGGAAGTTCGTCCCCTGATTGCGTTCCGGGATTACCACTCGACGACCCACGCAAACTCCGCGATTGACACGCAGTTGCAGCAGTCGGAAGGCGAAGTATCGATCCAGCCTTATGCCGGATTGCCCCGGCTCTATTTCGGACACAACGCCCGTTGGGTGGCCGCTGAGAGCACCTGGTATTACAACTTTGACTACCCCCGGGAGCGCGAGCGGGGTCTGGAATCAGCAGAAGACCTGTTTCAGCCGATGGTTCTGCAGTTCTCTCTCGGGGGGGCGGCGAACGGTTCACCGAAGGCATCCATCGTGGCCTCCACGTCTCCGCAGGACGCCGCCGTGGCCGAATCCGCCCGCAATCGTGAGATCGCACGGCGTGCTGCCCTGCGTGCGCTCGCGCCGGTCGACGATCCGTTCGTAAAGGAACTGACCGAACGTGCAGACCAGTTTATCGTGAAGCGGGCGGGTCACCTGCACACGGTGATCGCGGGGTACCACTGGTTCGCTGACTGGGGCAGGGACACCATGATCGCCCTGCCCGGGCTCACCCTCGTGACAAAGCGGTTCGACGTCGCCAGAGATATCCTGCTCGCGTTCAGCCGCGCCACCGACATGGGCATGCTGCCGAACCGTTTTCCGGATTTGGGCGAATCCCCGGAGTACAACACTGTGGATGCGTCGCTCTGGTATTTCGAGGCCATTCGCAAATATCTGGAGTACACAGCGGACGATGTATTCGTACGCGACAACCTGTACGAAACGATGAAGAGCATCATCGACTGGCACCTTCTGGGCACACGTTATGGCATCAAATGCGGGCCTGACGGGCTGATCACCGCCGGCGGACCCGAAACTCAACTGACGTGGATGGACGCGAAAATCGGAGACTTCGTGGCCACCCCGCGCAATGGCAAACCAGTGGAGATTCAGGCGCTCTGGTACAACGCTTTGCGCTTCACGGCATCGCTCGCCGAACGTTTTGGCGATGCGGAAGAGGAGAGACTTCTGGAAGGCATTGCGGATCGCACCCTGGCCAGTTTCAATACGGCGTTCTGGAACGATGAGATGGGGTGTCTCTATGACGTGATTCGGGATGATTTCCACGATGCGTCCGTGCGACCGAACCAGGTGATTGCACTTTCGCTGGGCTACACGATGATCCCGCAGGAACGCGCCGCAGCAATTCTGGCCCTGGTGGAACGGGAACTACTGACGCCGTTTGGGCTTCGGACGCTTTCGCCGCATGACCCGCAGTATCGCGGCAGGTATGAAGGGGGGCCGGTTGAGCGGGACTCCGTATACCATCAGGGGACAGTCTGGGCGTGGCTCCTGGGTCCCTTCATCACCGCCTATCTGCGCACTTACCCCGACGCGCGCGAGCAGGCTTCGACATGGCTGGCAGGCTTCCGCGAACACAGGAACGAGGCCGGGTTGGGAAGCATCTCTGAGATTTTCGATGGCGACGCACCGCATGCCCCGCGCGGCTGTATCGCGCAGGCCTGGAGTGTGTCAGAGATTCTGCGGGTGCTGCTTGAGGACGTTCACGGGATTCGTCCGGCGCCCTAAAACGGCAGACTTGTGGCAAGCTGAGGTAGATCCATGCGAAAGCCTCTGATTGCCCTCGTTGCGGTGGTAAGTCTGGCAGTTGTCGTCCCTGCCCTGATTTGGTTGCTGGTGGATGTGAATCAATTTCGCCCTGCCATCCAGGCCGATCTTCAGAAGCAGCTCCACAGGCCGGTGACGCTGGGAGCGATGAGCCTGGGTCTGTTGCCACTGGCTGTGCGGGTGGAAGATGTCTCGGTCGGCGAGAATCCTCAATTCGTTACGGGACGCCCATTCGTCACCGCGAAGCAAATCCAGGTGAAGGCGGAACTGCTGTCTTTGCTCCGTAAGGAGATTCGTGTGGATTCGCTGGTGCTGACCCAGCCGACTTTTGAGCTGGTGAAGAACGCGGCCGGCCACTGGAATTACGCCGACCTGACCAACGCTTCCCCTTCCGGCAATTCCAGACCTGTGACCCTTTCACTTCTTCAGGTGGAAGACGGGGCACTGGCCGTAAGTGAACTGGGCAAGCCGGCGACACGCAGCCTCTACGAACATGTCAACCTGGAGTTAGTGGACTACGCCCCCGGGAAGACTTATCACCTGAAGGCGGCCGCTCAGCTTCCTGGTGGCAAGAGCGACTCATTCCGGTTTGAAGGCAGCGGTGGCCCGGTGGGAGCTAAGGAAGCGGGAATTCAGGGCCAACTGTTGCTGACCGACGCACCGCTCTCCGGCCTTGCTCGCTTCGCGGGTGCCACGCCGCCGGTGGATGGACAACTCTCCGGAACGGTCGACCTGACTCGCGCTGCTGCGGCGACCACGGCGGCTATCAAATTCGAGCTGAAAAACGCAACGGCGAATGGCAAGGCACTCGGTTTCCCGGTGAGCCTGAATGGAAGCGCGAAGGACGATCCTTTAACAGGCATCTCCCGGTTCACAGGTGCACTACAGGCCGGAAAGGTGCCAATCGCAGTTTCGGCGGAATCGAATACCAAGACCCGGACGGCGGGCGGGTCTGTGAGAATTCGTGAAGCCGGCCTTGCAGAAGTCCTTGGCATTGCGCGGCTGTTTGGAGCAGGGTCGATTAACGGTACAGGCATCGTAACCCTTGAGGTGGATGCCCGGGGGCCGCTTGCAGGATCACCGGCATTCTCCGGCAGCGGCGTGGTGCGCGACGCTCAACTGAATATCGATGGGTTCAACAAACCACTTCGGGTGGCGAACGCAAACCTGAAGTTCGATCGGAATTCCGTGGTGATTTCCCAGCTGTCAGCCGGACTGGCGAGTTCGAATCTAAAAGGAACCGCGACTGTTTCCAGTTTCACGGCGCCCTCCGTTGTCTTTGATCTTGATGTAGACAAGCTGGACATTGACGAAATGCAGAGGGTGTCAAACGCTCCGACACCGGCGGCCGGGCCGTCGGCAAAGGCGAAGCCATCCAATCCGATTACGGGGCGCGGGAATCTGCATGTCGGGACCCTGCTCAGCCAGGGGCTGGTCATGACCGACGTGAATTCGCAGTGCGTGGTGGATAAGGGCGTGGTGACGTTAGCACCATTGAGTGCCCACCTGTTCGGGGGCACCCAAACCGGTAGTTTGCGGGCAGACACCCGGCGGACCCCGACTGCGGTCGACCTGAATCTGAAACTGGTCAGTGTCGATTCAAACCAACTGCTTTCCGCCCTTACCTCCGTGAAGAACACCCTTTTCGGGATTCTTGGAGCCGGCGGCGAACTGCATCTTGCGTTAGGCACGGCTGATGTGTCGCGATCACTCAACGGCAATCTGAATCTGAATCTGGTGAAAGGGCGGCTGGCGGGGACCAGCATTCTGAATGAACTCTCAACAATCGGGAGGTTCGCGGGGTTTGATACCGGGACGCAGAACTTCACCGCCATTACCCAGATGGGCGGAGACATATCGATTGTCAACGGTTTGGCCACCACGAACAATCTGCAAATGGTGATGGACGGCGGATCACTGAGCGCTGCCGGGACCATCAATCTGGCCGATCAGACCTTGAACCTGAAGATGACGGCCGTACTGGATAGAGCTCTCAGCCAAAGGGCCGGCGGAACCGGAGTGGGCGGCTATCTGACCACGGCTCTTTCGAACGGCAAGGGAGAACTGGTGATTCCGGCGAATGTCACGGGAACGTTTTCGAAACCGCGTTTCGCGCCCGACGCGGCACGCCTTGCGGAGATGAAACTGAGAAATGTGCTGCCGGCATTGACCGGCCCGGGCGGAATTCTGTCTAATCCGAAAGGTGCCGGGCGGTCGATTCTGGACGCGCTGTCGGGTAGACAGCAGGCGGCGGAGCCCGCAGGTCCAGCTAAAGACCCTGCCAACAAGGCCCCCGAACCAGAGCAGGATCTTCAAAAGAACGGTGTGCAGAGCATCATAGACCTCTTCCGAAAGAAGAAATGACGGATCACGGCCTGCCAGGAGTGCGGTGCCGGGCCCAGAGCAGGTTTAGCTCCAAAACCTGCCACGCCTCCAAAACCTGCTATAATAGAGACGTCTTTGCCCGCATCAAGTCCATTTTCAGTGCCTTCTGGCCGCCCTCCCTCCTTACCAGTTCGTTGTTGGTTTTGGTTTCAGAGCAGTCTGACAAAGATAATTCTTTAAGGAAAGAAACCAATGACCAATATTTTTGTTGGCAACCTCAGCTTCAAAACGACGCAGGATGAGCTTCTCGCAGCCTTCTCGCAGTACGGTAATGTGGAACGTGTCAGTATTGTTACGGACCGTGAGACTGGCCAGCCGCGTGGATTTGCGTTCGTTGAAATGACCGAGAAGCGCGACTCCGATACCGCGATCTCGCAGCTTAACGGTGCGGACCTCAACGGTCGCACCATGAATGTGAACGAAGCTCGCCCGAAAACGGAAGGCGGCGGCGGTGGTGGTGGCCGCGGCGGCGGTGGATTTGGTGGCAATCGCAGCGGTGGCGCCGGCGCCGGTGGAAACCGCAGCCGCACCCCGCGCTGGTAACAATCGGGTTCCGCCCGTCGGAGTTACCTTAGCAGTATATTTTTAGATGGCGTCGCCGGTAGCCCGGTCGGCGACGCAGCCACTTAAGGAGCGAGCGATGTCTGGTCGTGGACGGCCGACGTTCAATAAACGTCAAAAAGAGCAAAAGCGCAAAGAGAAGCAGCAGGAGAAAGGTTCCCGTCGCGAGGAACGTAAGACCACCAGCCAACCCTTGCCGGATGAAGAAGCTGTTGCAATCGAAGCTCTCGAAATTCTTGCGGAGCGTGCTCGGGTAGCAGAGGAAGAGCGATTGTTGGCGCTACAAAATCTCGATCCCAATCTCGATCCCAATGAAGAGCTGTTGCCGCCGAAAAAAGAGATCGCGGTCTAACCTGGTTGGGCGCGCTTCCCGCGCCCAATATCGTCACTGCGGGGACGAACTGATCCCGCTGGAGAACAATTGCCTAACGACGGTCCGGACAGAAATGTCCTGCTTTCCCCGCAGGAAACGATCCCCCAGGGAACGACCCATCAGGGAAAGACAGGATCGCAGGAGTTCCCGGTCGCCGGGCGGCCGCTCCCCGCATTGACGGGTCAGGTGAGCCAGATCTCCTGGGCCAACCAGATCAGAACCCAAATCGAACTCAGCTTTGGGCGCATAGCCGCAGCAGTCACAGCGGGAACGAATCGCTATAAATCGCTTGAACCCGCCGAAACCGCACTGCTGCTGGAGGTTGTCGAAGGGCATCGTGATCGGGTGCTGGCCAGTACAGACGCCCAGTATTTTATGGACCAGTGGCAGGATCCGCTGGACCGGGCTCAGCGTCTCATCCACGCGGACCAGCGTTTTCTGGCCATAGTGGAAGCCCGCACCGCACGGAATCCGCGCCCGGAGCCCGTCGTTCCGGTTCGATATATGGGTTTCGACGACGCCAAGGGCATCCGCAACTTTAAGTTCGGGCGTCTGCCCGCCAACTCCGCGACTCCGATTTTCAGGGTGAGTGTGCCGGTTAGTTTGCTGCTCGCACACGGCATCTCTTTCCAGGATGCGCCGTCAATGTGTGCTGCCATCATGTCTGCCACGGAGGCGGAGAATCATCTGCTGACCGCCGAAGATTGCCTGGCATTTGTTGCACTGCGGCCAGTGAAGGCAGACCGCAAGCCCCCGCGCAAGAAGTTCACACCGGACGAGGTCTGACCCTGCCATGAAAGCCCCCATCACTTCCCTGCCCGCCGAACAGATCCGTCTGAAAATCGACGCCGGCTTTTCCGGCGTTGAAAAAGCGCGCCAGTTGCAACAGGTGGGCTCTCCTGTGGCTGCGGCGGAGGCTTGCGAGGATGTGCGGCGAATCATTACCGGAGTTCGCGAATTACTGCCGCTGGCGCAATTCTCCGAATCGCAGATGGCCGTGGTGAACAAGAAGATCCAGGCATTGAAAGACGCGGCGGAACGCATTGCCGGTCCACCACCGGACCCCGCCAGATAAGTACGTTTGTTATCCTCCACCCCAGTGGATTCTTCCGTCGGACAGCTCGAACTCGCCCTCCTCCAGGTATCTCTTCACCGGCTACAGCACAAATTCTCTCAGGTTATAGGCCCACGCTACGTCGAACTCGACGAGGCCTACGCGCAGGCAGCCAGACTCCGGTCACGCTTTGTTCCCGCCGCACACCGCGAGGCGCTGCATGCGCTTGATACCCTTCGCGCCTCCGCTGCGGAGTGCGCGGCCGAACTGCTGCAGTTGCCTGCTGATCCGGACCGGCTGAGACACCTTCACCACCGGCTGGCACGCGATTTTCACCCCGATCTCGCTTCCGATCAGGCGCGCCGTTTGCTGCGCGAACAGCTCATGACGGAGGCCAACCTCGCTTACCACGAGAAAGACATTCGCCGCCTCGAATTGCTGTCGGGTTCTCTCGATGAGGATGAGAATGGTGATGCGGCGCAGAACCTCGCCGCGCTGGCCGGCACTCCGCTGAACGAACTTCGCGAACGCACAGATTACGCAGCCAGGCAGAAGCGCGATTTGCTGGAAGAGTTGGCTCACTACATCGGCAACCGTACCCTCGACACGCGGCAGAAAGGCGCTGCGATGGTTTTCCGCCCTGCCACGGGGCGGAGTCTGGTGGAGCGTGCTCTGGTGGATCTCGCTCATGTGTCGTCTTCGCGCGCACTGCGCTTTCCGGAAGGCGCAGGCATGGGTGACCTTTTCTTCCGGGCGGAAAGGGACATTGACGCCCGCCTGGTGGCATTGGGCAAGGCGCAGGGCACTGTGCGTGCCCAATTCGGCAAATCGATCATCCTCCGGATCGGCAGTGACTGCCGAGACCTGACGCCCTTGCTGCAACTGAATCCGGACGACCTGCAGGGCTTCATTGACGAGTGGCCTGACTTCGTTATTCTCACCGACGAACAGGTGCTGCCGCTGGCACGGTTCCCCTCCCTGGAAGTCCTGCACCTGGGCCGGACGGCCATTACCGGACGGGTATTCGACCACTTCCCTCCCCTGCACGAACTCCGCGTGCTGATGCTGGACGAAACGCAGTTTGACGATGCGGGTCTGTTACGGCTGGAAGGCTGCATCTGGATGCAGCGCCTGGATCTCAGCCACACACTCGTTTCCGGCCATGGAATCCGCGCCATCCACAACATGAACGCGCTGCGCGAGCTGAGCCTTTACAACACCAGAATTCATGATGACGATCTGGAAGCTCTCCATCATATTCCCGGGCTGCGCAACCTGAATCTGGGGCTGACGGGCATTACGGACAGAGCGGCCCAACACCTGCGCGGGCTGCATGTGCTGGAGGTTCTGAACCTGGGCGGCACGGCGATTACGGACGTAACACTCGACGTGCTGGCGACCCTTCCCACCCTGCGGGAACTCGTTCTTTGGGAAACAGGCGTCACCGAAGCCGGCCTGGATAAACTCCGGGGCTTCCCCGCCCTTCGGTACCTTGACGTGGACCAGACAAAGGTGACAAGAGAAGCCCTGCGGCGCTTCCATTTGGCATGCCCGGAGGTCCGTCTGCCAAGCGACGTCTGGGATTCCGGCGACTAACCCCGTCCGGCGTAAAGGTGGGGGTGGGCCGCACGCATCCGTTCGGCCTCACTATTGGCAAACTCAATGTTGATCAGTTCGCCCTTCCCAATCCCCGGGCACAGACTGCCGGCCTTGTGCCATTCCTTGCGGCTGTCCAGCAGTTCCGGCCAATAGGGAAACGTGGCGCACTGGGTGGGCTTGGCCGCATGTACGCTGCATCCCCCGCCCACCAGGAATTCGCATTGCGCATGTCGCGGGACACGCAATCGGCGCAGGTGCTTTGTTCGAAATACGTAGCGGGCTTCGAAAGCCTCTGCCGTAACGCTGAGGTAATCCGCCAGCCGGATGATGTCATCTTCCGTGAGATACACAAACCCCTGTTTCTCACAACAGGCGGTGCAGCCTAGCCGGCACTGGAACCTCAATTCTTCTGGTATCCCGCCGGGACAGCAAAAGCGCTATCGGGGATGGCAGCTGTCGAAAAGTCAGAGGAATCGATCGTCATTTCAATCAGCGAACCGGACGCCGCGCCGCCCCCTGCGACCGCGCCTGGAGCCAGGCCCATTTTGGCCAGTTGCTGTTTCGCAATCGCGGCCGCGGGGCCACCACTTGCCGCCATCGCCTCCAGTTGCGCACGGGCTTTTTCCATCCCGGCCTGCATCTGCTGCATCTGAGCGCCCGACGGCCCGGCGGGCCGTGCCGGCATTGCACCAGCCGGAGCCTTCACTATAACCACCTGCTGCACCTGGACACCGTTCATGGAAGCGATCTTCTTCTGGATTTCAGCCATGGCCGAGGCGAGGGCCGGATTCCCCTGACCGGCCATTGCGCCCCATGGTTGCTTCCCGCCGTTCTGTTGGTAGAACTCACCCAGTTCCTTCACACCGGGCACGTCCGATGAGAGCCACATCTGGATCTCCATCTGCATCTTGCCCATCCGGGCAGTCTGCGGCGAGTCCACCTCCATCGTCATCACGAGTTCATGCGCCAGGTAACCGTTCACTTCCCTGGTCTGGCCAGTGTCTTTAACATCAATCTTTGCCGTGACATCACCGGCCCCTGCAGCAACTTCCGGGAATGGTTTAGTGGAGTACGTTTTCAGGTCGTTATGGATCGTCGTGATCGTTTGCGCATCCTGGTCGATGATGGTGACCATGGCGCCCGTCTCCGTCCGCATCTTGTGGCCTTTCAGAGCAACTTTGGAGCTCTGCGGCCCCCCCGCGGCAGCCGAAGCCATCATGCCTCCGGTGTTCTTGCGCGTCAGGGAATAGCTGAAGTCGGCATTCGCCGCAACATGCAGCAACAGGGCCATTGAGATGAGGGAAACGGTCTTCACGTAAGAATCTCCTGCGGTCAGTATTGCATGACAGCGGGGAGCAGGAATCCGCAGCATGGACTATATTGGGCATTTATGAGAATGCTGTTCACGCTGGCACTACTGTTTGGGTTATCGCTGTCCGCCGCCCAGGCCCCGCTTTTCGAAGGGGAGACCCTCAGCGGCAAGCACACACAAATGCCGGCTGCGATTCAGGGCCGCACAGCGCTGCTGTTGGTGGGGTTTTCGCAGGCCTCATCGAAGCAAACCGAGGACTGGGCGAAGCGTACAAAAGGGCTGTGCGAGACATGGTCCATGGCGGTGCTGGAATCGGTGCCCCGGCTCCTGCGCGGCGTGGTCTCGCGCGGCATTCGGAGTGGTGTCCCGCAAGAACAGTATGATCATTTCCTGCTGGTCTTCAACGGCGAGCGTGAATTGAAACAGGCCGCGGGTTTTCGTAGCGGCGGCAGCGCCTATGTTTTGCTGATCGCCGCCGACGGATCAGTGAAGTGGCGCTTTGAAGGGCCAGTGACCGATGCCGCGGTCTCGCAGTTGCGCAGGCAACTGGACTAAAGAGGCGCTGTGCCAAAATGAAAAACCGAACCCGATGGTGGCGCCCCCCTCAGTAATCGACTGGTTCCCTCTGTGGCTCAGCCTGCAGGTGGCCGGCACCGCCACGTTGATTTCTCTGCTGCTGGGGGTCTGGCTCGCGTGGATTCTTGCGAACCGGGAGTTCACAGGGAAGGAGATTCTGGACGCACTGACTTCCCTGCCCCTGGCGTTGCCGCCCACTGTGCTGGGCTACTATCTGCTGGTTCTCATTGGGCGCACCAGCTGGATCGGTCGCACCTGGGAGGAACTTACCGGGTCCCCGCTGGTCTTCACCTGGCGTGCTGCCGTGATCGCGTCCGCCCTGCACGCCATTCCCCTGCTGGTGAAGTCATCCCGGGCTGCGCTCGAAAGCGTGGATCGTGCCTGTGAACGCGCCGGCCGAAGTCTGGGAGCATCGGAGTGGCGAATCTTCTGGCGCATCAGCCTTCCGCTGGCCCGGCGCCCCATCGCTGCCGCTACAGCCCTTGCGTTCGCGCGTTCCATGGGTGACTTCGGGGCGACGCTGATGATTGCAGGAGATATTCCCGGCCGGACCCAAACTGCTGCCATCGCCATTTACGACGCGGTGGAATCGGGTAATACGACACTGGCGCGCGCTCTGGTGATCGCGATTTCCATTCTTACCGCCGCGATTGTATTCCTGGCCAACCGTCTCGAACAACGGCGGGCTTCGTGATTCAGGCGAACTTCACCAGGCGGTTTCCTGAAGCCCCGGAGAGCAGCGCATTCCGACTGGACATTCGTCTGGAGGCCGCCGCGGGAGTAACCGCTTTGTATGGGCCCAGCGGGTCGGGAAAGACCTGTACTCTCGACGCGATTGCGGGTTTTGCTCAGCCTGACACAGGGCGGATCATGCTGGGCGACCGCATCCTGTTTGACGCCGGAGCGAAGGTTCATCTTCGCCCCCAGGATCGCGGCTGCGGGTACGTTTTTCAGAACTATGCGCTGTTCCCTCACATGACAGTACGGGAAAACATGGCGTTTGCCGCGTTTGAACTGCCTCGTCTGGAACGCCACAGGCGCATCGGGGAACTGCTGGACCGGTTTCGCCTGACGGATCTTGCCGGGCGGTATCCACGGGAGCTCTCCGGTGGCCAGAAACAGCGCGCTTCCATCGCCAGAGCCCTGATCGCCGAGCCGGGCGTTCTTCTTTTGGACGAGCCGGGCCGGGGCCTCGATTCGGTACTGCGAAAGGAACTCTACGCCGTGATTCAGGAGATGAAATCTTCTCTCAGGATCCCGGTTCTTCTCGTCACCCATGACCTGGAAGAATGCTTTGCGATGGCGGACAACGTCCTGATTTACGATGTGGGGTCCATTGTCCATCGCGGTTCACCGATAGAGTTGTTGCAGAACCCCGGAACTGCCGCTGTGGCCCGCCTGTTGGGTGATTTCAACCTCTATGAGGCAGAGGTGCTGACCATGGATCCGGGTCGCCAGACCAGTCGTGTGCGCATTCTGGGCCACGAACTGGACGGGCCTAATTTGCGGGGGTGTTTCAAGGGAGATCGCGTGACACTGTGCATCCGCCCGGAGGAACTCAGACTGGTGGCAAAGCCGGGGCCAAACCGGATCCGTGTCGACCAGGTGCGCATTCTGGAGCGACCCCAATCCGTGCGAGCCGATTTTGGCGCCGGCATGGTGATCGACGTACCTCGCGAGACATGGAAAGCGAAACCGGACGACATTTGGGTGGAAATTCCGGCCCTGCACCTGCGTCAGTTGAAGCCGGCGGAATAAGTTCAGAGTTCCTTCTTGACAGAGGCGCTGCAAGATCAGGAAAAGATCGATCTGGTAGTGGTTTGCGAGATACCCGGAAGCACTGATTCGTTCTCGTAAAAGCGCTACGACGCGGAGAAAACCACAGATGGTCTGAAGCGTTCCTGGCGGCTTTGCGGGAAACTCAACGCACTGTGCCCCCTGAAAACGCCCTGGCAAAAGAAATCGTACCTCCCGCGCCTGATCCTGTTAGCAACCCTCCGTTCTCAGGCTCCACCGGTCTCTTTGACAGATGGGGTTGCTCGAACGCTTACCGCATCCAGACGTCCGTGGTGACCATGCGCGGCGTCGACGGAAAGCGCAGGGTCACCAGCGTGACAAAGTCTTATGCCAAAAGCTATTCGCTGGTGCTGTGGGACCGCAATCCGAAAGCCGCCGGCTGACACGGAAATTCGTACACCAGACGCTGGTGGGGCCAGTAAAATCTCTGAAGTTACTGATGGTGTTATAGCAGGAGCGAAATATGGTAGCTATACACCACACGCAGGTGGTTAGCCAAATAGTGAAAGAATCCTCTCCCGACCCCTTGCATTCCGTTTCCAGAGTGCTATATTGGGACTTCATGACCTGCAACGCCACATATTGGTTTAGCTACCGATTCTGGAGCCCTGCCCCATAGTGTGGTGTTGGTTTTGACCTCAGGTCGAAGCAAGTTTCAGAACCAACCCACTCGCAAGAGTGGGTTTTTTATTTTCAACAGCAATATTTCAGCGGGAGAGACAAAAGACGAATGATTATCTCAATGCGGCCACATGCCACGAAGCAGGAAGTTGACCACGTTTGTGAACGGATTCGCGAATTTGGTTTTCGCGTCCATTCGATTGAGGGCGAACAGCGGGTCGTCATTGGAGTCGTCGGCGCCGGTGGCGATGTGACCGGATGCCTGGAGAGTCTTGAAGCAACCCCGGGAGTGGAAAAAGCCATGCGTATTTCAGCGCCCTACAAGTTCGTCAGTAAGGAATTCCGCAAGGACCGCACGATCATTAAAGTTGGCCGGGCAGAGATTGGCGGTGACGAGTTCATCACCATGGCCGGCCCGTGTTCTGTAGAGAGCGAAAAGCAGATCATGGAAACGGCCGAAGCCGTTGCTGCTGCCGGCGCCACCATCCTGCGCGGCGGAGCGTTCAAGCCCCGCACCTCACCCTATGATTTCCAGGGTATGGAAGGCGATGGCCTGAAGCTTCTGGCGAAGGCGCGCGAGGCAACCGGCCTCGCCATCGTCACCGAAGTGATGAGCGACAGAGACGTGGACCTGGTGGCCGAATACGCTGACATCATGCAGGTGGGCGCGCGCAACATGCAGAACTTTGCATTGCTCAAGGTGCTTGGTCGGTGCGGTCGCCCGGTAATGCTGAAGCGCGGCCTGAGCGCGACCATCAAGGAATTACTGATGTCCGCCGAGTACATCGTCGCCCACGGCAATCCCCAGGTGATGCTCTGCGAGCGCGGTATCCGCACCTTCGAAACGGCCACCCGCAACACCTGCGATATTTCGGCGGTTCCGGTCCTGAACGAACTCACGCACTTGCCGGTGATCATCGACCCCAGCCATGCGGTTGGTAAGCGCAGCCTTGTGCCCGCCATCGCGAAGGCCGCCGTGGCCGTTGGCGCGGACGGCATGATTGTGGAAGTTCACCCCTGCCCCGAAAAGGCCGTCAGCGATGGCGCTCAGTCGCTCACCATCGAAGGCTTCCGCGACATGATGAAGATGCTGGAAGGCTACCAGAAACTTTGGAAGCTGGAGCGACAATCTGAACTGGTGGCTGTTTAATCCATGACTAATCCGAGACGCGTCACGCTGGCAATTGTGCTGGCGGGCGTGTCTTTGGCGGTGGGCGCGGTGGTGCTGAAGCTGCGGGATAATCGTGAATTTTCGAATCCCGCCTTGCAGCTCTCGCGGTTCCCGTTCGATAGTGCGGTTGTTGCTTCCATTGATTTCACGGCCATGCGCCGGATAGCGCTGCCGGGGCCGGCAAAAGCCGCGCCGGAGCCGGAATACAAGGCATTTCTGGACGGTACCGGGTTCGACTATCGAAAGGACGTGGACCATATCTACGCCTCCATTTCACCGGGCGGAAACTTCTTTGTGGTGCAGGGCCGCTTTGACTGGAATCGGTTGAGTGCGTACGCGCGGCAGCAGGGCGGGTCGTGCTATCAAAGCCTTTGCCGCATGCAGGGCTCTACCCCGCAACGTCGAATTTCCTTCCTCCCGCTTCGTGACGACATGATGGCGCTGGCCGTGAGTACCGATGACCTGGCCGCCACACGCCTCTCGAAGCCCGGCACCCCGGTCACCATTTCGATTCCGACCGCACCCGCTTGGGTCTCAATCGGTAGTACGGCCTTGCGACAACCTTCCCTTGTGCCCCCCGGTTTACGTGTGATGATGTCCGGGCTGCAGTCCGCTGAGAGGGTGTTACTCACGGTCAGTGGCAGCGGCAAGGGCATTGAGATTCGGATGGACGCGAGTTGCCCGAACAAGGCGGACGCCGGCCTGCTGACCAGCGAGTTTCGCAATACCGCAAGAGTGATCCGCGAGGGCATGACGCAGAAGCAATTGCCGACGGATGACGAATTGGCCGTGATGCTCGCCGCCGGTAAATTTGAACAGCAGGGCACTCATGTTTCCGGGCAATGGCCGGTCGCCAAAACCTTTCTGGAAAGTATGCTGGCCGGCCTTTGATATGAATCGCGTAATTGTGTGCGGAAACGTCGTCTTCGATATTCTTGCGCGCCCGGTCGAGGAAGTTCGCTGGGAGGCCACGACGGTCATTGAGACGGTGGAGAAGCAACTGGGTGGCAACGCCGGAACCACTTCCTATACGCTGGCCAAACTGGGAGTCCCGGTTACTCTGGCGTCGCTGATTGGCAGGGATGACACCGGGGATGTGGTGATGAGCAAGCTGGAAGCGGCAGGAGTTGACACCAGCCTGATCCGGTACGTGAATGCAGCTACGTCAATTGCCATTGCGCTGGTGAGGCGCAACGGCGAGCGCGCTTTGCTCTATCAGCTGGGCGCGGCGTCTGAGGACTTCCCTTTATTCACCCTGCCGGAGGGCGCGGACCATTTCCACCTTGCTGCCGTGTACCGCATGCGGCATTTACGAAGTATCGCGCCGGAACTTCTGAAAAAAGCAAAGCATGCGGGGCGCCGCACCTCGCTCGATACACAATGGGACACCGAAGGGGAATGGATGAAGGTGCTGGCACCCAGCCTGCCTTATGTGGACTATGCCTTGATGAATGAGGACGAGGCGTTTCACCTGACAGGCCACCAGGACCCCGCAGCGGCTGCAGCGGTGCTTCGGGACCTGGGGGCGAAGCACGTGATCATCAAGCGGGGAGCGCGCGGGTGCTGGGCCGATGGTGTGGAGATTCCGGGGCATGCAGTGGAGGCCGTGGATACGACGGGCGCCGGAGACTGCTTCTCAGGCGGATTTGTGGCCGGCCTGCAGCGCGGCTTCAGTATCGAGGTCGCCGCCGCGCTGGCGAATGCGGTCGGGGCGATGGCAGTGCAAAAGGTGGGAGCTACGGCGGGCGTCCGGAAGTGGGACGAGACAGTCGCCTGGATGCAAAGCCGCCGCACGACCTAAAGTTTTGCTGTACTCCCTCCGATAGTATTCGCAGGAGAGACAGTTATATGCCCGATCAGGACGAGTCCGGCGGCGGCCCGGCGCGCTATCGTAGTGGGTATTTCGCGGGAGGCTCAGTCACCGCAAAAGCCCGTCCCCGCAGGCCCGTTGCTGCAGGAGTTATGACGAATTCGCTTTCCGGTACAGAGAGTGCCATGGCGTTTCCTTCGTCTGAGGCGGAATTTGAGAAGCCCGGCGAGCTCCTTCCGGCGGGCTCGCCGCAGGAAGAAATCGTCAGCCTGAGGCGCACAATTGACGAGAAGGATCAGGCTATTCTGCGCTCCGTGATGACGCTGCAGGATTTGCAACAGCAACTGGCCGAAGAAAAAGACGAGAGCCAGAATTTGCGCGGTGCACTGATCGCGCTAAACAGGGAAGATCCGTCAGCGACATCCGGGGACACGCCGCCTTCGGAGCCGGCGCCCGGTCCGGCGCATGTCGCTGATGGTCGGCCCACCTTTCCTCCCGAACTGCAGGCCGAACTGGACAAACAGCGGAAGGAGTGGGCGAAGATCCAACGCTCACTCGAACGTCAGCACGGTCAACGGCAGTCGGAGCTCTCCTCGGTTCGTTCACAGTGGTTTCAGACTCAGCAGCAGTTGGAGACGGAGAGCCGGGCAAGGCGGATGGAGTCGGCACAGGCTTCCGCGACCATCTCGAAGCTGACCCGCGATCTGGGCTCGGCGCGGGAAGAGGTGGTCAGTTCCGGGTTGGTCCGGCATGGCTGGTCAAAAGGTGCATGGGTAATGGTGCTCGCGTCGGTATGCGTAACTATCCTGTTTGGCGTCGGATTCACCTGGACGCAGGTTTCAGCACACTCAACGCCGCCCATCGCTGGTTCTGAATCAGCCACGGGGACCATTCCAGGCAGTCAAGGCTCCCCAACGGAATTGCTGCGGGCGGCAAAGCAGACTCCCGTCGACACCCGCCCGATCAGTGTGCCGGAAGTGTCCACTGGATCAGCAGGAGCATTTCAGGGCTCGCTGAGCCGACTGAACCAGTCGCTATCCGGGTTTGGTAACCGCCAGGTCGAAGATGTCCTGCGAGAGGTGCGGACCCGGAGCGGTGATCCGACGGTCTGCTCATTCCAATGGAACAACGGGCAACCGGCGCTTCTTTACGGAGGAGCCAGCCTGAAAGTGAACCTGTCCACTGAGCTCACCCGTTGCGCGATGGCCGTAGATCAGGCTCATAAAAAATAGAGCCCCGATCCGAAGACCGGGGCTTAATGGCAAAGCGGATTTGCAATAGAGCTTAGAACTGGTTCCAGAGGAACTGGTTGTAAACTTCGTGGTGGAACTGGATCTCCGGAGTCTTGACAACGGTTCCGAGCAGGCGGGCGCAACGATCAGCCGAGCCCTTCTTCAGATCCACGTAGCGATCCTTCACTTCCTTGCTGAACAGGGTTGTGGTCCATTCCGCGCTGTCGAAGTTCGTCATGGCGTCGTAGATGTTGTCCGGCAGGAAGCGCTTCGCCGAACGAAGATTCGGGATCTTCGCGACGCTGCCGTCAAGACCTGTCTTGAAGACGCTGTAGAGAACCATGTAGGGGTTGGCATCAGGAGCAACGGCGCGGACTTCGATGCGCGAACTCTTTTCATTCCCGATCGGCACGCGAACCATTGAACCGCGATCAACCGCAGAAGCAATCAACTGGTTGGGAGCTTCGAAGTGCGGGTCCAGACGGCGATAGGCGTTCACACTGGGGTTAAGAACCAGGCAAATATCCTGGCCGTGGCTGATGATCTTATCCACGAACTTCCAGGCGAACTTGCTGATCTTTTCATCGCCCTGCGGATCCCAGAACAGGTTTTTCTTGCCCTTGGAAATGGAAACGTTGGTGTGCATACCGCTGCCGTTGACGCCGACAACGGGCTTTGGCAGGAAACTGGCGGTCAGGCCCATGTTGCGGGCAACCTGGCGGCAGAGGAACTTGTAAAGCTGAATCTGATCCGCCGCAGTGACCACGTCCGCGTAGCTATAGTTAATTTCGAACTGCGAGGGGGCGACTTCGGGGTGATCTTTTTCATTCTCAAAGCCCATCGCGCGCTGCACTTCAGCTGCTTTATCGATGAACATGCGGAGCGGATCGCCAGGCAGTGAGTGGTAGTAGCCGCCTGTGTTGACATACTCGAACTTGCCGGTTTCGTTATAGCGACGTTCTGCATCCTGGCCCGCAAACAGGAAGCCTTCAATTTCGTTGGCCGCGTTGAGAGTGTAATCGTTCTCTTTGAACTGCGCGTCGGCATACGATTTCAGCACTCCGCGCATGTCGCCAATGTACGGGCCACCCTGTTTGTCGATCACTTCGCCAAACACGAGGCACTTGCCTTCACCGACAAAATCGGCCGGGGCCCAGTAGAACGCGCTCCAGTCTAGATGCAGCCGGAGATCGCTCTCTTTCTGCGCGGTAAATCCGCGGATGGAGGAACCGTCGAACGTCAGATTGTCATGGCTCTTGACGAGGAATTTCTTGTCGTAGTCGAGCATGTGCAGGCGACCCTCAAGGTCACTGAACATGACGGTAACGGCTTTAATCCGCTTCTCGTCGGTCAGGTACTTGAGTCGCTTTTCCTGAAGCGTTGCCATCGGAACCCGCTTGGCGCGCTCTTCTTTGGCCTCCAGGTTGAGCTCTTCGAGCTCTCCATAGGGCAGGCTGAGAAAATCCGTCAGATTAGACATGTGTCTCCGTTATGCGATTAGAATTCAACAAAAGGGCCCGTTCTCGCCCGCACACGCGAACGGATTGCAGGCGATTCTGTCAGGGTCAAAAAAACCAGTATGTGTCAAACTCATTGCCATCGGCAATCGGTACTTTTTATATGCCCGATTCCCCGAATTGATGGGAAGCGTGTCTAGTCCAGAAAATCATAAGCCGGCAGCGTCAGAAAGTCGTTAAATTCGCCGGAAAGCATCATCTTTCCAAACAGTTCGGCGGCCAGAGAGAACTTACCCTTAGCGAAGCGCCCGGCACCCATTCGGGCCTCGATTTTTGCCAGTTCTTCGGCGATGGTTGCCTGCACCAGTTCCTTCGTCACCGGGCGACCGTCTTCGAGTTTGGCGCCATGCTTCGCCCACTGCCAAACCTGCGCACGTGAGATCTCGGCGGTTGCCGCGTCTTCCATCAGATTGTAGATCGGCACCGCGCCATTACCGCGCAGCCAGGCTTCCAGATACTGAATGCCGACGTCGACGTTCATGCGCAGGCCGCCTTCGGTAATGGTGCCTTCGGGAATGGTCAGGAGGTCTTTGGCGGAGACGTGAACCTCTTCGCGCTTCCGGTCGATCTGGTTCGGCTGCGGCATGTACTCGTCGAACACGGCTTTCGCTACGCCGACCAGGCCCGGATGCGCCACCCAGGTTCCGTCGTGCCCGGCTTTCACTTCGCGCAGTTTGTCCTGGCGAACCTTTTCGAGCGCACGATCGTTGGCTTCCGGGTCGTTCTTAATCGGGATCTGAGCAGCCATGCCGCCCATCGCGTGAATGCCGCGCTTGTGACAAGTCTGGATCAGCAGGTCGACGTAAGAGGCCAGGAAGTGCACGGTCATAGTGACCTGTGCACGATCCGGCAGCATGAAATCAGCGTGGTTGCGGAGCTTCTTGATGAAGCTGAAAATATAATCCCAACGACCGCAATTCAGGCCCGCCGAGTGATCCTTCAGTTCCCACAGGATCTCGTGCATTTCAAAGGCGCCCAGAATCGTTTCGATCAGAACGGTAGCGCGGACGGAACCCTGCGGAACCCCGCAGTAGTCCTGTGCGAACACAAAGACGTCGTTCCAAAGACGCGCTTCGAGATGCGATTCCAGCTTCGGCAGATAGAAATAGGGACCTGAGCCGCGCTTTAAAAGCTCCGCGGCGTTGTGGAAGAAGTAAAGACCCAGATCGAACAGGCCACCGGAAATCGGCGCACCATCCACCACGAAGTGCTTTTCCACCAGGTGCCAGCCGCGCGGGCGAACCAGCAGGACCGCAGTTTCCTCCACCAGCTTGTACTGCTTGCCTTCGGGGCTGGTGAAGCCGATTTCGCGCCGAATCGCATCGCGAAGGTTCTTCTGGCCTTCGATGAGATTGCCGCTGGTGGGGGAATTGGCGTCTTCAAAATCCGCCATGAACATCTTCGCGCCGGAATTCAGTGCATTGATGACCATCTTGCGGTCCGTGGGGCCGGTGATTTCGGTCCTGCGGTCGCGAAGGTCAGCCGGAATCGGAGCAACGGTCCATTCGGATTCGCGGATGTGTATGGTTTCCGGAAGGAAATCGGGCAGCTTGCCGCCATCGATTTCCACCTGACGGACTTTGCGCAGTTCGAGAAGTTCGAGGCGGCGCGAATTGAATTTGCGGTGCAGTTCAACCAGAAACGCCTGCGCTTCCGGAGTCAGAATTTCGGCGTCGTTCAGCGACGTGGTGACAGGTGATGACATGAGATTAATTCATCCCGCAGACGCCGGGATTGCTGCACGCGCCACCAGGGCAACTGCGCATTTCCGCCGGACTGCTGCGGTGTTCGTGGGCTCCGGCACGCGCGGAGAATGTGGAGAACTCCTGCTTCAGATGTTTCTCGCCACACGAGGGGCAACCGCCCTCCAGGACCTGTTCGGTGCGGCGGACAAGGCGTTCGAATTTATCGCCACACGACTCGCAGAGGTATTCGTAGATCGGCATAAACCTTCATCATATTATCGTTGACGTTACAAGGACGAAACGCCGCTGCGTTACGAATGGATTACCCTACTCAATATGCGCCTGCACTGCTTCGCCGCCTTTCTGATTACTTCGTTTTCTGCGTTTGCCCAGCAGGTCTTCACCGCCGCCGACTATGCGCGTGCCGAAAAGATGATGGGCTACAACACCGCGACGCTTGTCTATGGGGCAGGGGTTCGCCCGACGTTTGCTGACGGAGACCGCTTCTGGTACCGCGTCACGCGAGAGAGCGGCGCTGAATTTGTGGTCGTGGACCCTGCCAAAGGCACGAAGGCTCCGGCGTTTGACCACGTGAAAGTCGCGGCATCGCTGTCTTCGGTGGCCGGGCAGAAGCTGGAGGCGGGAAAGCTGCCGTTCCAGACAATCGATCTCACGGAAGACGGTAAGTCCGTCGCCGTCGCGGTGGCGGGCAAGCGCTACAAATGTGACGTGGATGGATCGAAGTGCGCGGTCGATAATTCCCCTGCGCCCGCAGGTGGTCGCGGTGGCCGGGGTGGTGGCGGTCGGGGCGGATTTGCGCGGGCGGTGGACTCCCCTGCCCCGGACAAGAAAAACACCGCCTTCATTCGCGACTACAACCTCTGGGTGCGGGATGTGGCGACCAGCAAGGAGACGCAGCTCACAACCGACGGAGTGAAGGATTACGGCTACGCAACCGACAATGCGGGCTGGACGAAGAGTGACCGTCCGATTCTGCTTTGGTCGCCCGATTCGAAGAAGATCGCGACCTTCCAGCAGGATCAGCGCGGCACCGGCGAAATGTATTTGGTGAACACCTCAGTAGGACATCCGAAGCTGGAAGCCTGGAAATATCCGCTGCCAGGCGACGACGTGGTCACCACGATTCGGCGGGTGATTGTTGACATCGACACCAAACAGACGGTATCCCTGAACATCGCTGCCGACCAGCACCGGTCCACGTTGTGCGACGACATCGCTTGCCGTGGCGGCGAATGGGCTGACGTGCAGTGGAGCCCGGACGCGCAGAAGCTGGCTTTTGTTTCCACGTCGCGCGATCACAAGCAGGCGCGGCTGCGGGAAGCCGATGGGGCAAGTGGTGCGGTTCGTGAAGTCACGGAAGAAGCGGTTGACACGCAGTTCGAATCCGGTGATGGCAAAGTGAACTGGCAAATTCTGTACGGCACCAGTGAGTTCCTGTGGTACTCGGAAAAGAGCGGCTACGGACACCTTTACCTGGGCGACTGGAAGACGGGGCGACTCAAGAGCCAGATCACCACCGGCGACTGGCTGGTTCGACAAACCGTGCGTGTGGATGAGAAGGAACGGGTGATCTACTTCCTGGCGGCGGGCCGCGAAAAGGGACGTGATCCCTACTTCACTCACCTCTATCGAATCGGTTTTGACGGCAAGGGCCTCGCGCTGTTGACGCCGGAAGATGGCAACCACGATGTGACGCTGTCGCCCTCCGGCAAGTATTTTGTCGACAGCTACTCGAAGCCCGATGTCCCGCCGGTGGCCGTGGTGCGCGACATGAACGGGAAACTGATCACCACGCTCGAAAAGGCCGATATTTCGAAGCTGCAGGCCTCGGGCTGGAAGCCCCCCCTTCCGATCACCGTGAAAGCGCGCGATGGAGTCACAGATCTCTACGGTCTGCTGTTTACCCCCACCAACGTGGACCCTTCGAAGAAGTACCCGATCGTGAATCACATTTATCCGGGCCCGCAGGGGGGCAGTGTCGGCAGCCGCAGTTTTGTTGCTTCCAGAGGCGATACGCAGGCCCTGGCGGAACTGGGCTTTGTGGTGATTGAAGTGGACGGCATGGGCAATCCCACGCGTTCGAAGAAATTCCACGATGCCTACTACGCGAACATGGGCGACAATACGCTTCCCGACCAGATCGCCGCGATGAAGCAGATTGCGCAGAAATACCCCTATGTGGATCTGGAGCGCGCGGGCATTTATGGCCACTCCGGCGGCGGTTACGCTACCGCAGATGCCATGTTCCGTTACCCGGACTTCTTCAAAGTCGGAATCTCCGAAGCCGGGAACCACGATAACCGCAATTACGAAGACGACTGGGGCGAGCGCTATCAGGGGCTGCTGAAGAAGAATGCGGACGGCACCACCAACTACGACGACCAGGCCAATCAAAACCTGGCGAAAAACCTGAAGGGGCATCTGCTGCTGGCGCACGGAACGATGGACAATAACGTGCCGCCGTCGAACACATTGCTGGTGGTGAATGAACTGATCAAGGCCAA
>JBBQDH010000043.1:0-30065 GCA_038319515.1 Bryobacterales bacterium
GGAAATGCTGCGGGTGGAGACAATGTCGGGGCGGCCGGCGCCCGGTCGGCTGGTGGCGACGAAGGACCTGGCACCGCTTTTCCCGACACGAGCGGCGATTGCTCCCGGCGGTTCGGCAATGACTGAGGTAGCAACGCCGCTCTCGCTGAGCGGATTCACGGCATCAGCGGTCGAACAGTTTTCCACCGGACTACGGGCACTGGGGCTGGAGCCAAGACAGGGTCTTTCGATGGGCGGGTCTCCCGACATGCGAATGGGAGACCCCTCAAAACTGCAGCCTGGATCGATGATCAGCGTGCAGTTGATGACGGGCGACATGAGTATTGGGGCGGATGGCACGCTGACCTGTATCGACGGAGAGAGAGTCTTCGCATTCGGCCATCGCTTCCTCGCGATTGGGCCGACGGATTTGCCGTTCACGCGCTCCGAAGTGATCACACTGCTGGCCAATGTGAATACTTCCTTTAAGATTTCGAGCGCAAAAGAGCTGATGGGAGCGATCACACAGGACCGGAACGGTGCGGTGGCGGGTGCCCTGGGCCGAAGAGCCGCCATGCTGCCTCTCGATATTTCGGTGGGGCAGGAGATTGGCGCGGCAAAGCAGGTTGGCGATTATCACATGCAAATTGTGAATGACCGCTTTCTTTCACCATACCTGATGCAAATGGCAGTATTTTCAGCAATCGAGGCAACTGAACGTTCAACGGGGGCCACCAGCATCCTGGTACGAACCGCCATCGAGTTTGAGAATCGCAAGGAAGCGCTGCAACTACGAAATATCTATGCGGGCGAGGGCAGTTCGGCGCTTGTCGCCGCGACGAATACGGCGGTGCCGCTTTCGTATCTGATGCAGGCGGGTTTTGATTCGCTCAAGGTAAAGCGGATTACGGTGAAACTGGAAGCGAGCAATGCAAAACGGGATTTAAGCATCGGGCACGTTTACCTTTCCAGGAAAGAAGCGAAACCGGGCGAGACGGTGGAACTGCTGACGATTCTGGATGGTCAAAACGGTGTGGAACTGACAAATTCGGTGAAGTACACAATTCCCCAGGGGACGGCGGCAGGGACGCTCTTTTTTACCGTGGCGGACGGCGGGCAGACAAGCATTACGGAGTTGCGGCAAATTCTGTCAGAAACGCCGCACTCACCGGAACAACTCATCGCAAACATTAACAAACTGCATTCCAGTGATACCGCGTGGGTGCGTGTGTGGCGGGCGGAACCGGCGTGGCAGGTGCGTGGTGAGGAGATACCCGATCCGCCGCCATCGCTCGCCCTGGTGCTGGGGGCTACGCAGAATGCGCAGCAGAACCGGAATTCGAAGATCGCGGAGATCCCGATCGACGCGGGAGCCATGGTGGTGACGGGTTCAAAAACCGTGCAGCTGGAGGTGAAGGATTGAAGACAGCGCTTTGGTTTCTCGCGCTGGCCGGCGTGGCAAGCGCTTCCACGCCCTCGGTTTGGGAGATGTCTTCTTTTGCCGATTTCATAAAGGGGAAGTTTGAAGGGGTTTCGGTGGGCCGCGACGGGCGACTCGCGGTGGCGCCAAGGCTGGACGCATTCTTCAATTCCAGTCAGCCGGTGATCTGGGCTGTGGCGACCGGACCTGACGGGACCATCTACGCAGCCACAGGCCACGGTGGTAAGGTGTTTCGACTGGACAAGACCGGCGCACCGCGGCTTCTGTGGAATGCCGACCGCCCGGAAGTCTTTGCGCTGGCGGTGGACCCGAAGGGTGTGGTGTACGCGGCAAGCTCTCCGGACGGTTAGATTTACCGGATTGAAAACGGCCAGGCGAGCGAGTATTTTGACCCGAAATGCAAGTACATCTGGGCTCTGACTCTGGGTTTAGACGGAGCCCTGTACGCGGGAACCAGCGACAACGGCAAAGTCTTCCGGATCACCGGTGCCGGAAAGGGCGAGGAATATTACGTTACCGGCCAGGGCAACGTGACCAGCCTGCTTGCGGACAGGCAGGGGCGCTTGCTGGCCGGTACCGAGCCCAACGGAATCCTGTATCGCATCACGGCGAAGAACAAGGCGTTTGCACTTTATGATTCCAGTCTGCCGGAGATTCGGGCCATTTCGCAAAATGCGGACGGCAGCGTCTACGCGGTGGGTCTGGGCGGGGCGCTGGCGAAGAAAGTGCAGGCCGGGCAGCAGGCGACACAACCCGCCCAGACGGATGGCGGCACGGCAGTGACCAGCGTGACAGTCACGGCAGAGGCCGGCGCGGAGATCAAGCCGGCGCCGGTGGAAACGCCGAAGCCCGCGGCAGTTCCGGCAACAACCACTGGCTCGGCGGCGCTGGTGGATCTGAGCGGCGTGGAAAAGAGCGCAATCTACCGTATAAATGCCGATAATACGGTGGATACGCTTTGGAGTTCGAAGGAAGAGAACGTGTTTGATGTGTTGCCGACCGCGGATGGACAGCTGTACTTCGGCACAGATCAGAATGGCCGTGTGTATCAGTTGAGCAAAGACCACAAGCTCACGCTGGTTGCGCAGACCAATGAGGCAGAAGTGGTGCGGATGCTTCGGGTGAACGGGGCGTTGCTGGCTGCCACTGCCAACATGGGGAAGATTTATCGTCTGGAGGAGCAAGCCTCGCAAGGGAGCTACGAGTCGCCGGTGTTTGATGCAGGTGGCGCGGCGCGATGGGGCAAGCTGCGCTGGCAGGGCTCCGGGAGCGTAACCATTACGACCCGCACCGGCAACAGTATTCGCCCGGATGCGACGTGGAGTGAGTGGTCGGTGAGTGACCCTTCAACGACCTTGCGGGACGGCGCGGGACGGCAGATCGTAAGCCCCAATGCCCGGTATCTGCAATTCACGGCAGTGCTTTCGGGCAAGACCGCCGGGATTGACAATATCAGCGCGGCGTACCTGCCACAGAATAATCCTCCCGTGGTCCGGTCGGTGACGGTGCTGATGCAGCCTGCGGCGGCTACTTCGGGCGGGAACAAAGCAGCCTCGACGAACACCGCCAGCGCGGCCACCGTGCCCTTCAGCGTGACGGTGACGGATACAGGCGATGCAGCGCCCGTCACTTCCACCGGAACCCCCACCCAGACGCTGTCCCGTGCACTGGCGCAGCAGTTGGCCATCTCCTGGCAAGCGGACGATCCGGATGGGGACAGGCTGGTTTACCAACTGGATTTTCGCGGTGAGGGCGAGCGCGAGTGGAAGTTATTACGGAAGGGCCTGCGGGAAAACACCTTCAATATCGACGGCGATGCACTGGCGGATGGGCGATATTTCTTCCGGGTGACGGCGTCGGATCGCGAGGCAAATCCGGCGGGGTCGGCCAGGGATGCGGATCTGGTGAGTGCGCCGGTTTTGATCGACAATACGCCGCCCGTGGTGCGGGTGCAAACCTCGACCCGCAATGGAAAAGTGGCGGACATCGCGTTTGAGGCGAGGGATGAAGCTTCGGTTTTGAAGCGCGCCGAATGGTCTCTGGATGCGGGTCCATGGACTCCGCTTGCGCCGGTGGACGGCATTCTGGACTCCCCGGTTGAGCAGTTCCGGTTACACCTGGATGACGTGCCGGATGGTGAACATGTTCTGGTGCTGCGTTGCGCGGACAGCGGCAATAATTCCGGTCTGGCAAAGGTGATTCTGCACTGACGAATACGGTCAAAAAGACGCTGGAACGGGTGATCTCGAAAGCGGGCCGGGGTGCGAGAACCCAGGCCCGCAGCTGGATTCATGCGGGTCGTGTGAAAGTGAACGGCCGGGTTATGGAGAACCCGGATCACTGGATCGATTTCGATAATGACCGTGTCCTGTTCGACGACAAGCCCCTCCAGGTGCAGACGCGGACTTATATCCTGCTGCATAAACCGACCGGCTATATCACGACGTTTAAGGACCCGGAAAAGCGCCCGACCGTGTATGACCTGATCACCGAAATCGAAACGTTTCTGTCTCCGGTGGGGCGGCTGGACCTTGACACCAGTGGATTGCTGATCATGACGAATGACACGCAGTTCGCGGAACGGCTGACGAATCCGGATCACAAAATTCCGAAGACTTACCGTGTAACCAGCGCGGGTGCACTGCCGGACGCGGCGCTGGATCAGTTGCGGCGCGGTGTCACGCTCAACGACGGACCGACGCGACCGGCACAGGTTCGTCGTCTGGAAGGCGCGACGATTGAGATGAAGATTACAGAGGGCCGCAACCGTCAGGTGCGCCGCATGATCGAAGCGGTGGGCAGCAAGGTGGTGGAACTGGAGCGGACGCAGATTGGGCCATTGAGCATAGGTACGCTGCAGCCCGGCACCTGGCGCGAGTTGAGCCGAGCGGAACTGACTACTTTGTCTCCCACTCGGAGTGAAACTTCTGGTCAAGGACCAGGTGCCCGGCGTCGCCAAGAATAAACAAACCCGCGCCTTCGGGGCGCTGCGGCAGTGGACGGGCGGCGGCGGTGGTACGGACTCCGCGACCGAAGCTGCGAACGGGTTGTGGGGAGCGGTCGCCGTCGTCGAGAGGCTTTAAAGAAACCGGTTGCTCCACGCCGTCACGTTCAATGGAATCGAAGCGGATGGCCACGGTCCAGCGGGGTTCGGGCACCATGGTTTGTTCGAGTCGCAGAATGCGGCCATGGAGCTTGTCCGTTACGCGGACAACCACCTTGCCCTTCTCTTTCACTTCACGATCCACCAGCGCCGTGATCTGGTCTCCCGCCGCCGCAGTCCTGGTGTTCACCGGAGGATCAAGGTGGACCCGGATATGAGTCTTCGGTGGCAGTGATTTTAAAGCTTCTTTCGCGGCATTGGCAGCGGAATTCGGTTCGTCCGGATCGTCGAAGCGAATGCTGGATTGCCCGGTGAATTCGTGGCAACCGGAATAGCGGGTTTCATTCAGAGTCTCCTCTCCATTGGGGTAGAGGACAGTCATTTTCGAAACCTCCGGCAGCAGAAACTCGCCCGAGCCGATCTTCACCCGGGCATAGTCCATGGTGTCTTCCACACGGCAGGCATCGCCCGCCGGAAACGCCTGGATCACCATACGTTTCAGTTGTGCGGTGGAGGGAACGGCGTAGAACGTACCCGCCCAGGGAAGAGTCCTGCGGGTGCCATTGGTGGTTCGGTACTGGTAGTGGCTCGTTGCGAAGGGCACGGCGAAGGTGAAGGAGGCGAGGCGACCGAAGGGAGTGTCCTGCTCGCCGGTATAACGAAAATCCTGCGCGTCGGGACCGAAGACACTACTGAGGAAGGCGCTGAAATCGCCGCTGCCGGTGGAGCCGCTCAGGGCCAGATCATCCATCGTGTTGGTCTCAAACTGTCGGGCACCAGCCCATGAGAACATTTCAGATTTCTCGCCGACCGCTACGTCGAGCCGAAGTCGGTCGTGCCAGATAAGCACCCCGGGAGAACTGAGCCGGGTCCGCGCGGCGATCAGCGCGGGGCAGGTAGACGGGAGTTTCCCATACTGCGGGCGATGTTGCGTGCGCTCCACCGTTTGCACGCAGGTGTAGCGGGGGGCGCGCATCAGATCGGCACGAACATTCTCGCGGAGCCTGTTGAAGAGGATCTGTGCCGGGGAATCCGCAGTGCGGGCGGTGATGCAGAGCAAAAGTGAAAGAGTGCCCGCTGCAAATGCGCTACGCATGATCACTGTAGTTTACCGGCTCTCCGGCAGTAGAATGAAGGCCGGTCAGTTATGCACACAGTCCCGGTACGCGGCGCCACCATTCGCAACTCAAACGCGCTACAATAAAAAAGTACGCGAAGTAGATCTGCACAATAGTACGCCCCGGAAGCGAACGTTTTCCTGACTGCCGAGGGGCCCCCGCTGATTTCCTTTCTGTAACCCAAACATCACTGAATGATTACTTTTCCCGATTTAGTTACATCTCCTGTGCTGCGCAATAACCTTGCGCGTCACTCTTTCAAGACGCCTACTCCGGTCCAGGAACAGGCCATCCCCCCCGCCATGCTCGGCCACGATCTGGTTGCGACAGCGCAAACAGGCACCGGCAAGACCCTGGCATTCGCTCTTCCCATACTGGAACTGCTGGGCCGCAAGCCACTGAGCACGAAGCCCCAGGCGCTCATTCTGAGCCCTACCCGCGAACTCGCGATTCAAATCGACGAAGCCTTCGCGCGCGTCGCCTCCGGTACAGGAATCCGTTCGGCCGTTGTGGTTGGCGGCATGAGCGAAGCAAGACAGTTACAAATGATCAAGAAGGGCGCGCAGGTTCTGATTGCCACGCCCGGCCGCCTGCAGGATTTTCTGGACCGCAGACTGGTCGCTCTTGATTCGGTAAGCATCGTTGTTCTGGACGAAGCCGACCGTATGCTCGACATGGGCTTCCAGCCCGCCGTCGAAGCGATCCTGAGGAAGACCGCGCAGGACCGCCAGACGATGTTCTTCTCCGCCACGTTCGAAGGCGGCGCGGAGCGTTTGATCAGCAAATACATGAAAGATCCGGTTCGCATCACGGTTGGTTCCACCACCCGTCCGGCGGACAAGATCGAAATGGTGCTGTATGAGGTGGAAACCGACCGCAAGCTGGGCCTGCTGAAGGGGTTGCTGGAATCGCAGGACGGTTCGTTCCTGGTTTTCGCGCGCACCAAGCATGGTTGCGAACGGCTGGCCAAGAAGGTTTCGCTGATGGGTTTCAAATCGACCGCCATTCACGGCGACCGCTCGCAGAACCAGCGCAACATGGCTCTCAAGGGATTCCAGGAAGGCTTTTACCGCGTTCTGGTGGCAACGGATGTTGCCGCTCGCGGTATTCACGTGGATGGCATCGCGCATGTGGTGAATTTCGATCTGCCACAGGCTGCCGATGACTTTATCCATCGCGTGGGCCGTACCGGTCGCGCCGGTGCGGAAGGCGTGGCGTCGACGTTTGCGACGAGTTCAGAGCGTGGCGATATCCGCAATATTGAGCGGACGCTGAAGCTGAAGCTGACGAAGCGGGAAGTGCCGGCAGGGATTGAGCGGGAAGCGCGGAATGTGGCTCCCGTGATTGAAATGCCGAAGCATGGCGATGGGTTCTCGCGTGGGTTCAAGCCGAAGTCTGAAGGGTTCAGGCCGAAGTCTTCGCAGTCGTTTAAGCCGAAGAAGAGTCGTTTCGGGACTGGCCGATAGTCTTTGTGTGGGGCACCCTGCCCCGCATGCGTTTTTCCTCCTGGCGATCGAACAGAGGCATCAGCTTCTGTTCGATCCAGGCGAATGCCTTCTCCAGGCCTTCTGCTTCAAAAACCCTCCCAATTTCCGCTTCAACTTCCGATGGTTCACCCAGACTGGTCAGAAACCGATTCGACGTCATGCGTTCGAATCTGGCGCTGTCAACCGTGCTTGTTTCGCGCAGGATTCTGCGGCGTGCGTAGAGGCACAGCACGGCATCGCCCGTCCAGGCCTCTTCAAGAATTCGTTGTCGCCGAAGCTTCGCGCTGGTCATCCCGGCCCTCCTGCCTGTCTTGATACTGACATGGATGCCATGATGAAGTTCCGTGAGTAGCCAGTCTGAATTCGCTGAAGAACTGAAGCAGGTGCTGCCAGCCGACCTGCCCAACCGCGAGGCAGCGGTGGAGAAGTGCGCCGAGCATCTGGCGCTGATTGTGGAGGCGAACCAGTATCTGAACCTGACGCGAATCGTCTCGCCACGGGAAGCCGCCATCAAGCACGTGCTGGATTCGGTGATTCCCTGGAAGTTATTTGCGGGTGCGGGAAGAGTGGTGGACGCCGGGACAGGCGCCGGGTTTCCTGGAATTCCACTCGCGATCGTGCTGCCGGGGGTGAAGTTCACGCTCTCCGAATCGATTCAGAAGAAAGCGCGGTTTGTGGAGTCAGCGTTGGCGAAGCTGGAATTGCCGAATGTGACCGTAACGTTCCAGCGGGCGGAGGAGATTGCGCGAAACGGCGGGGTGGATATTATCACCGCGCGCGCCTTGGCTCCGCTGCCGAAGGCGCTGGCGCTATTTGGACCCGCGCTGCGGAAAGGTACGAGAGCGTTGCTCTATAAGGGGCCTGATACGGAACAGGAGATCGCAGAGGCTGAGAAGGATCTGAAGAAATTTCGGATTCAGGCCGATGTAACGATGCGCTACGATCTGCCGGACTCGCTTGGGATAAGAACGGTGGTCGGGCTGCAATTGGAATAGTTACGGATGGACAAATTTGCAAACTTGACACCAAGAGTTCCGGTTAGCTGACCAAACTGTTATCCTAACGCCGTGAATGCCCTATCCCAATATGTCCCAATATTCAATCATTGTTAGCTGGAAGGTGGCTATAGCGATTGGAGCCAGCGTTCCGATATTGACCATTCTAATGGGATACTTGGCAAACCGCTTTACCCGAATGTTCGACTCCTACGCAGGCGAACGCGCCAAACTGCAGGCTCAGTTTGATAACTTGGAGCTGTTGGTAAGACAAACTGGGAGATTGACGGAAACATCGGAATCCATTAAGGCCGCCGTTACCGGGGAACAATGGGCGAACCAGCAACGTTGGCAGAAGCGGCTTGACTTGTACGGCGATGTCGTAGGCATTCTGCATAACTTTCGCCAAGCCTCATTTGAACTTACGACACAGCTCGAGTCGTCTCTGCTCCACACGGATGAAAGCGCTGGGGCTGCCCAAATCGGAGCCAGTCTTGGAGCGTTGAAAGAACGGCTCCTTACTTTTAGGCACATCTATAACTTGGTGACTCTGGTGGGATCGACCGTCACTGTTAAGTCTTTGTATCAGTTGACGGAGCTTTCACTGGGACAAGATCCACTTCAAACTGCCCGAGAATTAACGAGGATCATTACGGAGATTGAGGCTGAATTTCTAAAAGCTGCCCGTAGCGATCTGGGCTACGAAGCTATACGGACATTGCCCGTTCAAGAATTGTAGAACTCCCGGTACCATTCGGTCTTGTCGTTCGAAGCGAACGACAAGACCGAATGGACCACGCACTTGGCACCAGTCGGATTGCCCTAGAATAAGTCTATGAGCATCCCGCGCCGCCAGTTCATCGCCAACTCTCTAACCGCAGCCGCCGCAGCTTTAATGCAGTCGCAATCGCGCGCCGCGACAACCAAATCCGGCATGCCCGGGCCATTTCCGGGGCGCGTCGTCGCCGTGGAACACCCCGGCAGCATCCTGTCGAACATCTACCAACCCGAACCCGTGCAGCAGATGATGCGCAAGGGGATGCAGGAACTGACGGGCGCTCCTTCCTGGATTGATGGCTGGCGGATGCTCTTCGAAAAAGGCGATGTGGTCGGCATCAAGGTGAGCCCCGTCGGCGGGAAGAACCTGTCTTCCGACGCGCTGGTGCTGCAGGAAATTCTCGCCGGGCTCAAGCAGGCGGGCGTTCCCGCCAGCGACATTGTGGTGTTCAACCGCTACAGGGAAGAGACCATCGCGGCGGGAATCGACAAATGGCTGCCGCAGGGGATCCGGTGGGAAGCGGCTTCGGAACGCTACGACGAATGGCAGCACGATATGGACGGCTACGACCCCGAACATTACCTCGAAATGGCGCTGACCAAACCGGGCGACAGCCTCAGCGACATCCACATGCGGCGCAGCTACGTGGCGCGGGTGGTGACGAAGAAGATTAATAAATTCATCAATCTGCCGGTGCTGAAACATCACCAGTCGGCGGGCGTCACCATCTGCCTGAAGAACATGTCGCACGGGATGGTGAACAACGTGAACCGCAGCCATGTGACGCCGACCCTGAATGCCTGCGGGGTATTCATTCCGAGCGTGGTCAGCCTGCCGGTGATTCGCGAAAAAGCCACGCTGCACATCTGCGATGCAGTGAAGGCGTCGTTCCATGGCGGGCCCGGCGGAAAAGCCAGGTACATCTGGGAGCACAAGACGATGTACTTCGCGACGGACCCGGTGGCGCTGGATAAGACGGGCCTGAAGGTGATTGACGGGAAGCGTGTACAGATGGGGATGTTGCCCCTGGCGCTGGCCAAACCGGACAATGACAGCCACTTTCTGAACTCCCAGATTGAGCACATTGAGATTGCCGGAATGCTGGGCCTGGGGGTTTTCGACGACGACAGGATTCAGGTGAAGAGATTCCGGTTGTAGCACCGTTTGTAGCTCCGGGTCATTTTCCGGTCACAAGGAAAGCAAAAAATATAAGTATTCTTGATTGTTAGAGTTGCCGGGGAAACGAGGGGCCGGCGCGCGGGTTGTCCGGACAGGCGGATGTTAATGCTTGGGCCGTGAGCAGCATGCAAACTCTTAACAAACTCAACCGGCTGAAGTTTTCGCTGATGACCCTCTCTCTGTTTACGGGGGCTGCCGCTTTTTGCGGAGTCGCCTTCGCCCAATCCGGGCTAACCACCATACAGGACACCCTGTTCCGCGCCGACGGCACGCGATTCACCGGCAGCCTCACAATCCACTGGAGCACTTTCGACGCGAACAATGTCGGAACCATCGTGCAACAGAGCAAGGTAGTGCGGGTTTCGAATGGCAATCTGCAGTTGCAATTGGCACCCAATGCGAGCGCACAGTCGCCCGCCAATACCTATACGGTAAATTACCAGAGCGACGGACTGGAACAGTTTAGTGAGACCTGGACCGTATCACCCAGCACCCAGCCGGTGCGGGTGGCCGACGTTCGAACCGGTTCATTGGCCGGCACGGTTCCATCTGCCGGCAACGCCACGCCAATTCTGGAATCCACCGTAGTCGGGCTGGTGGCGGACCTGGCACAGAGACCTGTGAAAGGCGCCGGATTTGGCACGGGCAGTGTCGCCGTGATCAACCAGAATGGACAGATTGAAACCGTGGTTGGCAATGTCGGCGATTGCGTCTATACGGACGGAACCGCAGGGCCCTGCGGCGGGCAAGCCTCCGCGTTCTTCGATGGCGAGATTCCGGGCGGTCTGGTGGATGGTGCGAACAAGACCTTTACTCTGGCGAACTCGCCGAGCGGCACCAGCCTGATGCTCTTCCGCAATGGAATGTACATGAAGGCGGGGTTCGACTACACCCTGACGGGATCGACGTTGGATTTTGTCACCGGCGCGACCCCGCAGCCACAGGACACCATCGTTGCGAGCTACCGGATGGATCCTTCGGCAAACATTGGCGGGCTGACGGGGCCGGGGGGTGGCCATAGTGCATCTGTGGCGCAGGTGCTGTGCAGCGCAAACGGGCGCGCCACCAGCCTGATCACGATGACATCGCTCGGGAGCTGTGATATAGCCGCGTCGGGCCTGCACCCGGGCGACCGGATCGAAGTGCGGTTCACGTTTGCCCACACCGGGACCGCATCCGCCTTCGACGTGCAGCTAAAGTGGGGCGACTCGACGGTTCTGGCTCGCCATGGCAGTGTGCAGGACAGCGCAGTGGCTGGTCAGGCGGAGGCGTCTCTCAGTTCCACCGGAGCGCAGGTAACGGTGCAAAGCTGGGGCACGGTGTTGGCTTTTCTGCCGGGGATTTTAAGTGCTCCGGCGCAAAACGGGGTGAAGGTGGATCTGCTGGCTGCTCTTTCGCGAGCGGGTTCGGACGGCATCGCACTGACAAGCTATACGGTGCTGAGGTATCCGAGAAATTAGTTTGCGGTGGCGGCGGTTGTGCGGACCTGGCGCAACCGCCGCCACCGGATTAAAAGAAGTCCGCAGAACAGTCCGGCCACCGATCCGGCTATAGAGATGGTCAACCGGTTCGGACTGAGAGGAGTTGTGGGCAGGCTGGCAGGGTCGAGAATCCGAACATCCTTTGATTGAGATGCCAGAGCGGCGAACAGGCTTTGGGTGAGGGAGGCAGTGACACGGCTTGCGAGTACGCGATCACCGCCGGTGAAGGCAACCTGAAATGCGGAGTTGCCTGGCTTTTTGGGTGTTTGGCCGATGAAGATCCTCAAGTCCCTACTCTTCATGACTTCGATTACGTTTTCGATGGGCATTCGCGCGCGCTCTGCGGGGTAGAGATTGAGAGTCCGGATGAGGTTGGAAAGTGAGGTGCGGCTGAGGACCGATCTCTCCAAATCGATCACCCAATCCGTTAAGGACTGGCTGTTCATTACCGAAGCGTTGCGGACTTCAACAACCGCCGTTGACCTGTAGCGGTTCGGAATGCTGAAAGAGATGCCCCCGGCAATCAGCAGGCCCGCCATGGCAAAGGCCACAATATATCGAAATTCCCCCGAGCGCACCCGCATAGAAACCCCTTCTTTCAGAACATCGAAAATCTCACCATTGCCGCGGCCCGAATCTTCCAGCAGTACCTCAAACTCCGCCCCGTAGCGCTTGCGCCAGGCTTGGGGATAGAGCCTGATCAGGAACCTCCGCAACGCGCTATGCATGGCTGAACCTCAGGCGTCTGCGCCGGTTACTCCAGACGATGACACAACTACTCAGGCCTGACAATAATCCCGCAAGCAGCAGCGGACCCCGTGCGAGACCGGTCGGCTTCGTCGGCAGGCTCGGCGGGTCAACAACCTCCATTTCCGGATTCCGGAGCATCGAAGATGCGGTTGCCGATGCGGCAGAGAGCTGCGCCTCAAACCGGTCCGTTCCCCACGCGCGGATCTTGAGAAAGCCTGGAATCTCCGAAGGGGCGATTTGCAAATGGCCGGGCACTTCCCGCATCACCATATTGGGCGGCGCCCCATTGGTCTGGATGACAACAGTCGATTCGTAGTTGTAGGGCAGGAACACCGAAAGCACAAGGCAGACTGCGGCGAGCCCGAGCCAACGTCCTGCAAGGAGCGGCCAGCGGCGAATCAGCAGCACAGCGAAACCCAGGACCAGACCGCCGATCAACCCGTACAGAATGGTTGCCATGCCTTTTCGCGGTTCCGCCCTGGTGGGCAGGCCTGGCGGACTGAGAACGCTGACAGACGCAGAGTCACGGATCATTTCGTCGATCAGCTTCGTGATCAACCGCTGGACTGTCCGCTGTGCGGCGAAGCGGTTTTGACCCACGTATTCCACCGAAATAGTCGCATGATCGATGTGGATGCGAATGTCCTCGCGCATTTGCCTGACCACATCCTCAGCAGGCATTCTCAAGCGCTCGGCCTTATAAAGATCAAGCCCCGGCTCCTGCATAAGGTTTGCAAGGGAACTGCGACTCTGCAACCGGACCACGGCCTCCCGGGCTACGGCATCCATTGGCCGGTCATTCACGGTGTTGGCGGAGATCATCATGGAAGCCCGGGACTGATACCGCTCCGGCATGCGGAAAACCAGAACGCCGCCGATCACCAGACCCACCATCGTGAACCCCACCAAAGTTTGCAGTTCTATCCCACTGAAACGCATCGCGACTCCCTCTTTCAGTACGTCGGGAACATGCCGCCAACCTCCGCCGGAGTCTTCCAGCAGCGCAGAGAATTCAGAACCGTATCGGTCCCGCCACGCACGCGGATAAAAGCCCACCAGGAATTTCCGCACCCCCTCACGCATGTTTCAGCCTCTGCGCCGCAGCTTGCGACACCCGGTTCATTCGCTCCAGTTCACTCGTGAGGAATTCCCTGCCCGCGCCGGTGATCGCGTACGGCTGGCGGCGATCGTCAGACGCCACCGGTCGAATCCAGCCCTTTTGCTCCAGCCGGGTGATCGCGCCATAGAGCGTGCCTGGTCCCAAACGGACGTCGGCGAAACGCTCGATGTCCTCCATCATGGCGTAGCCGTGCTTATCACCATCCACCAGACTGGTCAGAACGAGCAAAGTAGGATCCGTCATACGATATTACGTCTCACGTAGTATCGTATGACGTAATAGCGCGCCGGTCAAGTCAATTTTCTACCGAATCGCGCTGATCCGTCCCGGCGTACGAACCGGCACGCTCCACAACTGATCCCCCGCGGTGATGAAAAGCGTCTTCAGATCTTTCCCGCCAAATGCGCAGTTGGTGCTCTCATCTTTCATGGGCATGGGGATGAATTCGAGCAATTTGCCGTCGGGAGACAGCACATAAACCCCGCCTTTGAACTCATCCACCGTCTCAAACGCGCTCGGCCTGTTCAGGCCCGCGGCGACGTAGAGGCGGCCTTTCCGGTCCATCTTGAAACCGTCCGGCCCGCGCGCCGTCTTCCAGTCAAAGATGAGCTTCCGACTGGCGGCGGCGACCGTGCCATCCTGCTTCAAATCGAAGCGGTACAACTTGCGGGCTCCCCCTGCACGGCTGTTGTAATTATCGGCAAGGTAAAGATAGCGGTCGTCCGGCGACACCAGAATCCCGTTGGGACGCTCCATTTCAGCGCCAATCCGACCCGAGAGAATGCGCGTGATTCTGCCCGGCGCATCGATACGGTAGACGCCTTCAATCAGCCGCCCCTCCGCGTCTTTGATTTCCATCGTGTCGGTGCTGCCATAACGGGGATCGGTGAAATAGATGCGCCCCTTCGAGTCCAGCGCCAGATCGTTCGGGGAGTTCAGCTTCTTCCCTTCGAAGGCATCTGCGAGTATTGTCAGCGCGCCATCCTTCTCGGTTCGGGTGACGCGGCGTCCACCTGCTTCGCAGACCAGAATCCGGCCCTGCGGGTCCACGAGCGTGCCGTTGGCGCCTGGGGCGTCTGTACGGAAGTGTTCCAGCTTCCCGGCGGGCGTCAGCTTATTCACGTTATTGCCGGAGACGAAATAGAGGATGCCGGTGATGGGGTCCCAGGAAGGACCCTCACGGGCTCCGGACTCGGAAACCAGTTTGGCGGGGCCCGTGGTGACCTTTTCAGCAGCGAATAAGCTCATGACGGCCAGAAGGGAAAGAGAGTAGACTCGAATCATTGCGATGTTAAGCTTACATCAACCCGACCATGATGAACACAGAGCGAAGAGCGGAAATCGTTCGAATTCTGGAAGAGAGCAGGCAGGCGTTTGAGTTGGCCGCGCGTGCTTTCCCCGCACAGTCCGTCACCTGGAGCTCCACACCGGAATGCTGGTCCGCCCTGCAGATCGCTGAACATGTGACGATCACGGAGCACGGCATGTTTCGGATTCTGGGTGCGGCGACGCCGACGGAATCATCCTCGGAGAACCCGAAACGGGAGGCATCGTTAGCGAGGATGGTGCTGGACCGGAACCGACAAGCGCCGGCACCCCAACGTGTGCACCCGACGGGTCGGTTCGGCAGTATGGCGGAGGCAATCCGGCAGTTCAGCGAAGAGCGCACGCGCACGGTTCGTTTTGCAGAGGAAACGGAGCTGGACCTGTTTGGGTTAACGGCACCCCATCCCCTCCTTGGTGCGGTGAACGGCTATGAATTACTGATCATCATGGCGGGCCACTCACGTCGCCATGTGGCCCAGCTGGAAGACATCAGGCAACACTTAGAACAGGGCACGGAGCCTCGCGAATAATCCCGTAGGCATGGGTACGAAAGCCTCCGAACGGGCCGGTAATCACGCCGCGACCGATCACGACAAGATCAATCCGCTTACGCAGTGAGATGGTACGGACCAGTTTCGCAATATCGTTGCCGTCACTCAAAACTTCAACAGAAGCCTCAGTGGTTTCCGCCACGGGGCTGCCCGGCATTTCAGAAGTCTGCACCAGTAATTCCTGCATGCGGTGTTCCGGTTTTTGCGGACTCAACACACCCTCCGGCGCTACGTGAACAATTTCGACCGTGGCATCCGCCTCGGCTGCAAGCTCCAGCGCGAATTCCAGAACATGCCCGCTTTCTTCTTTTAGATCGAGCGAAGTCAGAATGTGACGGGGCTTCGGGTGTGCGCGATGGGAGGGCTCCGGCGCATGGGCACTGGTCCACACAGGAACCTTCGCGTCGTGCAAAACCTTGGCCGTGACCGACCCGAGAAGAGCGCGGCGAAACGCTCCGTAACCGTGCGTGGGCATGGCGATCAGGCTGATGCCATTCAGTTCCGTGTAAGAAATGATAGCGCCGGCGGGGTCACCGATTTCCACCACGCAGGTAACCTCGACTTTGGGCAGTTCCGTTTCTGCGAACTGGCGGAGGCGGATCATAAGATCCTGTTGAACGGCCGAAAAATCAATGGTCTGAGGGTACACCGAGTTCATCCCCGCGTACAGAGGCGGTGGGGGTTGAACGGCGTGCAGCAGGAAGACCTTTGCGCCGTACCGTTGCGCCATGGAGAGGACGAACGGAGCCGCGGCCTGAGAACGGTCAGAAAAATCCACCGGGAAGAGAATGCTTGTGAACTTTGGCATGGATACACCTTATTTTAAAGAAAATCAGCAGGCTGCCCGATCAGACGTCCCTTTTGGGGATAGAGCAATTCCCGTGCATTCGAGGGTCCAGTTCGAATGCGACGGGAACTCGGCTCCGCGCCGATTGATCGGACAGTGCTGAACCAGTAGCAGGTGCTATTGCGCCTGCAACTTATTGCGCCGGTACAGAGGAGATAGATGACCGGCATTTGCTTCCAATGTATGCACGTGCCGGGCCAAAAAGGAAGCTCTGCAAACAAAGGTATTGAGAAATCAGCAGTTCGAACGGGTGCGTGCTGTCACGCACCCCTCAGGGCCTGGTCGCGCAGGTCTATTTAACGATAATGCGATTCTTGCCGCGACCTTCGTCAACCGAGGGAGACCCACTGTTGGTGGAGCCGCCGGACCCCGACGCGGCCTGCACGGTAACCAGCACAGAAGCGCTCTGCTGACCGGTGGCAAGCGAGCGCACCTGGACAACGTTCGTACCAGGAGTGACATTGGTCGGAATCTGCGCCTGAATCTGGCCGGAAGCCGTCTGGAGCAGGGGCAGCGCCACATCGTTAAAAGTGACACACGATCCGCCCAGCACGGTGGGCGGAGGCAGCTGGCCGGCAACGGAAGAAGCTGCCAGATTCGTGCCGCTGATGTTCACAACGCTGCCGATTTTCAGATTGGTGGAACCGTCTGCGGCGTTCACGATGGCGCGGGCCGTGGTGGCTATTGCGGGAATCGTGACCCCGTTCGGAGTCAGCGGCACAACGCTCAGACCAGACAGGGTAATGATGTAGGCGACATTGTCCTTGTCAATCACCATGGACCGGGCCGGAATATTAAAGCGGTTGTTCGCGGTCACCGTGAAGCGCGGATTTTCGGGCGCAACCGCCAGCAATCGGGCAGCGCCATTGGCGATGTTGATCATCTCCAGGGTGGGGCGCGGATCGGTGGTGGGAACTGACCCGATGTTCGCCTTGACCGGGGTCGAAAGCCGGATGAAGTTGCTCTGATCGAACGGAGCGGTGGCTACGATATTGCGTGGCTGGCCTGTGTTGACCTGGGCCGGGTTCTGGAAACCACCGAGCAAGGTGAGTGAGGGGTTGGTGAACAGGCCGCCAAGCGCGTACCAGCTCTGTGCCGGTCCAAGCGCGAGAGCTCCGTAGTATGTCTGAACCTGTGCCTGGAAGAGCAACGCACCCGCGATGTAAGCATCGGCAGACGCATCATAGACATAACCCGATCCGTTCCCGGAGAGCGTCAGAATCCGCGAGTTGTCCGCCGAGGCGAGCATGGTTACGGGAGTGTTTAAATTGGTAGGCGTGATGGTGGTAAGTGGACGCGGAACTGCGTTACCGCCGACAACTTTCCACTGAGCGCCGGTGGACGTGACAAACTGCAGGCCGGAGTTGCCGAGCGCCATCGCCTGCGGATACTGCAGTTGGGCAGTAACTCCGCCCGCCTGCCGCGGAATCGGCGGAAAGTTGATGTGGCCCACGTCTTTGCCGATGGTCAGATCAACAATCTCAATCAGTTCGCCGCCCGTGCTGGCCACGTACAACGTGTTGCCGTCCGTGCTGAGCGCCATCTGGTGCGGAAGCTGGCCAACGGAAATGGGGGCAAGGAATATCTGGTTCACGGTGTCGAAGACTTCCACACGGTTGTAGCCGGCATTTGAAATGTAAATGCGATTGCGGGGCTGATCAAGAACAATATCTTCAAGCCCCTGGTCGCCGCCAACCAGCCCGGTGTTGCCCTGAATCTGCCCTGCAACGGGCGAATTATTGGGGATCACCGGGAGCGGGAAAATAACCCCTCGCTGGTCAGCGTTCCGGAAGTTCATATAGACGCGGATCACCGGAGGGATATTAATCGCGTCGGGCGAAGCCGTCTGGACGTCAAACGGCACGCCCTGCAGGGTTGCCGCACCGGTCGTCAGGTTGGTTCCGGCCTGGCGCAAAACCCCGAGGCGACCGGGTTCCATCGTGAAAACAATGTTGGAAGGGGCAACACCACTCGAAACCGAGGTGGTAAGCGCGGAAGAAATCGTGGTGATCGCGAACGTGAGCTTCCCTGCACCCAGATTCGTCATCTGGATGGTGCCCTGCGCCAGACCCGGGTTGCACGGGTTCTGCGAGAGGAAGACCTGCGTCGTGGACGGCATCAGGATCGGGTAGGTATACAGTGTCGAAAGCGGCAGATAAATCAGGCCGGAAGCCGAGAGGCTCCAGGCGTTGGTTCCGTCCGAACTCATTACCATTTTGGCGACGATGCTCTCCGGCATGCGAATCCCCAGCCGGATCGCAAGATTGTTCGGATCGGTAATCAGCAGCGTGGAAGAATTCGAGGGCGGCGGCGGGTTGGTGAAGGTCGCTACATTGAACGCGCCGTAGATCGTTTTGCCATCAGCGGAGAAAATGCTGCCGCCGATGTTTTGCCGCACGCTGAACGCCTGGCCGAACGGGAACGCCGCGTTGGCATTGTTCATTTGGCCGAGAATATTCAGAGTGGCGACATCATACAGTGTCGACCCCGCCATAAAGCGCGAACCATCGGGCGAGATGGAGAGCACCGTCGATTGGCCGGTTACCGTCCTGCTGCGCAAAATGCTGTGTGAGGCCACTTCGTAAACAAACAGGTAAGTCTGTGTTGTGGTCGGCACGGTGAGGCCGATGATGTACTGGCCATTGGGCGTCCGGATCAGCTTGCTGAAAAATGTCGTGTCGGGCCGTGTGAGGGTTTGTGTGGTGGCAGGCGCAGGCGTCGAAGGTGGGGGAGGTGTCGCGATTGCAGTCAGTTGGCTGACAAGCGGTTGCGACGGGTCGTACAACAGAAGAGTGTTCGCACCGGCCGTCCCGGCTGTCGAAATCAGGGCCGTGCCGTCAGCACCCACTTCCACACCCTGCGGGGCGGCGGGGACGGTGACAATCTGCGTCACAAAACGGGTCGCAAGGTCAATTACACTCACACTCAGGCTGCCGCCGTTGGTGACGTAGAGGAGAGATTTGTCAGGGGAAAGCGCTGCCGCAAGCGGTGCCGTACCCACAGAGATATTGCCGATTACACTGTTGGTCGTAGTGCTGAACAGATCAACCCGGTTGGCTGTCGTATTAACGAGGTAGATCAGGCGGCGGGACTCGTCCAGCACCATATCGGACGGCGTGCCGCCCAGCGTAATCACTTTGCCGAAAGTAGCCGCAGAGTTCTGCGCGTGCAAAGCCGACGAACAGGCGGCGAAAACGACGAATGACAACCGGGTAAGAAACGAGATTTTCACCACACGAACTCCTGAACGGAAAAAAGGCCCAAACCAGAATTGCAATTATACCCTCAAAAAGTTCCCACTGTTCTTTTCCTACAATTGTGACGCAGTTCATGCTATAAAAAGGTTCTTGAAATTTCGTGTGAAAAATGTGACGCGCGGTACAGTTCTGGGCGATTCGGTCACTTCGGCCCGCACCAGCAACGAGCGCCAGACCGGTCTTTTAAAGCATCGGGGACTCGACTCGGGGTTTGGACTGTGGATTGTCCCGTGTGAAGGTATTCATACATTCTTTATGAAGTTCACGATTGACGTGGTGTACATTACCCGGGAAAAACGAGTCCGCAAAGTGGTGCCGAACCTGCGCCCCTGGCGGATTTCGTTCTGTCTTCCGGCTCACTCCGTCATTGAATTTCCCGCCGGAGTCATTGCATCCACCCGCACCGAATGCGGAGACCAACTGGAGTTTGAAGCCGCTTGATCAGAAACTTCACCGACACGAGCCGCAGCGTGGTTTGCACAGCCGCCTGTTTGCTTTCCGCCTGCGCCGGGCATCGGACGGTTTCGTCCGCCACGCCCAAAGGATTTACGCCGGCGCCGGTTCGGCAGCAGGTTTTAAACGCGGTCCAGTCGGCCGACGGAGATTTCGCATTGACCTCACTTCGGGCGCGGCTGGATGCCAATCCGCGGGACCTGGACACGCGACTGGCCCTGGCCGACCGATATGTGCAGCTTGGATTCAATGAGGTTGCTGTCGAACACCTGCGCCTTGCCTGTGAGCGCGCGCCGGATTCTGACGAAGCCCACATCGCGCTGGCCAGAATGCTTCGTGCCGATTCGCAAACGGCGGAAGCAGGGAAGATGCTGGCAGCCTTCACAGTGTCTTATCCTGCGGCAGGGGCGGCGGTTTGGGCATGGCTCGGGCTGGTTCGGGATGACGGCGAAGACTGGAAAGCCGGCGAAGAAGCTCACCGGAAAGCACTGGCGCTTGCGCCGGATCGCGATGAGTTCCATAACAATCTCGGGTTTTGCCTGCTGCGCCAGGGTAAGCGCACGGAAGCAGCCACCGAATTTCGCACTGCGCTTCGGCTGCACCCGCACTCAGTGATAGCCGAGAACAATCTGGCGCTGGCGCTTATTCCGGACAGCAAGAGCGCGGCGGACAGCGAGAACACGAAAGACGCGGTGGCGCATCTGCAGTCTGTCACCGATCCGGCAACCGCGCACAGCAACCTCGCGGTGGCGTTTATTGAGGCGGGCAAGTATGCGGAGGCGCATCGCGAGATTGAAATCGCCCTGCGATATAATCGGTCTCATTCTGCTGCCCTGAGCAATTTGCAGCTGCTTTCCGAACTCGACGGCCAGCCGGCGGAGATACATCTCCCGCAGAACGGGGTTCGGGCCGGATGGGCACGCCTTGTGAATGCGTGGCGAAATCTTCGGGGGAACAGTGCCCCGGAAGGCCAAAAAACAATCAATTCCGACGCCACAGTTGCGTCACGATGAACGGAGAAAATTTATGAAGCAAATAACTCTGGGTTTTGTAACGAAGTTTGTACGTGATGAGCAGGGTCAGGACCTTGTCGAGTATGCGTTGATCGTCGCGGCCGTAGGCCTCGCGCTCATCACCACGGTGAATACGCTCTCGCAGGGTATCGCGAGCCTGTATTCGAGCATCACGGCTGACCTTTCCAGCATCGGCGCGACACAGCAGTAACGAGCCCGCCTTTGCATTCATTTGATCCCATTCCTGCGGGAGGACCGGCAGTCCTCGCGGCCATCAGCCCCTTTTCCCAAAGGCGCGGTGCGGTCGCATGGCTGATGCCGGATCTGGCCCTCACGGGGGCCATGGTTTCGATTGTTTACCTGCTGTTTTTTTATGGCGGAGCTTCTGCCCTGTTTCGGGATTCTGACGCAGGCTGGCACATCCGCGCAGGTGAGCTGATGCTCAATTCCGGCAGGCTGCCACAAATTGACCCGTTTTCGTTTTCAAAGGCCGGTCAGGCGTGGATTGCGTGGGAGTGGCTGGCAGACGTAATAATGGGTTCGGTTTTTCAGATTGCAGGGATGGCCGGCGTGGCTCTGGTTTACACTCTCGCCATCGCCGCTTCGATCTGGATGTGGTTCCGGCTCAGTTGGGCTGCGGGCGGCAACTTTATACTGGCCTGCCTGTTCGCCTCACCGCTGCTCTCCACTACGAATCTGCACTGGCTGGCCCGCCCGCACGTCTTTAGCTGGCTCTTTCTACTCGGGACGGTTTGGTATTGCGAAACCCTGCGCGAGAAACCCGGCGTATCGCATTTGGCCGCAGTGGCTTTGGCCGGGATGGTCTGGGCGAACATGCACGGCAGTTTCTTCTTAGGGCCGGTGATCGCCCTGCTTTACGCCGCGGGTAACTGGCTGAAGAAGGCCATTTGGGATTTCGAAGACGCCGACCGCGCACCCTGGTTTGCTTCCGTTGCGGGCGCTGCTCTGGCCGGATCTTTGGTGAATCCGCACGGCTGGCACCTCCACCGTCACGTGATCGCCTACCTTGCGGACGCGCAGTTGCTCGACCGCATCGGCGAGTTTCAAAGCTTTAACTTTCACGCCGACGGATCATTTCAGATCATCCTGGCCCTGCTGATCGGGGTCTGTGGCGGAGTCGCCGCACTCTCGGAACGTCGCCCGGAACGATTTCTGCTTGCCCTGCTGTTAACCGCCGGGGCACTTCGGTCAGCCCGCATTCTGCCTGTGACTGCGCTGTTGCTGCTGCCGCTCGCCAACGGATCACTGACCGCTGCTCTGCGCAAGGCCGGGATTACAGCCCGAATCCGCAAGGCGCTCGATGAGGTTCTGAACTACGGTGACCGGCTGCTCCGGCTGGACGGGGGACTGAACGGCGCCGCGCTTGTGCCATTCGTGGCAGTGGCCCTCTACTTGGTTCTGCATGCTTCGCACCCAGGCTTCCCAACCGATCAGTTTCCCGTGGCCGCAGCCGCGAAAGTTGCAGAACTGCCGGCAACAGCCCGAGTCTTCGCACCGGATAAATTTGGTGGCTACCTTATATACCGCTTCAACGGAGACCGCAAAGTCTTCTTTGACGGGCGCAGCGATTTCTATGGCGCGGATTTCCTCCGCCGGTACTCGCGCATAGTCCAGGTGCGTCCGGGCTGGCAAGCCGAATTCGCAAAGTGGCACTTCACCCATGCTTTGCTGCCGGTGGATTATTCTTTGATCCCGGCGCTTGAAGCGCAGGGCTGGACCGAGCTTTACCGCGACCGAACGACTGTACTCCTTGGAGACCCAAAAGCCTGATGGATCGTCAACGCATCATCATCCTGTTCGGCGCCGCAGCCCTGATGGCTGCGCTGCTGAGTTGGTTTCTATACGCCAAAACTATCGCGCCGCAGAAAGAGCAGCGCATCTCTGTGCTGGCTGCCGTGCACGACCTTGCAATCGGGCAACTGGTGCGCAAAGGGGACCTGAAAAACGTCACCGTGCTGCAGCGTGACCTGCCGAAGGGCGCTGTATACAAAGACAAAGACGCACTCGACCGCGCCGTGCTGTTTCCGATCAGCGCGAATGAACCCATCATCAACACCAGCCTTTCGCAGTTGAACGGAGCGGACGGCATTCCGGCAACAATCGAACCTGGCTATCGTGCAGTTGCCGTTTCCATTACCGATGTCAGCGGAGTGGCCGGACTTGTTCAGCCAGGCGCCCATGTGGACGTGCTCTTCACGCGGCCCGGCACCATGGCTGAAGCGATCACTTCCACGATCCTGCAAAACATACGTGTCCTGGCAGTTGGCCGCAGTGTGGTGGTGAATCAGGCGATCGATCCGAAAGCCACCAAGGTTCCGGTTGCCACGCTGGTGGTCACCCCGGAGCAGGCGCAAAAGCTGGAACTCGCGAAGAATCAGGGAAAAATTGGACTCTCCCTTCGCAACCCGCTGGATCAATCAACCGGCGTCGACGGGAAGCCGGTCAATACCGACATTCTGGATCCCGCAATGCGCTCCAAAGTCGCGGGATCGAACAGGTTGCGCAACTCGCCCGATCTGAATGACCCCAGGGCATGGGCGGAGTTGTCTGGTGACAAACCAAAGATTCCCCCCTCGCCCGTGGCGATTGTGAAAGAGAAACCCGCCCCGCCGCCCCCGCCACGCGCTGTGGTGGAGGTTTTCCGTGGTGAAAAACATGTTCAGGAAGTGTTTCATGATTAAGGTTTTGGGCCTCGCCCTCACCATCACGGCGTTGTTAACGGCCCAGACCGCGCCTGTTCGCCGAACTTTGACGCTCACCGCTGGTCGGGGCGAACTGCTGCAGTTTGCAAGCGATGTGAAGCAGGTGGCGGCGGCGGAACCGAAAATTGCCGATGTCATTGTCATCTCGCCCCGCGAAGTCATGGTGAACGCGAAACTGGCAGGCAAGACGACGGTTGTGATTTGGGAGGGCACCAGCCCGTTCCGTTACGACGTGGATGTGGTGCCGGACACCAGCGATTTCGACGCCTTCAAAAGGGAATTCACGGCACAACTGCCAGGCAGCGCCATTGAAGTAACCGGCAAGGGCGAGACGATGGTGCTGTCGGGCACAGCGAAGAGCTGGGCGCAGGTGAAGCAGGCAGGCGCTTTGGCACAAACCCACGCAAAGGCAGTGGTGAACCTGGTGACGGCGCCGCCGGACGCCGAACCACGGCAGATCGTTCTGCAGGTCAAGTTCGCCAGCATTGATCGCACGGCGCTGAATGAGGTGGGTATCAATCTTTTCAGCCGGGATGGCAAGGTCACCGGGGAACTCTCCACCGGGCAGTTCCAGTCGCCGCGATTCAGTCAATTGCAGCCGACCGGTACCCAGAGTGTGAACTTCGCCGATCTGCTGAATCTGTTTATCTACCGCCCCGATATCAACATCGGCGCGACAATCAAGGCCCTGCAATCGCGAAACGTGTTGCAGATTCTGGCCGAACCGAATCTGATGACGGTAGAGGGCAAGACGGCGAGCTTCCTGGCGGGTGGTTCATTTCCCTTCCCTATTCTGACGACGACATCGACAGGCGGCTCCGTCGCGCCGGTTATTACCGTGCAGTTCAAGCCCTTCGGCGTCAAGCTGGATTTCACGCCGACGGTGACGCCGAACGGGTCAATCAATCTGCAGGTTTCGCCCGAAGTCAGCACGCTTGATTTCGCGAATGCCGTCACGCTGCAGGGCTTCCTGATTCCCGCGCTGTCGCAACGCCGGGCGGAAACCGAAGTGATCCTGAAGGACGGCGAGAGCTTCGTGATTGCGGGTTTGCTGGACAATCGGGTCGTGCAGGAAATCGCACGCTTCCCCGGTCTGGGCAGTATCCCGATCATCGGTGCGCTGTTCAGCAGCCGTTCGACGAAGAAGACCAATTCCGAACTGCTGGTGGTGATTACGCCACACTTCGTGAAGGCGCTGTCGCCGGAAGAAAAGGCGAAATTGCCGGAGTTCCCGGTCGAGTTCATGTCGACTTACTCGGAAGAGAAGGCGAAGAAAGACGGCAAGAAAGCCGCGCAGTTCGTGGGGCCTCGTGGTGAACAGGAACCAAAGAAATAGCGGTTCCCGAGTACGCGGCAGCATGTCCATCCAGTTCCTGGTCATCATGGTTCCCGTGGTGCTGGGGATGATGGGCTTTGCTGTCGATCTGGGGCGCATCTATCTTGTCAGGGGCGAACTGAATCAGGCCGCGAGCGCCATGGCGATGGCTGCGGCTTCGCAACTGAACGGCACAGTGGGAGCGACCGATGCTGCCTCGCTGGCCGCGCGTAATACTCTCGATAACTCACTGGGCGATGGGAACAAATTCAACTTCGGATCGGCCGTGGTGGGGCAGGACGGAGCGCTGCTGACCAGTCTGGTGCAGGAACCGGCGTATTTCGACAATGTTGTGGCAGCCAACGCCGCGTTAGGACAGATTGGCGCGGCATCCGGCGCGGACGGCACCACGGCCCGGCACGTCACCATGAATCTGACGGCGGATGCCCCCCTGGTTTTCTTTTCCCTGCTTTCGCTGGGCCAGAGCCGCAAGACCAGCATTGCCGCTGCAGCCGTTGCCGGAGTCAGCGCACCGGTTTGCACAGCATGCGGCATTGACCCCTATGCGATTGCGGCCATCAGCGCCGACGATCTGACAGACTTCGGCTATATCCCCGGCAACATCTACACGTTCAGCTTCCAATGCAACGGAGTGCAAACAGCGCTGCTGGCAGGCACGGCAGCCCCTCGTGTGCCTTATCTGATTGTGGACCGTTTCAATACCGGGATTGCGTTCACGGAAGATCAACAGCTGTTTCGAACCGGCGCGCAGGGAATGCTGCCAACCCCCACACCCGCGTTGTCCTGCTCCATCATCGGCAACACCGAAAATATCTGGGCCACGGCAACACCAGGCAACTGTGCGGTCACCACGCCCGTCTCCGTGAAGAACGCCATGTGCGGCATCAATGCACGCTTTACTGACCCCACGCAGTTCCCGGTTTGCAATCTGGTGGGCGACGTCGCCACGCTCACCACGGCTTATACTGCCGATACCGACGTCGCAGCCCAGACCGACTACCAGTCGTACCAGGGGAATGGCAAACGCCTGATTACCGTGCCCATCATGGATGCGCTCTCGACCACCGCCGGCACGATGGTGGTGCTGGGTTTCCGCCAATTCCTGCTGCAGCCGACAACTGGTTTTGTGACGGCTTCATCGAATAATCCGGCGGACGGGAATTCCCGTTTTGCCGCCATGTACCTCGGGGTAGTGGCACCGGTGAAGCAGGGTGCGATGGGGCCGGCATGTGGCGTGACACACGGGCCGGGCAAGGTGGTTCTGCACCAATGAGAAATCACCGTTTACGCCGCGGCAACATGGTTCTGGAAGCGGCGATGCTGCTCCCGATAATTGTGCTGTTGCTGGTGGGCATGGCGCAGATCGGGAAGATCACCTATACCTACTACACTCTCCGTAAAACCGTGTATTCAGTGGCCAGCTACCTGAGCGACCGGCAGGGTGTGAATTTTTGCGATCCAGGCGACTTGACGGTGCTGGAAGCCAAGAACTTCGCGATGACCGGCACAACCGACGGCTCGCAGCCGGCATTTGTGGGTGGCCTGACGGCGGACATGATTCAGGTGACCGCGCAACGCTTCGATTCGCTGGTGCAAACGCTGGGGGCATGCAGCTGCGATGTGACCGGGTGCGACGCAGCAGCAGGCGGCACGGCACCGGATTACATAGTTGTCTCCATCCCCAACGGCTATCAGGTCCAGGTGCGGATTCCGCTGATCCCGCAGACCGATCCGATCCTTCTCAAACCAGTGGTGAAGGTGCATTATGGCGGGACGTAAAATGACCCGCCGTTCGGGCCAGGCCGCCATCGAATTTGCCATTCTCTACGGCGCGGTGCTGCTGCCGCTGACCTTCGGAATTGTCTTCGTTGCCGAGATGTACTGGACGTGGCACAGCGCCGTCGAATTCACCCGCGAAGGCGCGCGTTACGCCGCCACCCACTGCTGGCAGGGCGATGGCCAAAACGTGGTTAGCTACATGCAGAACCACGTGCCGGTCAACATTGATGCCAGCCAGTTTCGAAGCGGCGGAATCGCTCAAATCAACGTCGACTACTTTGCACGTGACCCGGATTCCGGCTCATTGAACCCGTTCAGTTGCGACGGGGAATGCAGCCCTGCCTGCGTGCCGGATGCCGTCACCGTGAGCGTGACAAACTACGAGTTCCGGCGATTTGTGAGTTTCATCCACCTGCAACCTGTGGTGATGCCGGCGTTTCCCACGTCGATGCCGATTCAGAGTAACGGGTGTGACCCGGAGCAGAATACATGTATACCGTAAGCATCGGAAAGGTTTCATAAGATCATGTCGGTTCCCTTTGTCCTGATGGTCGCTTCGAGCGACGAACATTTCCGCGAGATGGTGCGGGATAACCTGCTCAACATCCCGAATTCCAAGATCGGGTCGGAATACCAGGAGGTCTCGGCAAACCTGTATGTACGGGTGATGCAGGATATCGAGCGGCATCCAAATTCGGCGGTTATTGTCGACCTTTCAGAAGATACGGAATCCGGGCTGAAGTCGCTGGAACGCCTGAAGCAGGCAGTGCCGGATCTGTACGTGATCGTGTCGCACTACCACGCGGATGGCGAGACCGTGATTCAGGCCATGCGCATGGGTGCGAATGACTTTCTGACCCAGCCGATCAAGCGCAACGATTTCCGCGAGGCGATGGCACGGTTTGAACGGGCCCCGAAGCGCGTGAATACGACGGAAAGTAAGCTGGGCAAGGTCTATACGTTCCTCGGCACGAAGGGCGGCATCGGGACCACCTCTCTGGCAGTCAATTTCGCTTCGGTGCTGGCACAGCGCAAGCAGTCCGTGGTCGCGGTGGATCTGGACTGGACCGCGAACGACGTAGCGATGCAGGTGGGCGCCGCGCCGCAATACACGCTTTCCGAAGTGGCCGAGAACCTGAGCCGTATGGACCAGGCGCTGTTTGAAAGCTTTGTGAGCCGTGATTCGCTGGGCTTCTACCTGATCGGGCCGAGCGACACGCTGGAACAGCGGGCCTACTTCACAGAGCCGATGTTCCGCGAGTTCTCGACCTTCCTGATCGAGAAGTATGATTCCACCGTCATCGACGCAGGCAAGGACATTAACAACGAAGTGGTGGCGGCTGCCTGCCAGGCATCGAGCACCATCTTCCTGGTCGTCAGCCAGGAATTCGCTTCCATCCGTAACGCCCAGCGGTATCTCGCGATGCTGGTGCGCACCGGTTTCACGCAGGATCAGATCAAAGTAGTGGTCAGCAAGTATCAGAAAAAGGCCGGTTCCAGCATGGCCAGCCTGGATCAAATCAAGCAGACACTTAATCAGCCTGTGTTCTACGGGGTGCCGGATTCACCCGCGTTCCTGGCAGCAATCAACAAGGCGCGGCCTCTGGTGGCGGATCGTCAGTTCGCGCCGGAGATTGACAAGATGCTGCGTTCATTCGTCGATAAGGCAACCAAACCGCTGAGCTCTGTTTCCGGAGTGGCGGCGTAAAACATGAGCACTCGTCCCATCGCGCGGCCCGGATCAAGCGCTGATCGCTGGTTTGAAATCAAGAGTCAGGTGCACCTGAAGCTGCTCAACACGCTCTCACCGGAGCAGTTGAAGGCGCTGAATAAAGACGGCGTGCGCGCGCAGATCGGCATGCTGGTGGAGCGGCTGGTGGTGGAAGAAGGCATCCCGATGACGATGCCGGAGCGCGACCGCGTCATCGAAGAGATTCAGGATGAAGTGTTCGGGCTGGGTCCTCTGGAGCAGTTGCTGAAGGACAACACGATCTCAGACATTCTGGTGAACGGTTACGACAACGTGTATGTGGAGCGTGCCGGGCGGCTTGTGGAGACCAATGTCCGGTTTAAAGATCAGGCGCATCTGCGCATGATTATTGATCGTATTGTGTCGAACGTGGGGCGCCGAATTGACGATTCCTCGCCCATTGTGGATGCCCGCCTGGATGATGGTTCGCGTGTTTGCGCGGTGATTCCGCCCCTTTCGCTGATTGGCCCCGTGATGTCCATTCGGCGCTACGGCAAGAAGCTGCTGACCACGGAAGAACTGCTGAAGAACCACACATTCACACACGGGATTATTGATTTTCTGAGTGGCTGCGTGGAAGCGCGTCTGAATATCGTGATCGCGGGTGGGTCGGGCTCCGGCAAGACCACCATGCTGAACACCTTGTCGCGCTTCATCCCGGAAGATGAACGCGTGGTGACGATTGAGGACACCGCCGAACTGCAGATGCAGCAATCCCACGTGGTACGCCTCGAAACCAGGCCATCCAATATCGAAGGCGCGGGTGCCGTGACGGCGCGGGATCTGGTGATCAATACACTGCGTATGCGGCCGGACCGGATTATTGTCGGCGAGTCGCGCGGGCCGGAAGCGCTGGATATGTTGCAGGCCATGAACACGGGTCACGACGGCTCCATGACGACCCTCCACGCCAACACGCCGCGCGATGCTTTTTCGCGTCTTGAAACCATGGTGATGATGGCCAGCCAGAACGTACCGGATAAGGTGATCCGACAGCAGTTGGCGTCAGCGATTCATCTGGTGGTGCAGTGCTCGCGTCTGAGTGATGGCTCCCGCAAGGTGACGGCGATTGCGGAAGTGGTGGGCGTGAACGGCGATCAGGTGGAGATGCAGGATATCTTCGAATTCGAACGTTCCGGCATCAGTCCGCGCGGTAAGGTTGTCGGTCGCTTCCGCGGGTTTGGCGTGCAGCCGCATTGCCTGGATAAGCTGCGCGGTTACGGCATTCACCTCTCGAAGGGGATCTTCGACGAAGTGGTGGAAATAGGAGACAAGTAGATGCTGTTCGCGATCCTCTCTTTCCTGTTCTTCGCGGGCGCGCTTTACGGCGTCGCATATTACGTGTGGGTGGTGCCGCAGCAACAGGCGGCGCGCGCGCTCGATACGCGGCTGCGGGGAGTGCGCACCAATACACGTTCGCCCAGAGAGAAGGGCGCGGCGGACCTGGTGCAGCGGGAGAATCGCGGGTCGTTTGCCTTGCTGGGTGATGTGTTTGCGAAGCTGGCGATTCTGGGCCGCCTGCAGGCCTTCATCAATCAGGCGAACCAGACGTATCGCGCGGCGGATGTGATGGGCATCTGTCTGGCAATCGCGCGATTG
>JBBQDH010000044.1:0-30046 GCA_038319515.1 Bryobacterales bacterium
CAGCCCTGTTTAAAAAGCCCGCCAGTGGCCCCGCCAGTGGTCGCATCCGGGAATACTTAAACAAATGAATCAGCGCCCGCAGCGTGCCTTCGTAAAAACCGAAACTCGCCGCGCGATCAAAGCCCCGCAGGCCCGAACGGCAAGCCGCGCAAACACCCGTCTCGTCCAGCGGAAACTCATTCGCGAACGGCGTATGGCAGCAGGTACAAAAGAATGCTGCTTCTAAGGGCTTGGGGGATGACAGACACTCCGCGCATACCGGCAAACGCGTCCAGCCCCGCAGTTCACGCTTGCAAATACGGCAATCGTCCGGGAAGAAAATCGAAAAAAGACCGTACGGGAGCGCTCGAAGTGTTGAGGCAGCCGTTTTCGTGAGCGAACTACTGGAGAAAGCTCACCCCCCGGCTTCCGGGACAACAGCGCTCATCACACATCGCAACCCAACATCTCGCGGCCCCGCATCCGGCAACCCGACTGCCTGCAGCCTCTGCATCCGCGAAACTGAGTGTTTGCGCCATAGGTTACCCTACTGCCACTTAGTGTAGAGATGGTGAAGGTTGCTTGTCAATCAGGACAACAGACTGGCCGCCATCTTAACCGAAACGTAAAGCACCCAGATCCCGCCCACCGCGGCGAATCCCGCGAATATACTGCTGCGGGTTACCTTTGAAAATCCCAGCGAGAGCAGTCCGATTTCGAAAAAGCTCAGAATGTCCAGCTCCGCCAGCAAACTATCCAATCCCTTCGGAAGTGTGGCCTTATTCACAAATGCGCTCAGGTTCGTCGGCTCGGCCAGCATTGTCGTCCCTGTCAGTGTGAGCCAGTACGGAAAGAATGACAGCGTCACCATCGCGAGCATGGTGCCGAATTTCGGCGGCTCGCGCGTCATCATCCCGAAGATCAGCAGCATGCCCGCAATCACCGCATGCAGCATCGGGCTGAAGAAGATTGCGATAAATAGATGGGCCCCCCAGGGGCGGGCGGGGAAATTCACTTTACTCAGAATCGCCGCCAGCAGTGAGTTCAGCACCAGCGGCAAAATCCACGCGCCGCGCTGCGCCGGAAGTCCCGCAAACAGCTTTCCGGGCTGGTAGAACACTTCAAACAATGGCATCATGCAGTCTCGGCAAAGTCTAGCATTTCCCTTTCGCGCCTGCCCCGGCGGCGCTGCCCGTCTCGCTGCTAAACTGACGCTGGGGGCCTGCCCCGCCAATGGCCGAACTCGAAATCAAGCCGACTGCCGGAGCGAAGTTACGGGTTTTGTTCGTGCTCCTCTCGGCAACCGTTATTACAGGGACCCTCGTCTTTCTGCTCTCCGGCGGCGGCGCGGATTCTTTCGCCCCGAAGGCATCAGTTGCCACCTACATGCCCGATTCCACCGGTCTTGCCGTCAATTCCGAAGTGCGCCTCGCCGGAATCCGCATCGGCAAAGTGACGAAAGTGGACATTACACGCTATCTCGATCCGCAGCGCGCGGTGCGTGTGGACATGAAGCTCGTCGCGCGCTTTCTGAAATCCATTCCGCAGGATTCTGAAACCAGCATCGGCTCTGACACGCTGGTTGGCTTCAAGTTCATCGACATAGCGCAGGGAAAGAATCCGTTGACGTTGTCGGACGGCAGCCTTCTCCGCAGCGAGCCTCTCAAAAAGGCAGATGACCGGGCCGATCTCATACGCACTTTCCAAACCGAACTTCGCCAGGCCGATGAGCTGCTGGTTCAGATCTCTTCCGGTGAAACCAAAATCGGTAAGTTCGTGATGGGTGACGCCGAGTACCGCTATCTCCTGCAGAAAGTCAGCACCATGGAAAAAGCCATGCGGGACTTTGTCGCTCCAGGCACCTTTGTCGGCGACTCGCTGTTTAACGACACCCTCTACAGCAAGGTCCGGGAACCTCTGTTGCGTACCGATGCCTCCCTTGCCGCCATTCAGCGCGGCGAAGGCGCTGCCGGAAAACTCTTTGCCAGTGACGCCCAATACGACGCCTTTGTCAAAAGCCTGCGGGATCTGCGGCGCGCCCTCGAAGAAGCCAACGCTGGTAAGGGCAAGTTCGGGCCCATGCTGCACGATGAAGACTCCTATGTGCGGATCCGTAAGATGCTGATCTCAACCGATGCCATGCTGGACTCACTGCAGGCCGGCGAAGGCAACATCGGCGAGTTGTTGAAGAACCCGCAGCTCTATGAGTCCCTCAATGGCTCCCTGCGCAGCATGCAGGCGCTTCTGGCGGATCTTCAGGCGAATCCACGGAAGTACCTGCGCGTCAAAATTCGTTGATCGCATCGCCCGTCGCAGTGCTGATATCGTTTGCATATGCGCGCCAACCTCGTCAAGCAAGCTCTCAAAGCGGGTCAGGTGCAGTTGGGCCTGAATTTCGGCCAGCTGCGTTCTGCAGAGATTCCCCGCCTTCTCGCCGCCGCCGGTTTCCACTGGGCCTTCCTCGATCTCGAACACGGTAACTTCGACTTTGCAACCGTCAGTGATATCTGCCGCGTCGCTCATCTCGTCAATTTTTGTCCCGTGGTTCGTGTGGCAGATCTCCAGTATTCGCTCGTGGCCCGCGCCCTCGATTGCGGCGCCGGCGGCATCATCTTCCCCCGCATGGAAGATCCCCGGCTTCTGGAAACTGCTCTGAGCTGGACGAAGTTTCCGCCGGAAGGTGTGCGCGGTTATGGCCTGATGGCACCCCACACCGACTACGAGCCACATACCTTCAGCGGCATGATTGACCACGTGAATTCCAATACGCTGACTGTCCTGCAGATCGAGAGCAAACGTGCCGTGGAGGCGCGTGAAGAGATTCTTTCTGTCCCTGGCATCGACGCCGTGATGATCGGCCCCGCGGATCTGTCCATCTCGATGGGCGTGCCCGGCGAGTTCCAGCATCCCGTAATGATTGAGGCCATCGAGTCGATCCGCGAGACGTGCGACCGTCTCGGTGTCGTGCCCGGCATTCAGACTCGCGCGATACCGCAGGCGCGCTACTGGAAAGAACGCGGCATGCGCTTCCTCGGCTGCGGCAGCGAGATCGGCTTCCTGTTTGAGAAAGCGAAAGAAACGGCGGCCGCGCTGCTGGCGGAATAGGCCGTGAAGCAGTTTAATCTGCTGGTGCTGTGGGCGTTCCTCGCCGCGGGGGCGACGCCTGTCGGCCTTTCCGGGCCGGAAAAAGCAGCAATCTCTCACATCTCCGCCAACTCTCTGCGTGCGAAAGTATCTTTTCTCGCCTCAGAGTCGCTGGGCGGCAGAGCCACTCCATCGCGCGGCCTCGATGTAGCCGCCGACTTTATCTCCGCGCAATTTCGGCTTGCCGGCCTGCAGCCCGCTTCCCCTGACGGCAGCTATTTTCAGCTTGCCAACATGACGCGCATCACGCCGGACATGCAGGGTTTCCACATCACATTCAGCTATGCCGGCCAGGTCTTAGAGCCGGACCTGAGCGAAGTTCGCGTACGTGCTCCGCATGCCGTGGACCTGAACGGGTCTCCGGTGACTCGTTTGCCAGATCAAGGCGAACTCCCTGCCGTGGAAGGACTGGTCGTTGCCGGCTCCGCACGTCGCTTCGGCACTGAAATGGAGTTGCGAAGTCTAAAGACCTTGAAGCCTGCAGTCATTATTCTGCTGGGCCGACCCGGAGCAGGGGAGTCCGGTGCTGTCTGGCTCGCCGACCGCGGCGAACAGAACATCCCCTTGCTTCGCGTGACAAATGCCGCTCTCGAAGAGGCGCTTTCCGAAGGCAGTAAAGAGGGCAGTAAAGAGGGCAGTAAAGACGACAGCGAACTGAAAATTTCACTTCACGTCGCGGAGCCCGGGCGCGAAGACTTCACGGCGCGAAATGTAGCAGGCTTGCTGCAGGGTTCTGACCCGGTTCTGCGCAATGAGTATGTTCTTCTCACCGCCCACTATGACCATCTGGGCGCCATGCCCGGTGCCAATGACAATGCCAGCGGAACCGCCACCGTGATCGAACTCGCCGCAGCGCTTGTACGGCTCTCCCCGCATCCGAAACGCAGCATTTTATTCCTCGCGCTTTATGGCGAAGAAGAGGGCTTGCTCGGCGCTTATTTCTACACCCGTCACCCGCTGGTCCCCCTGCGGGCCACCGTCGCGAATATCAATCTGGAGCAACTCGGCCGTACTGATGACCAGGATGGTCGGCAAACCGGCTCTTTCGCTTTTACCGGTCCCGGGTATTCTGACCTGCCCGCGCTGGTGTCCGATGGCGCCAGAATGGAAGGCGTCAGGACTTACGCGAAGCGCAATGCGGGCGCTTATTTCGACCGCAGTGACAATTACGCTTTTGCGTTGGCGGGAGTGGTGGCTCACACCATCGTGGTGGCCTTCGAGTATCCCGATTACCATGCCGCAGGCGACGAATGGCAGAAGCTGGACTATGACAATATGGCAAAAGTGGACAAAGGGATTGCCGCCGGGTTACTCCACGTGGCAAATGCTGATCAGCGTCCCCGCTGGAGCGAGTCGGTCGGTGCCGCACCCTTCCGCGACGTGCTGAGGTAGGCCACACAATCGCCTTGCCCGGATGGAAGCCCTATCTCGCCGGTTGTGTGCCGGAGGTCCGCAGCAGGCGGTATTCGGGGGAAAGTCCGGGGGTATCCACGGGCACCAGAACGCCGCCGCGTTCCAGGGCTTCGACGGATTTGTGGAAGGCCGCGGATTCGGCGAAGTCGCGGTCCGGCGTCAAGGCCAGGAAGGAGACTCCGTTCTGCGTGAGGTTCGCCGCTAACTGATCCGGCGTGACCACCTGGCCGTGTGTCTCGTAGAAAGTTTTATAGCCATTCGGCACGTAGCCGCGGACGGCTTTGCGACCGGTGTTGAGGTAAAAGAGCGGGTCGAGATTGGCCGCGAGAATAGCGTCCGGTGGCGTGTTGGCGCGGATAGACGAAAAGAGTTTGTTGAGTTCGATCCAGTCGTTGGGTCTTTGGACGGAGCTGGGGAACTGGCCGGTTTGCCGCGTAACCGAGAGGCGGTTGAGGCTGAATCCGAGCGGCAGCAAAGCGACCACCAGGCCAATGGCGAAGACAAACTCCTGACGGGGGATAAGGCGGATGGAGCGCCAGAACATCCAGAGAATGAGCGGCAGTACGGGGACAAGGAAACGCTGCGGCGGGCCCGGCCACAGCAGCAGCATCAGGCAGTACAGCAGCAGGAAAATATCCGGCAGAGTTTGGCGGCGCTTCCACAGGCAGAGGACCAGCAGCGAGAACGTGAAGGACGCGGCGTAAATGTCGTTGATGCCGGTGAGGAGTGAGAACGGGCCGGAGAACAGGAAGAGCCCGTTGGTCGCAAGCACGGCGGCTTTTTCGCTGAGCGCGAGGCTGGTCAGAATGCTGGAGGAAGCGTAGTTGCCGCCGCTGTAATAAGCATCGTGAACGTTCTGCGCCATCGACCAGGCAAGCCACGGGGCGACGATCAGAATTGCGGTCGCCGTGAACGTGACGGCGCGGGCGAATCGCGCGCGGATGATGAGGGTGAGAGCGCAGGCCGCGATCAGGGGCAAGCCGGCAGTTCGTGTGATGGTGGCGAGGCCAGCCAGAAGGCCTGCCAGGAAGATGCGGTCGTCCAGCAGCGCAAGCAGACAGGCGGCGACCAGCAGCCCGAAGAGCGGTTCAGACAGCAGATTCGTGCTGACAAAAACCACAGCGGGAGAGGCGGCGGTGATGCCGGTCATCAAAAGCGCGCTGTAGCCATCGGCACCCATTTTTCGCAGAAGTCTATAGGTCACGAAGAGCCAGAGTGCCGCGCACAGAAGCGGCAGCGCTTTCAGCCATTGAGGGTTTTGCGATACAGCGGCGAACGCCGCCAGCGCAAGGGGGAACAGCGGAGGATACTTGGTTTGCGGAATCGGCGTGGGCAGGCTGTCGATGACGTAGCCGTGCCCTGCCAGAATGCCCTTTGCAGTAACCAGATAAACGGCGTCGTCGTGATACAGACCGATGGAAGGTGCTAGCCAGGCCACGGCGTAGATGATACCGACAATCGCAAAAAACAGGGCGATCAGGCTGCGCAGTGCGGTTCGCTTCAGCTTCATTGTGGGGTGGGAACCCCAGTTGTAGCATTTTCGCCGCGATGGCAGCGGCGCCAGGCGTACGGGCTTGACTGGAGCGCTCAGGAATCGGAAACTGGTGCTCAATGGGTTTCCGCATACTTTTGATGGCGCTGTGTTGCGCTGGTGCTCTGCAGGCCGCCGAAGCGAAGGCGCCCGCCGGCAATTACAACATCCCTTTGTGGGAGCCTGGAAAAGTTCCGGGCGCAAAGGGCGACGCCCCTCTCGATAGTCCGTTTCTGACGGTGTTTGTGCCAAAGAGCCCCCGCAATTCAGGGTCGGTGGTGGTTGCCCCGGGCGGGTCCAACATCATGCTGATGTACGGGCAGGAGGGGATCGACATCGCGGAGCGCTACAACGACTGGGGTGTGACGGCATTTGTACTGACGTACCGGCTTGCGCCGCGTTATGGCGACGATGCGCGGGCGGCCGACGGCAAGCGCGCCATGCAGGTGGTGCGGGCGCATGCGGCGGAGTTGAAGCTGGACCCGGCGAAGGTCGGTTTCATTGGGTTTTCGGCGGGCGGAAATATGGCGCGGCCATTTGTGAATGCATCCGGGCCAGGGGATCCGAACGCAACGGACCCGGTGGAGCGGCAAAGTTCGCGACCGGACTATCTCGCGCTTGTATACGGGCCGGGTCGCGCAACGCCGGGTGAGGTACTGAAGAATTATCCGCCGGTGTTTCTCCTTTCGGCGGCGGGTGATGTGGGGCCTGCGCTCGGTTCCGCGCAGTTCTTCATGGACCTGACGCGCGCCGGCGCAACCGCCGAGATTCATGTCTACCAGAAAGGCCACCACGGGTTTGGGGACGGCTACGCGAGCGGTACCTTCAGTGACTGGATGGGGCGGCTGGAGCATTTCCTGAAGCAGGGGAATTTTATTCCTGGCGGTAAACAGTAATGACGCGGATTTGTTTAGTCTTACTGGCATTCACCACATGCGTGGCGGCGGCAACCGTGAATGACGGGCACGGCGAACTGGTGCTGGTGCCGGGTGGAGCCTTCAAAATGGGCGACAACTTCGGCGATGGGTTGCCCCGGGAGCGACCGGTGCACACGGTGGACGTGGATGCCTTCTACATCGGAAAATTCGAGACCACCAACGGCCAATGGAAAAAATTTCGGGATGATGCCGGGTACGACGACCCGAAGTATTGGCCCGGTGGGCGTGTTGCCCCGAAGGACATGATTCCTTACTGGACGCAGGCAAATAATCACGGTGGCGCGACGCCGGACAGCGACTCATATCCGGTGCTGGGCGTGAACTGGGATTCCGCGGTGGCTTACTGCAACTGGCTGAGCGTGAAAACAGGGAAGAAGTATCGGTTGCCGACGGAAGCAGAGTGGGAAAAGGCCGCGCGCGGCACCGATCAGCGCCGCTTTCCGTGGGGCAATGAGATCAATCATACGTTCGCGAATTATGTGGAAACGGCGAAGTTCGATACCGGCATGAAAGTGGGGAGTTTCCCCACCGGCGCTTCTCCTTACGGCGCCATGGACATGGCGGGTAATGTGATGGAATGGTGCTCAGACTGGTATTCGCGTGACTACTATGCGTCGTCGCCCGGGAAGAATCCCAAGGGACCTGCCACGGGCGCCTATCGGGTGGTGCGGGGCGGGAGTTTCTTCGTGGAAGCGTTCGATGTGCGGACCTATGCCCGGTCGGCGGCGTGGCCGTCGTTTCAGGCTTTGCGGATGCTCGGTTTCCGCATTGCGCGCGAGTTGTGACGCCTGCTCATGAGTAACCACGAGGAGATGAACGAGCAACACCTCGGCCTGAACGTCCGAAGGAACCGCCCGAAGAAAAAAATCGAGGCGGATAAGAGCGGTGCGCCTGCCATTGTGATCAGCGTGAGCGTGCGGCAGTGCACAGTGTCGCAGGGCGGGCAGGTGCGGCTGGTGCGTTATGAGAACCCGGTGGCGCCTGGCGACGAAGTGACCATCCGCAATGAGAAGGTGCTGGAGATCGGGCCGCGCCGCACGACGCTGGCGCGGACGGATCCGGCGAATGTGCATAAATTCCGGATCATCGCCACCAATATCGACTTCCTGCTGATTGTGACGGCGGTGGCCGATCCTCCCTTCCGGCCAGGCTTGGTGGACCGGTATCTGATCGCGGCCTCGCGCGGCGGCATCAAGCCGATCCTGTGCGTGAACAAGACAGATCTGCCGGGGGACACTGCAGCCGCGCGCATGTTTGAAGAGGTCCCGACGGTCTTCTGTTCCACGGTCACGGGTGAGGGGATTGACGAGCTTCGCAATATGATCGCGGGCAGCACCGCGGTGCTGGCAGGGCATAGCGGAGTAGGGAAGAGCTCCCTGCTCAATTCCCTCGCCAGCGAGGACCGTGCGGCGATCGGCAAAGTGAATGAAGACACCGGCAAAGGCCGACACACGACCACCACCTCCAGGCTCTATGAACTGAGCAACGGGGCGCGGATTATTGATACCCCGGGCATCCGTGAATTTGGGCTCGGGAAAATTACGCTGGACGAGATTCGAGCGGCGTTTCCCGAGTTCATGGATCGCGGATGCCGCTTCCGGGACTGCGCTCACCGGGATGATCCGGATTGTGTGGTGCGTGCGGCGGGCGGGCCCAGGTATGCGTCCTATCTGCGGTTACTGTCGGAGCTGTAGCCTTACTTTTCGACGTCGAAGACGACAGAGCTGTCGACGTCGAATTTCTTAAATCCGGAGAACGTGGTTTCGTTGATGCCGCGGCCCTTCACGAATTTGGCCATCACCACACTCCATTTGAAGGTATTTCGAACGGGCAGCCAGCAATCCGAATTCACTTTCTGATATTCGGCGGTGAAAACGGTGCCCGGCTGAACGCCGTTCAGCGCCACCAGGAACTCAGTTTCCTCCTTTAGAATTGTCTTTTCTTCGGGATCGATCCAGTAGCTGCGGCGCGTGCCGGCGGCGTTCCGCTGCGCCTCGGTTTCGGTTGGTACGCCCGAACGGGGTTGGGCGTCAAGCTTCCACACGGCGCGGCCCTGCAGACTCTCTTCTTTTGCGGTGACGTCATAGAACGTGGGGAGCATGGCGATGCCGCCAAGTTTGACCACGCGGTGAAACATTCCGCCGCGCTTTTCAGACACGCGGCGAAGCTTCTCCAGTGCCATTTCTTTTTCGACTTTCGTCTGCTTCGCGGCGGCGAGCGGCTTGTCGTTCTCCGCGATCAGCTTACGGTACGGGGCGCCTTCCAGAAAGAGCACTTCGAAGGTTTCGCGCACGGTCGATCCTTCCTTGCCATTCTTGTCGAAGTGTCTTTTGACGATGTCTTCGCGAAACGTGTACTGCTGACGTTTTGGCAGCTCTGCCTTTTCGTGGGCAATCACGGATTCCACAAGCGCCGTCGTATCCGCGGGTGGCGCAATGGCGAGCAGGGCGAAAATCAGGGGAATCATCGGTGCTGTGACGCGCGCTAATGCGTCATGGAGTACACAAGATAATCTGCCGCGATACGAAACGCCATGGCGGAAAATTTCTCGTCGTACTTTGGATCATCGGCCCATTCCCAGGAATCGCCTAAATCCATGTTGTGGCAGATGGCGACGACCACGCGGCCTTTGTCGTCGTAGATGCCGGCCCACTTGGGCTGGAAGCCATTCTGTTCCCACGTGCGGCCACTGCGCAGGTATTGCGCGCCCGGCACCTGATACTTGTCGTCCAGATCGTAGATGGTGTGGAAGATAGCCTCGTTCTTAGGCAAATCTACGATGTGGCGATCCGGGAAGACCTTCTGCATACTCGCCACGAAGACTTCCCACTCGTAGACGTCGTGGAAATCATCGCACATGAAGAAGCCGCCACGGTCCAGATATTCGCGCATCTTGAGCGCCTGGGAATCAGTGAGCTGCCAATGCCCCACTTCCACGGCGTAGAGCCAGGGGTAGTTGTAGACGTCGTCCTGATCGTCCAGATCCACGGGCTGTTCCACGGAGCGGACGTGCACCCGGGTAAGGCGGCGAAGGGCTGCTGAGAGATGGCGGTCAGCACGGGGGTAATCGGTCGTCCAGCTGGAACCACCTTCTTTCCAGTTGCCACCGCCGCGAAAGCCGCCACCTCCGAAACCTCCTCCTCCGCGACGCCCGCCACCACGACCGCCGAAGCCACCGGCAGCCTGCGGATACATGAGACGCGCGAACTGCCACTCCGTCTTTTCCTGATAGTCCGACGGAAGCGGAAAGTCCTGGTATTCACGACCAGGGTATTGGCGAAAGGGTCGCGGTTTCGATTCTTTGTAGGCGGTTTCGCCAGTTTGCATGGCGAGCGTGGCGAGGGCTGACCCCAGCACAATAAACAGTGAAGCGGCGATGGTGAGGACCGTGCGGAGTCGCATAGGTTGCCGAATTGGTTTTCAGCGTATCACGATTTAAAAATGAGCCACGTAAACGTGTGCAAACGCGTTAGCGGACGAAATGAAACTCCTGCCCGATTTCGGTGAGTGCAAGCCGCGACGGATCGCGAACAATGTTGATCAGGCGTTCGATTGGTTCACGATATGGCTCGTCACTGAGGTTGAACGTCTGGTGGTGGACGGGCAGAATGCGGTCCGCGTCGGCATCTTCGGACATTTTCAACGCCTGTTCGGGGTTGCAGTGCGCGTGGATCCAGGGGTTGTACGCCCCGATCGGCATGATGGCCAGATCGATGGCACGGCTGGTGCGCACGGTTCGAAAGGTATCCGTCATCGCGGTGTCGCCACCAAAGAGTACGCGATACCGGGGCGTTTCGATGACATAGCCGTTGTAGCCGCGGAACGTATCGGTGCGTAGGCGCGCGCCCCAGTGTTTTACCTGAAAAGCGTGGATTATCAGATCACCGAATCGGGCTTCTTCGCCCCACGCCAGTTCGCGGACAGAGGCGTATTTTTCGCCGCGCAGCAGGTCGCCGGTTTTCGGAGCCGTGACGATGCGGGTGTGAGGCGATTCGAGAAAACGCAGCGTGGGGAGGTCGAAATGATCCATATGAGCATGTGAAAGCAGGATCATGTCCGGCCGGGGCAGTTCGCGGGCCTTCAGGGCGGGGGCGACAATACGTTTGAGGCCGAGGGTGAGCGGGCCGAAATTGAGACCGACGCGGTGCCCCAGAACCGGATCGGTCAGCAGCGTGATGCCATCAATCTTCAGGAGAACGGTGCTGTGGCCCAGCCAGGCGGCGTGCAGGCCGGTATCGCTCCAGGTGGCTGGCTGCGGTTTGTGAGGAGCGTCCAGCGTGATGCGCCGGCGTTCCTGGTTGTAACGTTCCCACACAATGGGTCCCATTTCGAGAGCCATGGCGCGCAGTTTAGAGGCGTTGAGTCCGCTGTTGCGAAACGTCTTGACCAGCACTAATTTCATTATCAGACCCACCAACCGTTGTCGGGGGCTCGCGTTACATTCGGAATCCTTAAAAGTGATAAATTCCGTTCAGGGAGAAATGGGTCCTATGGTTCTTAAATAAGTGATGGCGAGCTCTGCGGCTGGTTTTGGCGTGCGATCAACAACGCTAGCGATGTGGTCCGCTCGCGAAGCACGGCATCGAATCTTCCCAATGGCTTTCAGTAAGTTGGCGCTTGTTCGTCCCATTTGAATCCATAATCCAATTGGAACCATAGGGTTGAAACGAGTTGTCGTAAAGAGCGGCTTCATCGCGGAACCCGTATTCGCCACTGTTCCACATAATAAACTTCCCATCACCGCTCCAAACGGCGTGAGCGTCGTTTGCCGCGGATGTGGTCAGTCGTCGCAATTCCGTTCCGTCGGGTTTAATGGTGAAGATGTCGAAATTGTTGTCCACTGCCCGGGTGAAGACAATGCGGCTACCATCCGGCGACCAGTAGGGCAGGTTATCAATCCCGTCGGTTAAGACATGTGATGTGCGGCGATCCAGATCGAAAATGCGAAGGCCTCTCTCGTTGGCTGAGAATGACCGGTAGACGATTTGCCTGCCGTCTGCGGACCAGCTCGGAAATCCCGCATTGGGAAGGTCCGCCGTCAATTCTTCCAGATTGCTGCCATCCCTGTTCATCAGCATGAGCTTTGCTCCAGCCGTTCGCCGCCCTTGCAGAAAGCCTCCGTAACCGAAGGCAATGCGCTTGCCGTCAGGAGACCAACTCGGTGCGAAGGCTGCGCCCTGAACCGTTTGAAAAATCGTTTTCCGGTCGCCTCCGTCTGCATTCATGGTAACGATCGAGGAATCGAGATCCTTGCTGGTGATGAGCAACACGCCATCTTTCGAAAAACTTGGAAAAACATCTGTATAGCGGAATTCATACTGCGGATCCCAACTGTAAAGAAGTTGATTCTGTGGCCGTCGCGTATAGTCCACCTTCTCGTAAACTACCGCTTTCCCGTCCGGAGCCCATGCGGGAGACCGGAGGCTGGGTGGAAATTTTCCCTTACCCGTTGTGTAAGCAACACCCTGATTCTTGCCGGACTTGGTTGCGTAGCCCACACTGCCGTCGGGAAGAAACTGCGGTTGCATTTTCAAGCCGGGGCCTGATGTCTGTTCGGTGCGCTTTCCGGTTCCAACGTCCACGGAAATAATTTGGGAGGTCGCCCTTGCCGATAAGCCGGACACTCGGGCGTTCCAGGTGCTTTCTACTGGTATCTCGTAGTAGACAATCTGCTTCGAATCCGCTGACCACTTCGGCGAACCTGAGCAGATTCCCGCTCCTGTAATACGCCGAAGACCCGTGCCATCCGGATGAACAATGTAAACGCTGAGTTCCTGCACGTGCTCCCATCCGCTGCCATTCCCATGTCCTTTCCATTCCGTGTTGCGATCGGATGTGAAAGCGATCCATTTTCCGTCAGGGGACCAGGCCGGACGAAAGAAGCCGTCCGGTTTCAAAGGATCTCCCTGAATCTCGGAGCTTCCGGTGAGATTGCGAACGCTTCTTGTTTTTAAATTAAGTATCCAGATATTGGCCCGATGCGTGGCTCCCCGCGTAGAAACAAACGCTATTTCATTCCCATCTGCCGAGAAAACGGCCTGATCGTCTAACGCCGGATCATCTGTAAGGCGTTCCAGGCCAGTGCCGTCAGAGTGAACACGGTAAATGTCCGCTTGTCCCGAGCCGGTCCTTTCCGAAGTGAACACAATCCACCTGCCATCGCTCGCATAGGAGGCATGGTAGTCAAATCCAGTGGATGGAAGCAGCTTATGCTCTGCTGTACCATCTGCGTTAGCAACATAAAGCTCTGAAACAGACGGCCCAATCCGGTTCATCAGCATCACCTCTGTGGCGAAAGCCGGGAGGATTAACATCGGAGCCAGGATGAGGGTGAGTTTGCGCATACTTTGACTGTTGAACTCCAGTTTTCAGCTTTCTGAAAGCCCTTACCTTCTCATTCGCCCGGTCAGGGATGCTGATCCGCTCAGCATATCAAATCCCACCGATCAGGGCGCTCCAGGGACGAGGGATTTGCGATATTAACCGGCAGGGATCCTGCTATCGAATGAGCACGATTATGTTTGTTCAAGATCCGAAGCCTGGCAGGCTGCTGAAGAACCCCCGGGTCTGACTTGTTTATTTGCAATCCTGCAGAGAAGCGAGGCAGCGACAGTCAGCAGTCGGAGTTATTCAGTTACGGACGAACCGGGGAGCGTATCCCGGAGAACCATCCGCTACGGGCGATCCGTGCGATGGTGGACGCGTCACTGAAAGACAGGAACGACCGTTTCAACCGGATCTAGAGGGTGACGACGGTCGGCCTTCGATTGCGCCGGAACGGTTGCTCCGCGCGTTGCTGATGCAAGATGAAGCAGGCCTTGCAGTTACTGGTGTCTGTCAGTCAAGCGCGAAAGCGTCATTTTATTTTGCAAAGAGGACGAAACTGAACTCCACAGGACCTATTTACAAGAAGGTGTTCCCGGGTATTCCCGCTATCGTTGTGATTAGCCGGGGGTTCTGATTAAAGTCAACCTCCTGATGGTGGATTCCAAATCGCTTCGGGGCGGCCCAGTGGATCGGAAGCTGCCGGATCCGGCACGCCGGCGAATTACCGCTCCAGGCTGCTGCCGCGGTTGATCGCGATTGAGGGCGTCGAGGGGACGGTTTCCATTGGGGCGCGGGAGGTGCAGTGGCGGTTTGTCCCGAACGTGGCTTGGAACTTCGGGGTCTACCGGCGGCGAAGCAGGCGGACGCGGCGCAGAGTTGGGTGAACTTCCGTGTTGAAAGACGCGGATGCCGACTACACCACTCGTGTGGATGCCAATCCCGCAGGTGCCCGCCCGACTACGCCTGGAGCACTCGCCCTCAATGCAGGCGCCAGGCGCCAGGCCATCTCAACTGCGGCTTTCCTGCTCGGGCCGATACTCGTTCGTTTCGAGCAATATCAGATCGCCACAAGTGTAGTACAACAGACCTTTTCTGGAACACCGGGGACCTACATCCGTTTTGCCCCACACTGCGTATTACGTTTTTTAGAAAGGTAACACGTTCTGTTATGCTCCCAAGGATGGTACCAGTCATGAAACGCTGCACCCCGGTCTTTTTCGCTGTGTTGATCGCCTGCCTTAGTGCAGTTCCGGCATTCGCCGAAACTGCTTTTGCAGGTACACTCAATGACCCCCAGGGTAGGCCCGTCCCGAACGCTGCTGTGAGCCTTTTGCGCCGCGCGGATTCCGGTCGGCACGAGTCTAAAACAGACGAGCAGGGGCACTATTCGTTCGCAGGGCTGGAAGCGGGTGAATACCGCCTGACGGCGGAGGCGACCGGCTTTCCCATCATTACCAGAACAATCGTGCTCACTGGTGACGCGGCGCGAACGGAAGATATCCGGTTCTCGGCAATTGCTTCCCAAAACCAGTCCGTTACCGTAGCGGCTGAGGTTTCCGATCTTGGCTTGTTCTCGCCCGACCCCGCGCAGCGCATCATGATCCGCGATGAAACGCTCGACGCTAATCCCGGACGCCCAGGCATGCCGGTCTCCATCCCCGGGATGCCGGTTGAATCCCCCGCAGGCGGCGTGAAACCACCACAATATTTTGTACCCGGTGTAGCGGGTGACCACGGCGAGCCCATCGCCATGTTTTTTCAAATAGGCGGCTTCCTCTATCCCAATAATTTACCCGCCAACGCTCACGGCAACGGTTACGCCGACCCCAATGTCATCATCCCCATCGCCATTGAAAGCGTTCAGACAGATGGAGCAGCCTTCAACGTTCGTGAAGGAAATAACGCGGTCAATTCGGCCATCACTTTCGGATTGCGGGACCGCATCGAACCGCTGTTTCGGTTAACGGCTGACTACCGCGATGTGAATCTTGTGACCGGTTGGAGCCCTTCAAACCCCGCGAATAAAGCGTGGGTTGGCCTTGAGCTCTCTCTTGGAAACGGCTACCTTAAGCGCCTTGAACACCGAAAGCAATACAAGGGGAACATCTCGAAAGTCTTCAATATCGGGAAACACGAATTGACTGTGTACGGCATCGGTTATTACGGTTTTGCCTTCCAGCCCGGCTTAATCCCAATCAACACCAGCGTGCCCAATGACACCTACGACGCCCGGCAAAAGGAGGAGACATCCAACGGTTCCCTGATTCTGAACGATATCTGGCACCTCACGCCGAACCGCCAGCTCCAGTTTTCCGGCTTCTACCGTTATTACACTCTCGACGTTCGGCCCAACTTCGGTGACGGCTTGATCCGCCAGAGCGAGCACCGCAACGTCAATTCTGAAGATGTCCTTTACGCTGAGCGCTACAACAAAGCATTCTCGCTGCTCGCAGGCGCGAACTTCCGACGCGAAAGACCCAGCGCACTCGACCTCGATCGCGCCAATAGCGCCGGCGTTTTTGAACCCGTTACCGCCAATAATCTCCTGCTGAATTTTTACAGCCCGTTCATCTCAGCGGATGGGACCGTACTGCGCTATCTGCACTACAATGTCGGATACCGGCGCGATGAGGTCGGCTTTGATAATCAGGACCTCTATCGCCCTGAATTGTCCTTCTCGCGTCACGCGGCCATCAACTCCCCTAAGGGAACTATTGCCTTCCTTCCATCTGAAAAGTTGTCGGCTTTTCTTCCGTCCGTTTCCATCAGCTATGGACAGGCGTTCCATATTAACGACCCTCGTATCGGGATAACCGCGGTTGAGGGTGGCACGATTGTAAGTAAGGCGCGGTCTTATCAACTTGTCGTCAGCAAGACCATCGCACGCACGGATTTTCGCGTCACGCTGGCCCACGTCACCACCGCGCAACAGCTGGCGCGTGTCTCAAACGACACAGGTCTTCAACAGGACGAAGGTCCCGGCCTGATCAAATCCGTCACCATCACGGCACGTCGCAATTTTGCCCACGGCTTCGTACAGGCACTTTATGCACGCGCCGATGCACGCGACAGGGAAACCGGTGAGCCCGCGCCTGAGGCTCCGCGCCTCATTTGGGACGTTCTCGGAACTATCGACAAGCTGCCATTCAAACTTGTGGCACGGGGCGAATACGAGCATGTAGGCATCAAGCCACTCGGCGGCGGATTTAATTCCGTGCCGGTCCGCGAGTTTAGGGGGGCGCTGATCAGGCCCTTCCGAAGCAAAGGCATTGATGTGGGCCTCAACCTCTTCATCGCAAGTGGCTATGGCGGGCAAACTGTCGAAACTATTGCCCTTCCCGGCGAGGGCGAGCCGTTCGACCGCGTCACCGGCTTCCCGCTTCGTTCGTACGTCACCGTCTCATTCACTTACCACTTCCGCCGCAACCGGATATAGACTCGTCAGGCAAAGAAATAGACCGCGGACTTCAGGGAAAGCGCGAAGAATCTGCTCCGTGGGGTTAAATAACTGAACCGTATTTGTCCCGGGCTCATCGATCCTGATGGCGAACTGTGCATTGGGCCGTATGACTAACCCCGTGTCGGCGCTGCCATTCTTCGCGGGTGCACAGGCTGTTACCAGGCAACGCACGGTCGATTGCCAGCACCGCATCCAGATGATCCATCTCATGTTGCAGCAACTCAGCCAGCGGCCCTTCGGCCTCCAGATGCGCCTGAGTGCCCCGTTCATCAAGATAGGTCAGGCGCACGGAGACGGAGCGTTCCAGCCATACCAGAAGCTCCGGGAATGAAAAGCAATCGTCCCAAAGACAAAACTTTTCCTCGCTCAGAAATTCCCATTCCGGATTGATGAGGGAGTAAGCCGTCTCCTCGAATTCGATGTAGATCACACGCACCGGTTCGCCGATTTGCACGGCGCTGATGCCACGCCCAAAGCCATGCTTACGCCGGAATTCGTGGAGGGTATCCCGCAGGTCCTGACAGACATTTTGGACCATTGCAGCGCTCACCACTGGCAGGGAGACCTCACGAAGTACCGGATCGCCAAGCTGCAGGATTCGCCGTATCGCCATGCTCTCTATGTTATGTTCGTCTATTCGTCTCACAAAATGCGCGTTACTTCAAAAGCACCCTGCCGCGTGGATCTGGCAGGCGCAACTCTCGACATCTGGCCGCTCTACCTGTTCCACGACGATTCGGTAACGGTGAACTTCGCGGTGGACCGCCACACGTCGTGCGAAATCACCACGCGTGAGGACAGCGCGATCGTCATGCGCTCGCGTGATCTCGCAACGGAAGAAACGTTCGCCTCCCTGGCCGAACTGAAGGCCGCGAAGAAATACAAACTGGCTCTGCTGGCTCTGCTGGTGAAGTTCTTCGCGCCCGAACAGGGGCTGACCCTTGAATCCGCGTCGGAGGCTCCTGCCGGAGCGGGGATTTCGGGGTCTTCGTCCCTGATGATCACGGTAGCTTCAGCGCTGAATAAGCTGACGGGCGCGGGCTATAAGACCGAGAAAATTCGCGAGATTGCGCAGAATATCGAAGCACAGGTGATCCGCGTGCCAACGGGTGCGCAGGATTATTATCCGGCGATGTACGGTGGCGTTTCCGCCATCGAACTCGGACCGGCGGGCATCAATCGCACGGCGCTGCCGGTCTCCGCTGACGAACTGAATCAGCGCTTCGTCCTCGCGTATACCGGGCTGCCCCGGAATTCCGGCATCAACAACTGGGAAGTGATGAAGGCCCACATCGATGGCGACCGCGCGGTGCATCGCAATTTCACCCAGATCGCCGCAATTGCCAACGCCATGCGGCACGCGCTGAATAAGCACGACTGGGCTGAGGCGGGGCGCCTGATGCGTGAGGACTGGTCGCACCGGCGTAAAAATATTCCCACCATCAGCACGCCGCTGATTGACGAACTGATTCAGGTCACAAAGCGGGCGGGCAGCACCGGCGCGAAGGTTTGCGGCGCGGGTGGCGGCGGTTGTGTGGTGTTTCTTGTCGAGCCCGATGCCAAAGAGCGCGTTGCAAAAGTGGTGAAGGAAACCGGTGCCCAGGTGCTGAATGCGAGTGTGGCCCCTGAGGGTGTGAAGGTTCGCGTAAGACAAGCGCTTTAGATAATAAACGACAGTGCCAGAACCGGTCCGGAAGACGCGCGACCCGATCCGCCCATTGCTGGCCGCCGTCACCTGCGCATTTTTCTATTGGGCGCTGCTCAATGTGATCGTGCCCGCCGGCCGATTTCTGGGCGGGGAAATGATTGCGATCACCGTGCCGCCGCTGCTGGCCGCTGCAATCACCGGCGCGTTGGCCATGGCGATTTTCGAATCGCGACCGTTCGGCGACCTCGGTTTGCACTGGCAGCAGGGGTCGCGCCGGAACCTGCTGCTCGGGATCGCTCTGGGCGTGTGTGCGGCGGCGCTGGTGGTTCTTCCTGCGGTTGCGGCGGGCCTCGCGAAGTACGAATGGATCCCCAATCCGGATACTTCGTGGCGTGGCTCACTGTTCCTCCCCATCCTGCTGTTTTGCGGCGCCATGGGCGAGGAAGTAGCGTTTCGCGGTTACATCCTGCAGGTGCTGATGCGCGGATACGGAACGTGGGCGGCGATCTTCAGCATCGGTGCCGTATTCGGTTTGCTGCACGCGTATAACCCGGGCGCAACCACGCCCGGCATTGTGAATACCGCCTTGTTCGGCATACTCTTCGGCGCGGCGATCCTCCGAACGCACGACTTGTGGCTTTCCATTGGGATGCACTTCGGGTGGAACGTAATTCTGCCGTTCCTCGGGGTGGAACTCAGTGGTCTTACAATCAGAGTGACGGGGTACAAGCTGGTATGGAAAGCGGGAATCCTCTGGAGCGGTGGCGAGTATGGACCCGAGGCGAGCGTGCTCACCTCCGTGGTGCTGGTGTTGCTGGGCCTGGCCGTGTGGAAGCTGCCCGTGCACCGGGCGTGGGCGTATTTCCTCGATCCGCCACAAGACGAGGTCTCTGTCTCGTAGCGATCTCTGCCACTTTCTCTGCCACTTTGCTCGCCGGCGTGATCCCGATTGCCAAAGATAAGCTGACGGACGACGAAAAGATCGAGATCCTGCGCAATATCTCCGCGGAGTTCGCGAAGGCCAAAACCTACCTGCCCCGTTCGAAAAAGCCGTTGGAATACGACATGGACGGCACCTGGGACAAAGGCGCGTGGCAGCGCTTATCGCAAGGCAACAACGTGGCCGCGCGCGTGGGCGACCAGATCAAGATCACCCGCGTGGCGTTTGAAGGCAGCAAGCTGGTGCTGGAGATTAACGGCGGCCTGAAGAGCGGGAAACACTGGTACGACCACATTGAAGCGGGCATGGGGAATTCCACCCGCCCTGTGGGCAGCGGGGATTATTCAGCCACCACCGGCACGGGAATTGAAATCAATTTCCATAAGCCGATGGAAGGCCTGACCTCGGCGGAGATCAAGCGCATTTTGTTGCCGCTGATGGATTTCGATCCGAAATCGGCCGCGAAGCTCTACGCGGAGACGCTGCCGCCGGAGATGCAGAGGGCCATTGCGGAGAAGCGTGCGCTCGAAGGCATGGATCACGATCAGGTGAAGCTGGCGCTGGGCAATCCGTTCCGCAAGTATCGCGAGACGAAAGACGGGAACGACCTGGAAGACTGGATCTATGGCCAGCCGCCGGGCAAAGTGACCTTCGTGACGTTTCAGGGAAACAAAGTTGTGAAGGTGAAGGAGCAGTATGCGGGGCTGGGGAGCGCGACGGCTCCGCAGGTGAATGTCACTCCGTAGCGCGTGGCTTTTGATGATTGCCGCTGCGGGCGCGTGCGGCGCGGCGGACCTGCGGCTGGTTGGGTCGGCCACGCTGCGGGGCGAACGCTTGCGCCTCACACCTTCGGCGATGGACCAGGTGGGCGCGGCGTGGTACCCGGCGAAACAATTCATTCGCGACGGGTTCACGGCCACATTTCAGTTTCAGCTTTCGGCGCAGGGTGGGCTGGGTCCTGGCGCTGATGGCTTTGCGTTTGTGCTGCAGAACAGCGGACCGGATGCCATCGGGAACAAGGGTTCGGCGGGCGGTTTCGGTCTCGGCGATAAGGACAAGTATCCCGGCAAGCGGGGCATTCCCCGAAGCTTGGCCGTTTTCTTCGATTCCTACCGGAACGAGTACGACGCCTCTGACAACTACATCGCCATCTGCACGAACGGTACCCTTCGAAAGATGAAGTGGCCACCGGCGCGGCTGGGCACCACGAAGAAGCTGCCGTTCTACATGAAGGACGGCCAATTGCACTCGGTCCGCCTGGTCTACAAGCCTCCGGTGCTGACGGTCTGGCTGGATGGGGACACCGCACCGGTGCTGAGCACGCCGGTGGATACCGGCACTGTGATGGATGAGCGCGGCAACGCGTTCGTGGGCTTCACAGCGTCCACCGGCGGCGGGTATCAGAATCACGACATTCTGAACTGGTCACTGGTGGCGGATTCGTCTTCGCTGATGACAACGGTGGATTCGAGTATTCAATTCCTGGATCGCATTACCTGCATGGAAGACCGGAATCTCTGCACGCCGAAAGAGGCGCTGGTGGAGGAAAAGTCAGAGAAGGCGGAGGGGAAGACCGGCGTTTATCACGTGATTTTGCCGGCGCACCTTGCATGGGCCGCCAGTGTTCCGAATCCGGCAGGCAAGCCTGTCCAGCTGGAGAACATAGTCGGAAATATCTGCCGCGACCTGAAGACGCGCGGTCCGGCAGGCTGCAGCGGTCCCGATCCCGCCCAGATCGCCATGAAAAACCAACGCGGAAAAACTTTGTTCTCAGTGGTGAATGCGGCCACGGGGAATGAAGGCTTTTTCGAGTTCGACGTGCTGATTAAGCCTTAGGCTTTGACTCAGCCTTCTCATCTTCCGCGGCCTGCTCGCGCATACGACGCTGCACGAAGTCATGCGGAGATTCCGCCTGGTCCGGCTGAGGCTTACCAAGCCATTCTTCCAGGCTTTCTTCGGGCTCAGGCGCTTCGGGCTTGGCTTCTTTCATCGGTTCACCTGCCTACATCTTCGCGCAGAAATGAACTGATAAACGCCCGGCGACTCCTCGGCGACGGATGACCCCGGGCGTTTGCGTACTTTACTCAGCGAGCGAATCGATCTGTGCCTGCAGTCGATCGGCGTCCGCCGCGCCTGCCGTCTCAACAGACTCGGCAGAACTCGTCAGGAAAGACGGCTTAACCTTGCCTTTCTTAGACGCGGCAAACTTCTCCTCCAGCGGAGTGGTCAGGCGGTCGATCATGGAGCGCAGGCTTTCACCCTTCTGAGCGGTCAGCACGCCAAGATCCTTGAACTCATCAGTGCCGAAACTAAGGAGTTGGAACCAGTGGTCGCTAACCGGGTCGTGCCAGCTGAGATAGCCGCCCTGCAGAACCTGCCGGGGGGTCGTGATGGCACCGGTGAAGCTGTAGCGAACACCGGCGGCTTTGACGGGGTCAAAGAAGTGCGGGGTGTAAAAATCAGACACGGTGACCCCGTTCACGGTGTAGGAGAACTGCTTTGCTTCGGATGGGTCACAGACCTCCACCAGGAATTCCACGCGACCCTGACCGGGCTTCGGAGACTGACCTGCCAGTAGCCTGTTACCGAACGGATCGCCCAGCATTTCCAGGCATTCGTGGCTGGTGGTGAGGGTCCAGTCTTTGTTGAACTGGATGAGTGAGAAGGGCTGGCCGTTGGAGTCTGAATGGTAGCCGCCCGCGCCAGGGCTGTTGATATTTCGCTTGATGATAATGGGCCAGTACCCGGACGGAACGGATTTGAGGGTGGGGAAGGCGTCAACGGTCGCCTGGACATCCCAGAGCGGGCCGAAGTCGCGGGTGACCTGTTTGGACAGAGCGGCGCTGCAGATAGCGACCTTGTCGAGGCCCAGTTCCGGGACCTGCGAAACAATAGCGACGTGTGCGATGAGTTTCAAGTGTCATTCTCCTTGTGTGAGCGATTGTCATACGAAGAGAGTACGCCGAACAAGGGAATAAACCGCGGGCGCATTTAGCGATGTGCGCAAACGAACATTTCCTCCCGATGCGTAACAACCCTTCAGTTGTGAAAGCGGAATCGGGAGGAAAAGACGGACAGAGGAGCTTTCAAATTAGTCGCTGGCACTCGATAGAACGAGTGCTATGCCAGAATGCCTTTGACAATTTTTCCGTGCACGTCAGTCAGCCGATAATCGCGCCCCGCGTGGCGATAAGTGAGCTTCGTATGATCAAGGCCGAGCTGGTTGAGGATGGTGGCCTGAAGATCGTGAACGCCCACTTCATCCTGCACAACCAGGCCGCCGATTTCATCGCTCACTCCATACGCTTTGCCGCCCGCAAAGCCGCCACCCGCCACCCAGGATGAGTAGGCAGTCGCGTGGTGTCCGCGACCTTCGGCGGAGGGGTCGGGGACAAGCGGGTCACGACCGAATTCTGTGGTGAAGACAACGATTGTGTCGTCGAGCATGCCGCGTGATTTGAGATCGCGCAGAAGGCCTGCAACTGCCTTATCGACCGGGGGCGCCAGCTTGTCGTAGACCGGCATGTAGGCGTGTGCGTCCCAGTTGTGGTCAATACTGGTGCCGCCATCAATGAGTTCGATGAAGCGCACCCCGCGCTCCGCCAGACGCCGCGCGACCAGACATTGCCAGCCGAAGCCCCTGGTGCTGCCGCGTTCCAGGCCGTAGAGCTTCAGTGTGGCGTCCGATTCCTTTGAAATGTCGAAAGCTTCGGGGGCTTCCTTCTGCATCCCAAAGGCGGTCTCGAAAGACTTGATGCGGGCGGCGAGATTGGAGTCCGTCTCACGCTCCGCAAGGTGGTTGCGGTTGAAGTACTCGGTGAGCTGTAGCTCGGTCTGTTGCAGCTCCGGCGTGGCCGCCCGGCGCTTCATGTTGGAGATAGGCTCCGGGCCGGGAATGATCCGGGTGCCCTGGTGCAACACGGGCAGGAAATCGGATCCCCAGACCTGGCCACCCGCGTACGGCAGTTCCGGCGCGATCACGACGAACGAGGGCAGGTTCTGGTTCTCCGTGCCCAGCCCGTAGCTGACCCAGGAGCCCATGCTGGGCCGGTTAAAGGTGGCTGACCCGGTGTGAATGCCGATGGTGGCGCCGAAGTGGTCTCCGTTGATGTTCTTCATCGACCGGATGACGCAGATGTCGTCGATTACTTTACCGGTTTCCGGGAAGAGATCGCTGACCTCAATGCCGTTCTGGCCGTAGCGCTGGAACTTCCAGTCAGCGCCCTTATAGAAGTTCTTACCGCGCGCGGCCGGCTTGCCGTGGTTAGCGGTGAGGAAGGGCTTGGGATCGAAGGAATCGACATGGCTGACCCCGCCGGTCATGAACAGGAAAATGACGCGTTTGGCTTTAGCGGGGAAGTGCGGTGCTTTCGGGGCGAGTGGGTTTTCGAGATCGGCTCCCATCAGTTGGGAGAGGATGCCGGGCAGGATCAGTCCGCCCGCTGCGAGGGATCGGATAGCGGTGCGACGGGATGGGTTGTTGAGCATGGCGGTCTCTTAGTCGACGAACAGGAACGGGTTGCTGCTGAGCATGGAATGGATATAGCTCGGCCAGGGGAGTTTCTTCAGGAACTCTTCGGATTGCGCTGTCTCAGCGGCTTTTGGCTCGCGACCGAAGATAGTTTCGTAAGCCCACATAATGCGCGCGGGATTAGTCTTGCCGGCCGCGAGGGCCTTATCGGCAATCAGCGCGCTCTGCTGAGTCAGGAACTCAGAATTCATCAGATAGAGCGCCTGCAGCGAGGTGGTCGTTGAACGGCGCTCAGCCATGGGCAGGTTGCCGTCCGGACCATCGAACAGGTCAAGATAAGGGTTCTTCACGATGCGCTGCTGCATGCCATAAACGGCGCGGCGCGGGTTGTCGAAGACCCCGGTGAACGGCTCGTGCTGGCGGTAGAAGTAAGTGCGGTCATTGGGGAACGGGTGGCGTTCTCCCATGGAGAGGTCGAGCGTGCCGCTCAGCAGGCGGATGGAATCGGTGATCTCTTCGGCATCGAGGCGCTGTCGGTTCTGGCGCCACAGATAGCTGTTCTGGGGGTCAGTGGCGGAGTTCGCCGGCACTTCCGCACTCGCCAGCTGGTACGTATCAGAGAGCAGAATCAGCTTGTGCATTTTCTTGATGCTCCAGCCGTCTTCCATGAAGCGTGAGGCCAGGTAATCCAGCAGTTCCGGATGCGTGGGCAGCGTGCCGCGAACGCCGAAATCGGATGTCGTGGAAACGATGCCCTTGCCGAAATGGTAGTGCCAGATGCGGTTGACGATGACGCGGGCGGGCAGCGGATTTTTTGGATCCGTGAGCCACTGCGAGAGTTCCAGACGACCGCTGCCGGTTTCCGATTCCGGTACCTTCATGCCGCCCAGAATCAGCGGGAAGCCGCGGCGTACCAGGGCGGTCGTGTTCTTCGGTTCGCCGTAGACCTGAATCTTCACGTCGTGCGGCTTGCCTTCCGCCGCGGCCCACGCGGTTTCGAGCGGCGGGTAGGTTTCGGCCACCGTCTTCAGTTCCGCGCGCACCTGGATCAGTTCCTTCCAGACCACCTCACGGGAACGGCCGGGGGTCAGGATCTTCTTATCCTGAAACTCCTGGTATTCATTGAATTTGTCACGTTCCAGCTTCTTCCAGGGAGCAAAAGCCTCGTCGAATGGCTTCAGGATTTCGGCGGCTTTTTCCTTGCCCGCGCGATAGGTCACGTCGCGTCGATAAGGGTTGTGTTCTTCCCCGGAGAGCGGGTAGGTGGTGCTGTCGAAGATGCCGTAAAGGGCGTAGTAGTCGGCGGTGGGGATAGGATCGAACTTGTGATCGTGGCAGCGGGCACAGCCGACGCTGAGGCCCAGCATGCTCTGCCCGAAATTGCCGATGGTGTCTTCCAGCATGACATGGCGCTCGCCCGTGGGGCTGACACCGATGCGCCGGGAAACGGTGATGTAACCGGTGCCGATCGTCTGTTCCCAGCGCTGCGCTTCGGTTGCCGCAGGCAGCAGGTCGCCGGCGATCTGCTCGCGGAGGAACTGGTCGTACGGCTTGTCTTTCAGGAACGAGTCAATCACATAGTTCCGGTATTTGTACATCTCCGGGACCGGAAAATCGCCACTGTCACCGGCGGTGTCGGCGTAGCGAACAAGGTCAAGCCAGTGGCGGCCCCAGCGTTCGCCATACTGCTGTGAAGCAAGCATCTTATCGATGCGCTTTTCGAAGGCGCCAGGGGACGGGTCCGCGACGAAGGCAGCGATGTCCTCGCGGGTGGCAGGCAGGCCCGTAAGGTCGAAGGTGGCGCGGCGCAGGAGCGTGGCCTTATCCGCCTTCTTACCGGGCGTGAGACCCTTTTCTTTCAGCTTCGCGTAGATGAACTGGTCGATCGGGTTGCGGTTCCATTCGGCCTTGTCGGCTTGCGGAGCAGCGGGCTTGCGGATGGGCTGGAACGACCAAAAGGCTTTCTGATCGGGCCTCAGGTTGTAGACGGGAACTTCGGGGGCCTTCACCTCCGGCCAGATCGCGCCATCCTTCACCCACTTGCCCAGGTTCGCGATATTCTCATCGGAGAGGCGCCCGGCGGGGGGCATTTTGAGAGTGTCGTGGTCCTGCCGTACCGCCTGCATGAGCAGGCTTTTCTGCGGGTCGCCGGGAACGAGCGCGGGGCCGGATTTACCGCCCTTCAGAACAGATTCGCGCGAGTCGAGTTTCAGCCCGGCGCGGGCGGCGTCGCCATGGCAACCCATGCAGTTGGCGTCGAAGACAGGTTTGACTTTGGAAATGAAGAATTCGCGCGGGGATTCGGGCCAGACCGCGCCGTCTTTCACCCAGGTGGCCAGGTTGAGGACGTCCTGCGCGTCAAGCTGACCGGTCGGGGGCATTTTGAGGCTGGCGTGCTTGTGCGCCACCGCCTGGATGAGCAGGCTGGAGTCGGCGTTGCCGGGAATGACAGCAGGTCCGGATTTGCCGCCTTTGAGCAGGGCCGCGCGGGAATCGAGGCGGAGGCCGCCGGAGGCCATGTCCGTGTGACAGGCGTGGCAGCGGGCGATGAGCAGGGGGCGGATTTTGGACTCAAAGAGCTCAGTTTCGGCGGCGGAAGCCAGGCTGGTGTAAGCGAGGGTCGTGAAAGCGAGAACGAGTGCGAGTCGCATTGTGTCAATTCTACAGGGCAGCAGGGGGCATATGCACGACTCTGTTTATCAGACGTCGGGAAGGCGGTATGGTAATCCGCACTTCCACGTACCCCGCCCCCGGCGCCATGCCTCCGTAAACCACACGGGTTAAACTACTAACTTGCTGCCGCGCCTGCCTGTTCATCTCGGCTTCATCCGCAACCTGCTGCGACGGCTCAACTACCATTTACAACCCGCCGCGCCCGGCCCCCCGCCCGAACCCTTCAATCCTCAACTTCTAGCCACCGCCGAGGCCGCCCTGCGTGCCCTTCCCATGCCCCATGAGGACGCCCGGGCCTACCTCGCCAAGCACATCCCCCGCCTCGCCCGCACCCTCGCCCTCATCCCAAAATCAGGCCCCGGCGGCAGCATCCTGGAACTTGGCTGCTACATGCAAATCACACCCCTGCTGCAGCAGTTGTGCGGTTACCAGGAAGTGCGCGGCGCATACTTTGGACCTCCCGGACGCATCGACCACAAAGTCATGGGCGACTTCTCCTGCGACGTCGATCATTTTAACGCCGAGCGCGACCCCTTCCCCTATCCGGAAGGGCATTTCGACGTCGTTCTCGCAGGCGAAATCATCGAACACATGATTTACGACCCCATGCACCTCCTGCTGGAAGCCCGCCGCGTGCTGCGCGAAGGTGGCCACCTCCTCGTCACCACGCCCAATGTCGGCAGCATCACCAGCGCCGCCAAGGCGCTCGACGGACGCGATAACCCCCAAATATTCTTTCTCTACGAACGTCCCGCACCCGGCCAGGAGCCCGATATCGGTCACGTACGTGAATACACCGCCCACGAAATCGGAGCCGCCGTCGTCGCCGCGGGTTTTGAGATCGTCAGCCTTTTCACCACCCACATCGCCGAGTTCGCTTCCCACCTGCCCCTGCTGCAGTTCCTCGCTGAGAATGGCTACAGCACCGAACACCGCGGCGAACAAACCTGGTGCCTCGCCGTCAAACGCGAAGCCCTCCCCGTCGACCGCTTCCCGTGGTTCATCTACAATCCGTAGTCCCCGCTACACTGAAATTCGTGCGCCGCCACCGAACCGCCCTCCTCGACAACCTCCTGCTCCTCGCCCTTACCATCGCCCTCATCTGGCCCCTCTTTCGCCTCGAATACCTCGACAACTGGCCCTCCATCGAAAGCACCTTCATCGCCGACGCCCGCATGCTCCTCACCCACCTGCCCCATCCCGGCTGGCAACCCCTCTGGTACTGCGGCACCCGCTTCGACTACATCTACCCCCCCGCCCTCCGCTACGGCACCGCCCTGCTCTCCCTGCTCGGCGGCGTCAGCACAGCCCGCGGCTACCATCTCTACATCGCCTTCTATTACGTGCTCGGCATCGTCTCCGTCTATTGGCTTGTGTGGCTGGGCTCCGCCTGCCGAAAATCCGCCTGGGTCGCCTCCCTCGCCACCGCCCTCCTCTCCCCCTGCTTCCTCTTCATGACAGCGCTGCGGCACGACAGCCCGTGGCTGGTCCCCCAAAGGCTGCACGTCCTCATGTCCTATGGCGAAGGGCCGCACATGTCAGCCCTCGCCGTCCTCCCCGCCGCGCTCGCCGCCTGCTTTCTTGCCCTGCGCCGCTGGAACCCCGCTGCCCTCGTCGCGGCCTCCGCACTCTGCGCCCTGGCGGTAGCCAATAATTTCTATGGAGCCACCGCCCTCGCAATCTTCTTCCCCATCCTCGCCTGGTCCGTCTGGACTGCAGACCGCAACTGGCTCGTGGCCGTCCGCGCACTCGCCATCCCCGCGCTCGCCTACGGCTTCTCCGCATTCTGGCTCACACCCGACTACCTCCGAATCACCCTCCTGAACCTCAAGTGGGTATCGCAGCCCGGCAACTCCTGGTCCGTTCTGATTTGGGTTTTTGTCGCCGCCATCTTCTGCGCCATCAGCTTCCGCCTCGGCTATCGTCAACCCGCCCGCACATGGACCCTCTTCGTTCTCGGCGCCGCCGCCCTGCTCACCGTCGATGTCGCGGGCTTCTACTTCTTCGGCTTCCGGATAATCGGCGAAGCGCAGCGCCTCGTACCCGAACTCGATCTCATTCTGATTCTCGCTTCAGTCGAAGGACTCCGTGCCCTTTGGAACCGCCCCGCCTGGCGTATCCCCGTTCTCGTCATCCTCGTTCTGGCGTTCGCTCCGGCCACCCGCTACATCCGCCACGCATGGTCGCCCTTCCCCGTTTCTCCGCCCGCCGAAACCCGCTACGAATTTCGCATTGCCCGGTGGGTGCACAATCACCTCCCCGGTCAACGCGTCCTTCCCCAGGGCACCGTGCGGTTCTGGTTCGACGCCTGGCAGGACAACGCCCAGCCCGATGGCGGCTCCCTCCAGGGCATGCTCAACCAAAATCTCCCCGACGCCAACTGGCAAATCCTCCACGGTGACCGCGCGGACCTCGCCATTCTCTGGCTTCGTGCTCTGGGCACTGGTGCCGTCATCGTTCCGGACAAAACCTCCCTCGAAACCTATCACGACTACCAGTTCCCCGAAAAATTCCGCGGCGCTGTTCCCGCTCTTTTCGACGACGGGCAGGGCACCGTCATCTACGGCATTCCCAGTGCCTACACCGGACTGGGCAGAGTAGTCGACGAGCATGCACTGAACGCGGTAGGCCGCATCCGGGGCGGGGACGATGCCGCAGGCCTCACCCGCTATCTGGACGTTCTCGACAAGCCCGGCCAGTCGCCCACCACCATCACCTGGCACGGCACCGATGAAGTGGAACTGCGTGCCGCGGCCGGCGAAGGCCAGGCCGTACTCTTCCAGGAAACTTACGACCCCGCCTGGCAAGCCTGGGAAAACGGCCACGCACTGTCCGTCAAACCCGACCCCACCATGGGCTTCATCACCATCCCGGTCTCCCCCGGCCCGCACCAAATCACCCTGAAGTTCGAAACCCCCGGCGAAAATCGCGCAGGCCAGGGTCTCTTCATCTTCTCCCTCCTCCTCGCCGCCGCACTCTTCCGGGTGCGACCAGGCTTCAGCCTGTCGCCTCCCCTCAGTTCTTCGTCTCCGGGAACTTGAATCCCACATAAGTTCCCGCACTGATTCCCATCAATCCCAGCAGCGTCGCACTGAAAGCCGGCATCGATAAATCGTTGTAAACCGAAATCAAAAAAATCACCCCCAACACAATCGTCCACACAAACATCTGCATCCGGTGAAAGCTCGTCCCGTTCGAATCCCCCAGAATGTCGCTGAGGAAATCCACATGCCGCGGCACCATTAGTTCTTTCTCAATCGCCGCCAGCCTGTCCAGAATCTGTTTCTGCCGAAACGGCGCAGGCGCGGGCTCCGACGCCTGCTCATTCAGCAACGTCGTCTTTTCCGCAGTCAGTTGATCGCGCTTCGACGAATCCACCACCGCCGCGCTCAGCGCTGTTCCGGCACTGATCCCGATCAGCCCCAGCGTCCCCGCCGCAATCGTGTTGTAATCCCACGTCACCATAAACAAAAACAGGAAACTCGCCACCACCAGGAAGAACCACCAAGCCATCTGCACCCG
>JBBQDH010000045.1:0-28994 GCA_038319515.1 Bryobacterales bacterium
ACGTCCTGTTGTGCACTCAGGCCGGGCCGGGATTTCATCAAACCGTCGAGACGACCGAACGACAGGTGGGCGATCTGGTATCCCGCTTCCGCTCGCTTCACTTCGTCCCGCGCCTGTGAAACCTGAGCCTCACTACGCTGGATGGCCGCCTTCGCCCGCGTGGCTTCGTCAGCCATTTCCGGGATCTCCAGGGTGGCGAGTACCTGACCCTGTTTCACATGGTCGCCAATATCCACGGTGATACTTTTGACATAGCCGGAGACCTTGGCCATCACCTCCACCTCCTGCCAGGGACGGAACTCCGCCGTAAGCACCAGGTTCCGGGATAGTTCGGTGGTGTCGGCCTTTGCAACGGCAACCGTGCTCTGGGCGGGCTTTTCTGATATCTCCGCCGCCTTTGGGCTGGTGCCACACCCGACCAGGAAAGTGACCGACGCCACGGTGCTGGTTGCTGCGATTCGGCTTGTTATCTTCACGAATTCAGTTGCCTCAAATGATTTTCCAGACCCTCGATTGAAAACTCGGGGGAGGTGCAGTAGTCCACAAAAGTTCGTTTACGCTCTCTGATCTCAGCAGCGACTACACAGACACTTTCCAATTGATCCGCCGGAATGATGATCAGACCGTGGCAATCGACGGCGATCAGATCGGCCGGGTTGATGCGCAGTCCGAAGAGGTGGACAGGAGTGCTGTGCGCAACCAGATGAGAATAGGCGCGGGCCGGAGAAACGCTGCCGCCAAAGAGGCCGAAGGTCTGGCCTTCGGTCGCGCTGGCATCCATGGCTGAAACGTCTCTGCATGATCCGTTCGTCACGGCAGCGATGCAGTGCAGCGCAGCGAAGGCCGCGGCTGCCACCAATCCCACGCACGAGCCCCGCCCGGGCGACTCATCGGCGTCTTCGATCACGACAATCCGTGGTTTCGGCAGCCGCTCAATCTCAGCCCACCACTCGGTGTGGTGAAAATAACGGTGGCCTGTGATGGGAGGGTTGGAGGAGCGTACACGGGCGGTGGCGGCATAGCCGGAATAACAGCCCCCTGGGTATGCAGGCCGGCCGGTACGATGCCGCAGGCCGGGGCCGGTGAAGCCCTCGCTGTCGAGCATCAGCCCGAGATGATCTATCGCGTCTTTGAGGGTGCAGGTGTCAAAGCGGTCTGGTTTGGCAGCAGGGAGGGGTGAATGCAAGTACCAGACTATGCCGGTATGGGCGAAGATCCCATACCGACAACCAGGTATATTTGCGAAAAATGACCGTTAGCCGACGGGCCCCGCGCTAAGGCCGGCGCTGACGCCGCTGCTGGGGCCGGTCAGAATCTAATCGAAAATCGGTGCTGAGACCAAAATGCGTGCCATGAAGGGACCCATGGCATCGCGGACCACCACCTACACACCACCGCGCACAAACATGCTGCAGCCTTCCATATATACGGAGCGGACCGCGAAGCGGAACAGCATCACGCCCGGCATTGAGGATGCCAGATCGCTGAGCACGATTTTCACTGGAAATAATTACTGGCCTGCGATCGGCGTTCACTCGCGTTCATCCGGCTTGCATTGGCGTCCTGACTGCAAAGCAAGGAAACAAAGCGTATCACTGCCAACGAATGAGTTGGATTGAATGACGTAAGTTGGCATTCGGGTCATTCCCTGGACCGGCAGTCCGTTCGCGGATTTACGCTATGTGCGGCGGAAGCTTCCCAGAGACCCGAAAGCCAGACGCGATCAGTGCGTCTCAACCCTACCGGGATATAGAGGCTTATTCTCAGAACAACGCAGATGAAATATTTCGTGCGGTACCTTCGCGGCACAGCCCCTTCCTTACCTCAGTCTTTCCGTAGCTGAGGAATACGTCAATCGCGCCGAAGGGCATGTCAGCACTCCAGGCGGCGGGCAGTATCATGAAGCTTTGAAACTCCGCACAACAGTTCTGTTTTTGGCCCTGACCGTCGCCGGTCACGCCGCCCCGCAGAACCAGTGGTTGCGCGTCACCACCCCGCATTTCGAGATGTACACCACGGCCAATGAAAAGGCCGGTCGCGATGCCGCGCTTTACTTCGAACAGGTGCGCGGCTTCTTCCTCAAAGTCTCCCCGCTGAAAATGCAGTCCGACTCTCCGGTCCGGATTATCGCGTTCGCCGGCCGCGACCAGTATCTTCCGTATACCCGGCAAGTCCAGTCCGCGGCGTACTTCGCCTCCGGTGCCCGCCGAGACTACATCGTGATGTCCGATCTTTCGCCGGAGAGCTACAAAGTGGCTGTCCACGAATACATGCACCTGGTTGTTCGTCATAGCGGCCTTCGAATCCCGCTGTGGCTGAACGAAGGCTGGGCCGATGTGTATTCAACACTCAAACCTGTGAAAGACGGCGTGGCGGTCGGCGATCTGATCCCCGGGCGATTGCAGCCGCTGGCCGCCGGACAGCTATTCGATTTCAATTCTCTGACCGCCATCAACAGCACTTCTGCGGTTTATAACGAGTCCGACCGCACCGGGCTCTTCTACGGCGAAAGCTGGGCGCTGGTGCACATGCTCTTCCTCTCGCCTGAATATAAGGACAATTTTGGGAAATTCGTGATGACCCTGCATCGCGGCAGCAGTGCCGCCGAGGCATGCGAGATCGCCTTTGGCAAACCGGCGGCCGGCGTCTTTGATGATTTCCTCAAGTACTTCGGCCGCAAGAAGCTGGTCGGCGTGGTTTTCGCCACCACGTTGTCAAAGGGTGATGCCGAGGCACAGGTAGCAAGGGCCTCTGAATTCGAATCGCGACTGGTTCTGGCCGATCTGCTCTCGACACTTGGGCGCTCGGAACTGGCGCGGAATGAATACGACGATCTGGAGAAACAGTCTCCGAATGACCCGGATCTGACCCTTTCTTTGGGCTTTTTGGCCCTTTCCCGTGAAGACGCAAACAAGGCGCGGGACTATTTTGAGCGCTCCTATGCGGCAGGCGGCAAAGATCCTCAAATGTGCCTGACGCTCGCGATGCTCGAAGTTGCCATGAAACAGCCTCCCGGGAAAGTGATCCCGATTTTGGAACGCGCGGTGCAGTTCAGGCCGGACTTTCAGGAAGCCTGGCTGCAGTTGGGTTTTCAGCGCGTGGCAGCCCGGCAGTTCCCCGCCGGGATTGAGGCGCTGATGAAGGTGCCGACGATCACGCCGGAACGCGCCACCGGAGTCTATTTCAATCTGACCTACGCGTATCTCCAGACCGGTGACCTCGAAAAGGCGCGTGAAAGCGGGCAGATCGCGAAAAAATGGGCGAAAACGCCGGAGGATGCCAAGCGGCTCGATCAGGCGCTGGAGTTCATCAATGCGCGCAGCAAATTGCCTGTGCCGCCTCACGCCGGTGAAGTGCTGCGCAAGGTGGAAGGAATGGTGCAGGCCGTGGATTGCACCCCGACCGGCAATCGCCTTCGCGTGCAGTCTGCTGACCGAACGTTGTTGCTGGTGCTGCCGGACGCCAAAGCGGTGGAGTTCACCAGTACATCTGCCGCGCCGTTAAACCTCAAATGCGGACCCGCCACACCATTCCGGGTGCTGGTGGAATACGCCCCCGGCAGCGTCATGGATCAAGCCATTGCCGGAGTTGTTCGCCATATCGAATATTAATTCGTCGAGTCTTAATTATCGGTCGGCGTCTTGCCGACATGATCGACCACGAAGATATTCGCCGTCGCTTTGCGTGGTTCAAGGCGCAGTCCAAGTTGCTGCTGCACCGCACCAATCAGTGTCGGGCCGGAAGCAGCATCCGCCTGATCGCCGCCCCGGCCACCATGTTCGCCTCCGCCAAAGCCACCGGCAGGGCCGGCAGCGTGACTGGCGGCATGTGAGCCGTCATCAGTCCAGTTCAGCGTAATGTCGTAGAAACCTTTCAAACTGGTGCCATCATCGACCGGTTTTGCCAGCTGGGTCGCGATCATTTTTGCCAACTCGGCCATCGTCTGGTGATCGCCCCGATATTTTGCCTGGCCGCCAAAAACCATCAGACCCGGCCGGCTCAGACCACGCGCGCTGTTGTTTCCGCCTCCATGCCAGTTCCCGGAACCGCCACCACCGTGCGCCTCGCCGCCGCTGGCCACCGGTACGGCGGGTCGTTCCTGAGCGTCCGTCAGATGCGGGCCATTCTTGCCCACCACCAATTCATAACCCTGCATTGGTTTCTTTTCGAAGTGGCTGGTAAGGGCAAACCGGTCTTTCAGCAGGTTCTGCAGCATGGCCTGAAACTGTTCCACCGTGGCTCCTGCCGGCAACCTGGCGGCCACTTCATACGACGTACCGGACAGCGCAGACCGCGCAGGGAACTGATACCGCTCAAGCCCGAACGCCGTCTCGATCAGGAACGCCAGCGTGCAGTTCGTGCAACGGAACATCGCCGGATCCGCCGTTCCCGGTCCGCCACTGCTGGACGCAGGGGAGGGGAAGTGTCCGGTTTGCGGGGCTGCCGGCTTAATGGTGGCTACTTCGAATTCGGGTGACTGGGCGTTTGCCCCGGTACCAGCTGCTACAAGAAGCGCGAAGGAGCAGAAAGCAAACTTCATACGCGTCATTCTACGTCAACTCCAGCCGGGTCTGCCACTTCGCGAATTCTGACCCGACGACCCTCAATCACCACCACGTCATCCACAATCAGCTGAATCGCCTTCGAATACACAAAATGTTCCTGCACCAGTATTCGCGCCGACAGCGTTTCCACCGTGTCACCATCCAGCACCGGCACCGCAGCCTGAATCAGAATCGGCCCGGAATCCAGAAACTCATCCACAAAATGCACCGTGCAACCGGTAATCTTCACGCCGTGGTCGAGCGCCTGCCGCTGAGCATCAAGGCCCGGAAACGCCGGCAGCAGCGACGGGTGGATATTGATCACCCGGTTCGGGAACGACCGCACGAAATGCGCGCTCAGCAGCCGCATGAAACCCGCCAGGCAAACCAGCTCCACATCATGCGTGCGAAGTTCGTCCACCACCACCCGGTCATAAGCCTCGCGCTCCAGACCCTGCGACGGAATCACGCGAATCGGAATCCCGCGTTCGCGAGCAATATCCAGCCCCGGCGCACTTGCCCGATTGCTGATGACAATTGCAATCTCCGCGTCCAGCTTATGGCGGGCGATGCTGTTGGCGATGGCTTCGAAGTTCGAACCACGGCCCGAGATCAGAATACCCAGGCGCACCTATTTATACTCCATGACCATTACTTGTATTCAACCCTGCCTTTACCACGTCGCTGCGGAATAATCTCCCCAATCACCCAGGCCTTTTCCTTTGCCCGTTTCAACACCCGCAAAGCTTCATCCAGCTTCTTTTGCGGGATGACGAAGATCATTCCAACGCCCAGGTTAAACGTCCGTCGCCAGTCGTCATCCGGCACCTGGCCAATCTTCTGCAGCATTTGGAACAGCGGCGGAACCTGCCACGAATTGGTCTGAATTGCGGCTGCCAGGCCTTTCGGCAGCACGCGCGGCAGGTTGTCGGTCATGCCACCACCCGTGATGTGCGCCGCCGCCACCAGCGCTTTGGCTTTCACCAGAATGCTGATGGGATTCAGATAACTACGGTGCACCTGAAGCAGTTCGTCCGCCAGGATGGACCCGGTTTCGGTCAAATGCGAATCATGTGAAAGCTTCGCCACCTCAAACAGCAACTTGCGCGCCAGCGAATACCCGTTGGTGTGCAGCCCGGTTGAAGCAAGCGCCAGAAGTACGTCGCCCGCCTTCACCGTTGAACCAGTGATAATCTGAGATTTCTCCACCGCACCCACGATGGTGCCGGCAAGATCGTACTCCCCGTCGATATACATGCCCGGCATTTCGGCCGTTTCGCCACCAATCAGCGCGCAGCCGTTTGCCTTACAGCCCCTTGCCATGCCGGAAACCACTTGCGCGGCCACGTGGGCGTCCAGTTTGCCGGTCGCCATGTAATCAAGGAAGAACAGGGGTTTGGCGCCCTGCACAGCAATATCATTTACGCAGTGGTTCACCAGATCTTCGCCAATCGTGTCGTGTCGCCCCGTCGCGAACGCGATCTTGAGCTTCGTTCCGACACCGTCCACGGAACTGACCAGCACCGGCTGCTTCATCTTTGGCAGCTGGAAACAGCCGCCAAATGAGCCGATGTCCGTGAGCACACCTTTCGTGAACGTGGCGCGGGCCATCTTTCGTATGGCGCTGACGGCGCGATCAGCTTCGTCGATGTTAACGCCCGCATCGCTGTAGGAGAGTGTTGTTACCATTGCAGAGTTGTAACCATTCTTGTGGGAAACGAACCAGTATATCGAGTCGCTTTGGACCGAAATCTTATGAAACAGAAGTTCCGGGGAATTACGCTGATTCCGCTGGCCCTTGCGGCCCTGGGTGGAATTCAGCTGTCAGCACAGGAGCGCGGGGCGTTTGCCCTGCGCGACGCGAAAATTGTACGCGTATCCGGGCCGGTCATCGAGCATGGCACGGTACTGGTGCGCAATGGCCTGATTGAGGCGGTTGGCGAGAATGTGACGGTACCCGCCGACGCCTGGGTGATTGACTGCAAAGGCCTTACGGTCTATCCCGGCCTGATCGACGCGCTGAGCAACTGGGGCCTGACCAACTCCCCTCCGGCAAGCGCCGCCGCAGCCGGTGGGCGCGGTGGACGTGGAGCCGTCGCGACCCCCCTGGTTCCGACACCGACCGTCAATCCTCTGGCTGCGCTGACTGCCCCGGTTTCCCGCGGCCCGGAAGATCGTCCTTCCAATGCGGCGTTTTCAAAGGCTGCCGACCTGTTATTCACGACCGACCGCGCCATCGAAACCGCGCGTAATGGTGGCTACACGACGGCTGTCACTTTCCCCACCGGCAATATTTTTGCAGGGCAGGGCAGTGTGCTCAACCTGGCAGGTGAGCGCACCGGCGACATGGTGATTGCCGATTCCGTCGCCCAGTACATCACCTTCCCGGCAGGCGGGCGCGGCGGTGGCGGGCGTGGCTATCCCGGCTCTCTGATGGGCGTAATCGCCTATATCCGGCAGATTTATCTCGATGCCGAGCACTACAAACTGGCCAAAGCAATTTATGAAAAACACCCGGATGGCCTCGCACGTCCCGCCTATGACCGTGTGCTGGAAGGCGTTCTGGCCAACAACCGCGTTCTGCTGCCCGCGGTTCGCGACACGGAAATCCTCCGCATGATCTCGTTCGCCAAAGAGATGAAGCTGAACGCTGTCATCTACGGTGGCCACGAGGCATACAGGTCTGCTGATGCCCTGAAGGCCTCCGGCCTGCCGGTTTTGCTCAGCCTGAAGTATCCCGAAAAAGCTGCTGATCTGGATCCCGCGGTGGACGAGTCCATCCGGGTGTTGGAACTCCGCGACAAGGCTCCGACGACCGCAGGCGTACTGGCCAGGGCCGGCGTGAAGTTCGCGTTCTACTCCGATGGCGTGGCAACCCCGCGTGACCTGATGCGGGCCGTGAAGAAGGCCGTGGATGCGGGGCTCGATCCCGATGCCGCGATGAAAGCTCTGACGCTGAACCCGGCCGAGATCTACGGCGTGGCGAACCGTCTGGGCAGCATCGACAAAGGCAAAATCGCCAACCTGGTGGTGGCCGACGGCGATCTGTTCGCTGATCGCACTCATGTGAAGTACGTGTTCGTGGATGGCGGCAAATTTGAACCACTGCCGGAAGAGCCGGCTACGCGTCCCGGCGGGCGCGGCGGCAGGGCACAAGGGGGACCTGCGCGATGAAGAAACTCGGAATACTGAGTGTGATATTTGGAGCGTCGCTGGCGTTTGCCGCGGACGCGCCGGTGCTGATCCGGAACGCGACGATCCTGACCATCACAAAAGGCACCATAAAGGGCTCGATTCTGCTGCAAAACGGCAAGATTGCCGCCATCGGTGACAAGGTCCTTGCCCCTCCCGGTGCGAAGATCATCGACGGGGCGGGCAAGTTCGTCATGCCCGGCATCATCGATTGCCACTCGCACATCATGGCGGAAGCGATCAATGAAGGCTCGGTCTCCGTGTCTTCCATGGTCGGAATCGACGACGTTCTGAATCCGGAAGACATCGCGATCTTCCGTGCTCTGGCCGGCGGTGTGACCACCGCCAACATCCTGCACGGCAGCGCGAATTCCATCGGTGGCAAGACGATTGTCACCAAGCTGCGCTGGGGCACCAACGCCGAAGCGATGAAGTTCGAAGGCGCCATGCCCGGCATCAAGTTCGCGTTGGGTGAAAACCCGAAGCGGGCGGGTGCCGCCGCCGGATTCGGCATCCCCGCAGCGAACCTTCGTTATCCTGCCACCCGCATGGGTGTGGAAGATGTGATTCGCGAAGCGTTTAACGATGCGAAATCCTACAAGGCGAGTATTGAGCAATATAAGGCCAAAATCGCCCGTAAAGAAGTGGCGATTCCTCCCGCCCGCGACCTGAAACTCGAAGCCCTGGTGGAAGTTCTGGACGGAAAACGCTTCGTTCATGCCCACTGCTATCGGCAGGATGAAATCCTGATGCTTCTGCATGTGGCGGATGACTATGGCTTCAAGATCCGCACCCTGCAGCACGTGCTCGAAGGCTACAAAGTGGCGAAGGAAATCGCGGCGCATGGCGCTGGTGCTTCCACCTTCTCTGACTGGTGGGCTTACAAGATGGAAGCGCAGGATGCCATCCCCTATAACGCCGCCATCATGATGCGCAAGGGCGTGTTGGTGTCGCTGAATTCAGACGATGCAGAACTGATGCGGCACCTGGATAAGGAAGCCGCCAAGACGGTGAAGTACGGTGGTCTTTCGGAGACTGAAGCCCTCTCGCTGATTACCATCAATCCGGCGAAACAACTGGCCATTGACAACCGTGTCGGCTCGCTTGAAGTTGGCAAGGATGCGGACGTGCTGCTGTATGACGGGCATCCGCTCTCCAACTTCAGCAAAGTGGAAAAGGTCTGGATCGACGGGCACGAGTACTTTGACCGTGACGAAGAAGTAAACGGTCGTGCAACGAAGGCGATTGAAAAGAAGGCGCTCACCGAAAAGGCCGCTCCGGCGGGCGGCGGGCGTGGCGGTTTCGCACCGGGAGGACCAAATCAATGAGATCGATTCAATTCTCTGTTCTGATGGCGCTGGGACTGGCTGCAGGCGTTACCGCCGCGGACGACAGCTTTATGCTCAAAGGCGCCACGGTCCACACCATGGCCGGCGCCGCCATTGAGAACGGCTCCGTGATCGTGCGCAACGGCAAGATCATCGGCGTCGGTAAGAACCTGGCTGTCCCGAAAGACGTCAAGGTGATCGACGGCAAGGGGATGCAGGTCTATCCCGGCATGATCGACGCCGCCACCGAAGTCGGGCTGATTGAAATCAACTCCGTGCGAGAGACCCAGGACATCACGGAAATCGGTAAGTTCAACCCGCAACTGGTTGCTCTGACGGCCGTGAATCCTTCCAGCGAACACATCCCGGTCACCCGTGTCAACGGCGTCACCACGGTGGCGACCATGCCGGGTGGCCAACTCATCGGCGGACATGTTTCGCTGATGCATCTGGATGGCTGGACCACAGATGAGATGGGCGTGAAGCCACGCGCCGGTCTGTATCTTCGAATGCCCGCGATCCAGACGCCGCGTAATTTCGGGCCCGACCCGGGCGGAGACGCCGGTCCAGGCGCCACACGTTCCGGCTTCACCGAAGCGAAGCGCAACCTCGACAAGGAGATCGCCGAACTGAACCAGTTCTTCGAGAGTGCACATCGCTACAAGCAGGCAAAAGCGAATCCACCTGCCGATTTCAAGCCGGATCTCAAACTCGAAGCCATGCTGCCCGTGATCGACGGCAAAGAGCCCATCATGGTGACCGCCGTGAAGGAACGCGAGATCCGCGATGCCATTGCTTTTGCCGATAAGCAGAAAGTCAAAATCATCCTCTGCGACGCCATCGAAGCCTACAAGGTGACGAAGGAAATCAAAGAACACAATATCGGTGTGATCCTGGGCCCGATGCTCTCTCTGCCGCTGAACGAAGACGAGCCTTACGATTCCACCTACACCACTCCGGCGGCGCTGCAGAAGGCCGGCATTCTGTTCTCCCTCGGTTCGCTCGAAGGCAAAGCGAATCTGTCTTCCCGCAATCTGCCGTACCAGGCCGCGCAGGCGGTTGCATTCGGTTTGCCGCCCGAAGACGCCATGAGAGCGATTACAAAGAATGCCGCTGAAATCTGGGGCGTGGGCGACGTTCTGGGAACCATTGAGGAAGGCAAATGGGCCGACCTGATGGTGACCGATGGCGACCCGCTGGATGCGCGTACGCAAATTAAACAGCTGTTCATCAAGGGCAAGGCGGTTGACCTCTCCAACAAACAGAAAGATTTGTACGAGAAGTATCTGAACCGCCCGTAACTCCGCCCGCCGTTGCCAATCACCGCCCCCCGTTTAACTCTGGCTTTCCAGCAGCAGAGTGACGGGGCCATCGTTGAGCAGGGAAACTTCCATGTGCGCCTGGAAGACGCCGGTCTGTGTCGTCAACCCTTTTTCCCGCACCTTCGCCACGAAGTACTCGTAAAGCTCACGCGCGGCAGCAGGTGTCGCGGCGGCGTCAAAGCCGGGGCGGCGACCCTTGCGGCAGTCCCCGTACAAAGTGAATTGCGACACCAGCAGCAGGCCCGCGTTGATGTCGAGCGCGCTCAGGTTCATCTTGCCCGCGACATCTTCAAAAATCCGCAGGTTCACCATTTTATCGGCCAGATAGTCGGCCGCTTTGGTGGTGTCCGCCACCGCGAATCCAATCAGCGCCAACAGGCCCGGCCCTATCTGTCCGGTGATTTCGCCTTCCACTTCGACCTTCGCGTGCTTCACGCGTTGCAGCAGCACCCTCACCAGTCAAACCTCTCCACCATTTCGCCAATGCTCCCGTTCGCGGCAATCCGCCCGCCTTCGAAGAACACGGCATTCGGTGCCAGCCGCCGCGCGAACGGCACGTCGTGAGTGATCAGCAGCTTCGCTTGCGGCAGACTTTCAAGCAGCTCCGCGAGGCCCCGTTGGCCGGGTGGATCGAGAAACGTCGTCGGTTCGTCCAGCACCAAAAGCTTCGGATCCCCTGCCAGAATTCCCGCAATCGCCACGCGTTTCTTCTCTCCCGCGCTCAGGTGCCACGGCGCTTTCGATGCCTTGCGCGCCATCCCCACTTTCTCCAGCGCGGCACGCGCCTTGTCACCGGCCTCCGCCTGTGACAGTCCTGCGGCAAGGGGACCGAATGCCACATCTTCCAGCACCGTTGGCATGAATAGCTGGTTATCAGAGTCCTGAAAAACCAGACCCACTCGACGGCGAATCTCCCGCAGATTGGCGTCGTTCAGGTCCAGCCCGTCAATCCTGATGGTGCCCGCCGCAGCCCGAAGAATCCCGTTCAGATGCAACGCAAAGGTGGTCTTGCCGGACCCGTTCGCCCCCAGCAACGCAACTGTCTGGCCGGCTTCCAGGTCGAAATCGATACCGTTCAGAGCCTCCGTGCCATCGTCGTAAACATAGTTCAGGCCGCGCACTTCCACAATCCGGGTCATTCAATCACCAGCCGGACAAACACGAACGTCGCCGCGGCGAGAATACCCAGGAAGCCGTCGGCCAGCCGGAAAGGCGATGTTTGAAAACGCGGAATGTGCCCTTCAAAACCGCGCGCCAGCATCGCCTGATGGATGTGTTCAGCGCGGTTATAAGAACGCGAAAACAGCACGCTCATCGCACCCGCGGCCTTGCGCAGTTCCATCGTCCGCACCGCTCCGGCCCGGCTCGCCGCGGCATCACGCATGGTGCGCGATTCCTCCGTCAGCACGATCAGATAGCGATGCAGAAACTGCATGACCTGGATCAGGAAGCGCGGGGCATGCAGCGTTTCAAGGCCCTCAAACAATGCGGGCGCGGGCGTGGTGGAGATCAGCATCAACGCCGCGAGCGCCGAAAGATAGCCGCGCACCACCAGCATCACAGCCCGTCCCGGTTGCCCCGCCAGCGCACTCACCACGGCAAACGAAGCGGCAAACGGCAGCACTGCCGCGGCGCTCAGTAATACATGTCCCAGCGGAAGCTTCGACACGATCACAAGTTCGCCGAGAAACAACAAATACGCCACGCAGGCAGAGGGCGTGTGCTCCGTCAGCGTGGCAATACAGATGAGCAGAGTGAGGCCCGCGACGATTTTAGTCACCGCGTGGAGCTTGTGGATCGGGCTGAAGCCGCGGCTCCAGTGCTCGATGTGGTGCCCCGCGCCGTGGCTGTGCAAATTACGCGCCTTCCCGTTGCGAAACTACCGTCATCACGCGCGAGATCACCAGGCAAACCAAATACACCGCGATGATTCCTGCCAGCCCCGCCACCGATTTTGTCAGCAGCGGAGAGCCGATAAATGCCGCCCGGTAGTCGGCGAAAGGTGTCGTAAACAGCGTGGTCACCCGCGAAACGATGCCGGTCTGCTGCGCCAGGCTTTGGATTCCATCCGGACTCTTCGATGCCACGAAAACGCCAACCGCCCCCAGCGCTGCCGCCGAACCGGCCAATGCCAGCCCAACCCTGCTGTTCACACCCGCAGGCTTGCGAAGAAAGCCCGGTTGAATTCGTTCCAGCGCCTGCACGACAATCAGCGTGATCGCCCCTTCCATCACCGCCGAAACCACAAATAAACTCAGGGACACGGCCAGAATCGCGGGCGGCATCGGCACATCGGAAAGCAGCAGTTCGGTCAACGCCAGCAGTGCGCTCACCAGCAACGAAAGCATCCCTCCCAGAAAGACCCCAACCTTCCGGCCACGAAGCAAGGCGAAGGGCGCATACCCGATCCACACCCCCGCAATCGCCATGTTGAAAACGTTCGCGCCCAGCGCCAGCACGCCCCCATCCTGAAACACCAGTGCCTGGGTCGCCAGGATGGCCGTCATCACGATGCAGGCCGCCGCCGGGCCCAGCGTGAACGCCAGCAGAGCCGCGCCCACCAGGTGCCCGCTGGTGCCATTGCCCACCGGGAAATTGATCATCTGGGCAGCAAAAATGAATGCGCCCATCACGCCCATCAGCGGCACGCGATGGTGGTCGAATTTGCGCTGTGCGCTCCGGGCCAGAAGACTGACGGCAGGGATCGCGACGACGTCGAGCGGTGCCCAGACCTCAGTTCGCAGGAAGCCGTCAGGGATATGCATAAATCGCTTTCACAGTAACACGTTCCTTCAATTCGTGCCACGTCCGCTTCGCGGCGCGTGTATGTAAGATGTACGTGTGAGTGAACTCGCCCGGATTGGCGTTGCCATTGATTCTGATCTTCTCGCCCGCTTCGATGAACTGATCGCCGGTCGCGGTTATACCAATCGCTCCGAAGCTTTTCGCGACCTGATTCGCGATGAACTGGTGAAGAAGTCCCGGGAGTCGGCGGAAACCGAAGTGGTTGGGACTGTCACGCTGGTTTATGACCATCACGTCCGCATGCTGGGTGAGAAGCTCACTGATCTTCAGCATGACCACCACAAACAGATTCTTTCCACCATCCACATCCATCTGGATCACGATCACTGCCTGGAGGTTCTCATCGTGAAGGGAAAAGCAGGCGCTGTACAGAAAATTGCCGACGCCCTGATCAGCACCAAAGGCGTGAAACACGGCAGCCTGACCGTGACCACCACCGGCGCAGAACTATAGCGCGCTTCGCTCTTTAACATCCAGCTTCTGGCATTCCTGCCAGGTGAACATCATCCGGCTGATCACCGCCAGATTGGAGAAGATCGCCAGGATCCAGAGCACCGGCGCCATGCGATCAAACAGACCACCCAGAATCACCAGGACAACTCGTTCCGGGCGTTCCAGAAAGCCCACTTTGCATTTCGGAATCGTGTTTTCGGCGCGCGCTCTGGTGTAACTCACCATGACGGTCCCGGTCATCACAATCGCCGTCAGCACCACGTAGAAATAGCGATTGATGGACGCGTAATAAACCAACAGTCCGATCAATACGCCCAGATCTGAATATCGGTCCAGCACCGAATCAAAAAAGCCGCCAAACCGCGTCACCTGATTAGTTTCCCGCGCCACACGACCATCCACCATATCGAATAGTCCGGCTGCAATCACGATCACCCCGCCCCATCGAAAGCTGCCGAGTGCGAACAGCCATGCCGCCCAGACATTGATCAGCAGCCCGACGAACGTGAGAACGTTGGGATGCACCTTAGAAAGTGCCAGCGCCGCCACAATACCCCGGATAATGGTCCCAAAGAACGCACCGATACCGCGCGAAAGCGTCATAGTTTATTTCGCAAGATCGTGCATCGTCTGAAATTCCAGAATTTCCAGTTCCTTGGCTCCGCCCGGAACCTGCAACTTGACGGAATCACCCACTTGATTGCCCAGCAGCGCGCGGCCGATCGGCGATGCTGTTGAGATCCGCCCCTGAGTTGCATCTGCTTCCTCTGCGGTCACCAGGAAATAGGTCATCTCTTCGTTGCGCAGCAGGTCCATAACCAGCACGCGCGAACCAAGCCCCACTTTGTCCCGCGGGATCTTCGTGAGATCGATCATGGAGAACTCAGAAAGCCGCTTCTGCAACTGGCCAAGCCGTGCGTTGACATGCCCCTGGCGCTCTTTCGCCGCATGGTACTCGGCGTTTTCTTTCAGATCGCCGTGAAGGCGGGCTTTTTGGATCTCTCTGGGGAGTTCGTTTCGCAGCTCATATTCGAGCACGGCGATTTCTTCTTCAAGTTTTCTGCGGATATCCTGCATGTACGGGGGTGCACCCCAACTGGGTATTATACCGGGATTTGCGTGAGCAATGAAGCAGGAATCGGGGCGGCGTCTCCAAAGCTCCGCACGAGCGCCGCCCCGTTGAAAAGACCTACGCTCCTTCGGCTTTAGCGAAGGGATTCTCGTCGGCGCTCGGCCCGTAAATCGACGGCACTTTCCCACCCATCGGGCGGATGTATGCAGAAAGCTGGCCCCGGTGGTGGATGCTGTGGTTCACGGCAAATGTCACAAACCCCGCCGCCGGAGCCTGCATCATGCCGTAGAAATCAATAATTCTGGCGGCTTCCTCCGGCGTAAAAGCCTTCAGCGTGGCGATTGCGGCGCTGGTTTGCGCGGCATACCAGGCGGAAACCTGCTGCGGAGTTTCTGTGTGTTCCGGTCGCTCCGGGCCCTTCCCAAATGTGCCCGAAATGATGCCTTCAAGGAACATCATGTCAGCGGATGCAATGTGCCAGATCAGTTCACCGGCGGCCATGCAGCTCTCAGATGGCTTGTAGTCCAGATGAGCATTCGGGGCGGCGGCGAGCACCTTGGCGGTCGTCGCGGCTTCGCGCTCCAGCGTGGGTAATGTGAAATCGAGCAAATATTTGGCTTGATCGGGAGTCATGGATACCAATATACGATGAGATACCAGCATACGATGAAAGCTGCCGGCATAGGATGAAAACTGTGCCCCTTCGCCTGAGTGTCCTCGACCAATGCCCTATCCCCGAAGGAAGTTCCCTCGGAGATGCGCTGCGCAACACCCTCGATCTCGCCCGCCTGACTGATGACCTGGGGTTCACGCGCTACTGGCTGGCGGAACACCACGGAGCCGCATCGCTCGCCTGTGCCAGTCCGGAAGTGATGATCGGGCCCGTGGCCGGTGCGACCAAACGAATCCGCGTGGGCAGCGGCGGTGTGATGCTGCCACACTACAGCGCCCTCAAAGTTGCGGAATCGTTCAGCATGCTGAGCGGGCTCTACCCGGGCCGGATCGATCTGGGCATCGGTCGCGCCGCCGGAACCAGCCCGCGTATTTCGAAGGCATTGCAGCGCGACCCCGCGCATCCTCCGCCGAATGATTTTCCCGAACAACTGGCCGGGCTGATGGCCTACCTCGCGAACCAGCACCCGTTATTGCCGGGTCATTTCGACTCCCCGGCCATCTGGCTGCTGGGGTCCTCCGCCCAGAGCGCTGAATGGGCCGCCCAACTGGGACTGCCCTACACCTTTGCCGATTTCATCAATCCCGACGGTGCGCTCTGCGCCGCTTATTACCAGCGCTGCTTCCGGCCTTCCGCGTCGCTCGACAAGCCCTGCACCGCAATCGCCGTCTCGGTGATTTGTGCCGATACCGATGAAGAAGCATCCCGCCTTTCTCTCAGTATCCGGATGGCGCTCCTGATGCTGTTCCGCGGGCAAACTGTTCCGATACCAACAGTTGAAAAGGCCATGGCATTTCTGGCCGCGGAAGGGATGCCTCCAGACCTGCTGCCGATCGGCAGGCGAATCATCACAGGCTCCCCCGCCACAGTTCGCACCGCCATCGAAAACGTTGCGAAAAGCTACGGCGCCGAGGAAGTTCTGATTCTGACGAACGTCTTCGACCACGCCGCCCGCAGGCGATCCTATGAGCTGATCGCCCGCGAGTTCAGCCTGCCTGAATGACCCCGCCGGCCACCCCCCGGGCTTTCCGACCCTTTTGGCGTCGCTATTTCAGACAAGCCCTAAATTGCGTCCAACAACAACACCGTATACTTCTTATCCACCAGCGTGTTCTCAATCAAAGGCCACACCTTCTGGTGCACGTCGGAAGCAATCCACTTTTGCCGAAGCTCTTCGCTTTCATATGTTAGTTGAAACCGATAGTTCATGCCGGCCGGAGCGGTCCCCTGCAGCGCAGTGCGCAGTTTCAGAATCTTCAGATCCACATACCCGGAGAATTTCACGGCTGCCGGTTTAAAAGTGTTGTGGTAGTGCTTCACCATTTCCTGCTCTTTGGCCGGGTCCACCTGCATATCCAGATGCAGCACAATCGGGTTCTTCGCTGCCTTCGGCTGTGCCAACGCCGCCGTGACGCCGGCGCCCGCAGCCAACATCGTCTTCAGATACGAACGTCTTTTCATCATGCTCATCATCATGCTCAGGAGCAATATACACCAAACTGTTTCCCCCCGCAGGGTATATAATTTCCAACGCCATGACGCGAAAGATTCTTCTGCTTGCCGTTCCCGCCATCCTCCTGTTTGCGAAGGAGCCTCTGCTCAATCGCATCGCCCACTCAGACCCCGCTCAGTACCGCCACCTGACAGCCGTTCACGACGGAGCAGGCACCATGGACTTCGCGCCGATGTTCACATACGAAGCCTTCAATACCAACCTCTTCTTCCTGCACCGCGGCGTCATCAATCCGAAAAGCGGCATTGGCGCCCACTTCCATAACCAGTGTGAAGAGATGTTTGTCATCCTCGAAGGCGAAGCCCAGTTCACCATCGACGGACGCACGTCGACTTTGAAAGCCCCCGCCGGAGCGCTCTGCCGCGCGGGCCACATGCACGGGATTTACAACGCCACGGACAAGCCTGTCCAGTGGATGAACATCAATGTGACCAACACGAAGGGCAAGTACGACGCCTTCAATCTGGGCGATCCGCGCGTTGGAGTGGCGCTCGACGAGATTCCCACCTTCATCTCCATGCGCCTCGACAAAGCCCTGCTGCAGCCCGCCGGAAACCTGAAATACCGTCGGGCCCTGCCGCCCGATGTCTTCCGGACGAACTGGTCTTATGTTGATCACGTCACGGTTCCCAAAGGAGCCTCTTCCCCGAAAGAGCGCCACGAAGGAGTGGAAGAGTTCTACTACGTGTTGGGCGGTACAGGCACGGCGCATGTAGGCGCGGAGAATGCTCCGGTGAAGAAAGGCGACGCGGTCCCGGCCCTGCTGAACGAGGTCCACTCCTTCGAAAACACCGGTACTGAGGACCTGGAGATGATGATCGTCGGTGTCGCCCGCACCAAATCGGTGCTCGACACGCAGCTTGTAAAGTAGGCTCATCCGAAATGAGTGCGTTCACGTACCCTATACTGGAGAGCTCAGAGAGATGCAATGCCCCGGATTTGATGAAGATGACTACGCCTTCTACGCCCTTGGCTCACTGCCAAAGCCGATAGAGTCTGAAATCGACGGGCATCTGAACGCGGGTTGCACCACCTGCACGACCGAAATTCGTCGTGCGCGCACCATCTGGAATTCCGTTGCGATGGCCACGCGGGTATCGGAACCCCCGGCCTCGTTGCGCAGGAAACTGCTGGACGCGGTCAGTCCGGCTGCAATCGCCCCGAAATGGTGGCAGCTCTGGTGGGTTCCGGCTCTCGCAGGCGCGGCTGCGGTAGTCCTTTGTGGCGTGGTGCTCACACCGCTGGCACTGCAGCGCCTCGCGCCACCCACTCTGACTTATGCACCGGTCTGGTCCGGGCCTTCAATCGCGACGTCCGGCCAGTCCCAGGTGGCTGAGGTGATTCGAACTGTTCCCGGCCCTCCCCTGGCGAACCCTGTGGATGCCCGTCAGGCCGAAGCTCTGCAACTTCTCAACGCCGACCTCATCCGCGAGCGCGACCGCGCCACGCAACTGGAAACCCGTCTCGCTACGGCCCAAACCGCTGCACGCGACGCGGATCGCAAATACCTCGCGGCGCTGGACCGCAATCCCGACCGCAACACCGGCACCGACGACGTCCGAAACCAACTCGCCTCGATGACCATCCGCTCCGCCGAACTGGAGCGCCAGGTCACCCAATACAGGGTCCTGCTGGAACGCGAGCGCAAACGTGTCGACCAGAATCTCCAGGTGGCCAGTATGCTCAGCGACCCGGGCCTGCGCGTGATCCGCCTTCGCGGCACTGAGAAAGGACCCGCCATCGAAGGTCATGCCGTGATCGCAGGCGGCGGACAGATGATGTTCTACGGCGCACAGTTCCCGGCGCTGCCTGGCAACCGCACGTATCAGCTTTGGCTGGTCGGTTCCAATGGCAGTGCTGTTTCCAGCGCCGGAACCTTCAGCCCCGATGCCGCCAGTCGCGCCGCTCTGCAACTGAACAATCCGCAACTCCTTGCCGGTGTCACGGCTCTCGCCATCACTGACGAGCCCGCCGGCGGCAGCACGAAGCCCACCGGCCACAAATGGATGATTGGGTCCTGATCAAAGTCCGGCAGCCGCTGAAAATTCTGTTCCTCAAAAATGGAAGCCCAACCTCACTCCATAAGTCGTCAACGCCCCCGGCGCCCCTGAAATCCGGTTCCTTCGCGCATCGAATCCCAGCGAATAGTTCCGCGTCAGCCGCAACTCCACGCCTGCGCCCGAAACCCAGCCGATATCAATGTTGCCATGCCCGCTGGGCAAGCCGCGTGCTTCCAGTTCCGGCGACTGGCTGATCTGCCCGGCCACCAGCGGCCCTCCAAACGGGGCTTTGCCCCCGAAGTACTGGTTCACCAGCGCCAGCACCGCAGGCGGCAGCACGGCATCCTGACGAACTCCGGAATTCGTGGGCGTCTGCGAATGAATCGTGACATAGGTGCCGAATCCCAGGAGCGCGTAAGGGCGTAGCCGATAGCGATCCAGCGCCGTCAGAGTGTATTTCAGCGAAAACGGCACCACCTGCAGGATTTTGACGTTATTCACCGTCGGCGCGGTGACCGGAAATGGCGCGGACCCCGTGCCTGTCACGGCCTCCAGGACATTCTGCGTTCCGCCCGCCGGATTCAGTGCATTCAGAATGGAGAGGTTCGCCACCTGCGCCACATTCGAAGTGGTATTGAATGTCGTCTTCGAACCCGACAATCCCACCGAAATTTCATACGAAATCTTTCCATGCATCCAGTCGGGCTTGTCGAAGAGCGGCAGGTCAATAAATCCACCCACTGACGAACCGGAATTCAGCCTGTAAGGATTCGACGCCCCACTCAGCAAAATGCCAACCTCCGCGCCGATTTTCCCGATTTCCGGCAGCAACTCCGGCGGCATGACCTCGTGCGGTCTGTTGGCGACCTGTGCGGGGATCGTTGAGGGCCGGGCCACCGTCGCTACCGGGACCGGTATCCTCTCCCGCAACAGCGTCTGCAGCGTGTCTTCCACCAGCGCCAACCGCCCTTCCAGGCTCTTGATCTGCCGCTGAAACTCCTCGCGTTCCCCTGTGGAAACCGACTGTGGAGACGCGAACAGCGGAGAGTTCACCACCAATAGCAGCGCGAGTAAGCGTTTCATGAAACCTCCCATGAAGAAGCTTACTCGCCTGTTGCAGCCAACAAAAAAAGAGGCCCGCCGAAGCGAGCCTCCCATGGGTCAAACGACCATCAACAGGACCGCGTTCTCATTGATAATTCAGGGTCTTGAGCGCATCCACAAGAGACACGGCCACGCCAAGGTCCAGACCGCTTGCCGTAAACATCTTCGGCGCGGTGTAGGTGCCAACCAGCAATGCGCCGGTCGAAATACCCGACACAACCGCGCTGACCGGCATTGCCAGTGTTACTGCTGCGGGAATCATGAACTGGCCGTCGCTGGTCTTCGCGGTGCACACGAAAGAGGCACCAACAGAGTCAGCGGCACTGCCGGTGGCGGCGGTTCCAATAATCTGCACAGTTCCGGAAGGGTCACCACCGCTCCACGTAACCAGCTGTCCCTGGGCGCGGTTCACCGCTGTGACGGCGTCCATGTTGGTCCACTGCAATACGGAAGGAATGGTGACGGTCGTCTGGAATGCGCCCACGTTCGCGCCGCCCGGGCCGCTGAAGGTGAAAGTGCCGGGTTCCAGATAGCCGGGGGATGTGCCGGTAGCAGTGGGTGGATTGAAGAAAGTTGAGTAGGTGGTCAGTGGTCCCGCAACCGTCTTCGTCATCTGCCTGGTGCCGGTCGCTCCTGCCACTGTGATGGCGGTTCCCGCATCAAGGTAGGTGGGAACGGTGGGATCCACACTCGAACTGCTCGAACCACGGAAAGTACTCACCGTGCAGGCTCCAATCGTGGCGGTTCCGAACGGATTCGCTGCGGTGTTCAGTTGTGCGGCCGAAAACTTGTAGAAGGTTGCCGAACCGGTATCTGAGATGTTCGTGATGGTCCCGAAGAAAGGCACGCTGATGGAACTGTTGATTCGAGCCACCGCCACTGCGCCGATGGCGACACCGTTCGCGCTGTAGCGCTGCAGGTCAGAAGCCGACGGGCCGCCCGGATCTGTGCAGGTCCGTGTGCCGGCCGCTGCAATCGGCATGGTGGTGTTGTTGCTCACCACATTGTTGATCTTCAGCGTGACGGGCACGCGGCAACCGGTAATGTTCGGCACCGTGAAGGTGATCTGGTCAACACCCGCGCAGCAGCCGGAGCGTCCGCGATAGGTGACCGTGGCCTTGGTGGTTCCCACATAAACTTCCACGGGGATGCTCGGCATATCGCCCGGCAGTGCGCCGGCGGCTTCATTGCCGCTCACCGCACCCAGGCCAGTGCCCCAAATCACGGCTGCTTCGCTCGGATTCGCCGCCGAACTCAGCCCGAAAACTTCCGACTTGGCATTGGTAATGATGCCGGGTCCGCTGCCGCCCTGGTTGGCCGCAAAGATTCCAAAGCTGCTCGCTACAATCCTGAACGATGCCGCCGCGCTGGCTTTTCCGTTGTAAGTCACCACCATGGTGGCGTTGCCGGGGGGCGTGCTGGAGGGGATGATCGCGGCAATTTGACCGGCTGAAGTGAAGTTAATGATGGCGTCAGTGGTGGTGGTGCCGGACGTGATCTTGATGGAAGTTCCGCCCAGCGACGTCGGCAGGGGGTAGGTAAGGGCCTGTTGCAGGGTGGCCGGACCCATGTTAGTGCCAAAAATCGTCACCATCGATCCCGCCGCCGGGTCGCCATTCGGCAGCCCCGCGAACGAAAAGCTCGCCACGTTGACGATTCCGCCCGCGTTGATGGCGGGGTTCTGCGCTGCCGCCAATCCGGCGAAAGCCAGTGCGCTCAATAGCCTGAGAGTGTATTTCATAAATCCTCCTGTAAAAAACATTCCACGCTCATACGATGGCGTGAAACCGGGAGGATGCGGGGAGGGGGTCGTTATTACTGAAGGCGAAAATTATCTTGCCCGCAGGCTGTTTCGCAGGCTCAGAACCAGCGGAGATCCCGGATTCTTCTGCTCCAGACGGGTGATCGCGGCTCCGGCTTCATCCCGCAGGCCCAGACGCGCTGCCGCAAGGGCAATTCGAAGGTCGGAAACCGGGTTCGCACTCTTCAGGTTCTCCAACACGGCTGCATCTTCGGCGGAAGCCACACGAAAACGCGCCTCCGGTTCCGGAGCATGGGGTGCCGTCACTTCCGCCCCGCGAATCGATGCCGTCACGGTCCATGTGTAGAGTTTGCCCCGGCGCAGGGGCCTCGTCGCGGTCCACTCCGTGGTGGCCAGTGCGGGGCTCATCTCCACCAGATTAAAATCGGCATCATAAACCGCGACCTTGAACCTTGTCGCCTCGGCAGGCCCGGTCCACCTGAAAACCGGAGTCTCACCGCTCACCAGCGTCGCCACCGGCATCAGCGGTTTCAGTTCTGCCGTCGCGCTCCCGGTGCCCAGAAGGATCTCTTGGGGGCGCGCCAGATCTTTTCTCAGCACCGCAGTTGGAATCCTCCCGGACCGCAGTGCGGTCGCAATTTGCTCCAGCTCCCCGGCCGGGATCCCACTTACACCATGCAGCGTTCCCGTTTGGTCCAGCGCAATCAGTTCCCGCCCGTCATGCAGGGAGGCAACAATGGAGGGCTGGACGGCGACCTTTGCCGCCTCCGGAACCGCCCGGGACAACATCACGGACAAAACTACCGCAGCCATCGCGACCACCGGCACCAAAATCCGCCAGGCTTTCCGGAAGGGCTTCTTTTTCTCCGCCCTGATTTCCGCCGCAAATACCCGCAGGTCAGTCAGCTCCGCCGCACACACCTCGCATGAGCGAACATGATCCAGCCCGTCGGCACCCCCTTTTATGAGGGCTTCCAGTCCTTCGAAACTCAGATGTCCGCCATCCATGGCATCCGCCAACCGGGTCTCCGCTGCAATCCCCGCCGTCTTCGACCGGCACTCGGCACACGTCACCAGGTGCGCGACGACAGACAGCAAAGTCTGGTCACGCAGGCTGCGCGCCCGGTACTCCCCGATCAACTCCGGTGTGAGATGTTCCTGCATTCCTTATTTCTGTCCCTGGAACAGCGCCCGAATTCTGGATCTCATGCTGCTCCCCGTACGGAGACCGGATGAGGGTTCCGGTCTCGTATTACTATCGTTCTTTTTTCTTCGGCGCGCCAGACGATCCCGCGCTGATTTCCTCAGATTGATCACCTGCTGGCGCGTCACCCCCAGCATTCCCGCGATTCCGGCGTCATCCATCGGCAAATCAGCCCAAACCGCCGCCAGTTTTAAACTGCTCAGATTGAGCGCCGCCGCCAACTGATCGAAAGTCGCAATTCCCGTGGCCGGAATCAGCTCGATCACGCCGTTCCCACCCCCGTCCCGCAGGTTCAGAAGCAACGCGAGCCTCTGCGATGGCGGCAGTTGAATCACTTCGCCCCAGAGGTTTTCAAGCGACTGCCGCTCCATCATTACGTGATCCGCCGCAGGGTCGCTGGCCGCGTGCTCGGTCTCCCCAAACGTCGTCTGCGGACTGTCGGCAATTCCCAGTGACTCCGCTGCGGAGACAATCAGATCGGTCAGCCGAACCGGCGCCCCCGCAGTCCCGAAAAGGCCGCTCAGCAACTCCCTCAACGTTTCGCCGCTGCGCTGCATCACCGGAGCGGGCACATGGTTCTCGTTGCCCACCCAGCGCCGCAGGCCTGCCAGGCTCTCACCATGAACCGATGTCCAGACGGCAAACGTTTGGTCATTTCGCAACAGATACCGAATCCGGTTCTGCAGTTGCGCGTGTTGGGGACACCGGCCACGAATCCGGCCAAAACAGGAATTGTAGACGGCGCTCACCACGTAGCCGCGCAGGTTGGCGATCACTGTAGCGTGCCCCGTACGGATTTCCCGCAGCCGGCCCGCCATCTGCAGCATCACTTCCGCCGCCACTTCCGCCTGCTCGTCGCTTTGGTTCGCCCCATGCAATCCGTAAGTCCTGAGCGTTCGGCGCGCTGCGTCCTCACACCACGGATGAATGTAGTCATCAAACAGACGCTCAAGCAGCCTTGACGCCTCCGCGTCCGTCTCTGCTGAGACGTAATCCCGCAACAAACCGGACGCTGCCTCAGCGTCGGACTGGACTCCGGATTTTCCCCCCACAAATGCCACGGATGAGCAATCCCCCCTTTGAACAGACGTGCGTAGTAACTCTAAGTTTATTATCTGGATATGCGCAGTTGCACCAGGCCATTCACTATTTTGACGGCGGCGGTACTGATTGGGGTACTCGGTATGCCTTCCCTGGCCCGTGCGCAGACCTCTGCTGCCGACATTGAGCGCTCCTCTGACCTCGGCGAAGAACTCCGGAAGAAGGGCGACTACGCCGGAGCACTCGAACGTTTCCGCTGGTCTGAAAAAGCTTCCAGAGGGATTGGCGATGTCGACCGCCTGGCCACCTCACTCCAGTTGATCGGTGGCGTTCAGCGACTGCTGGGCGAATATGTGGATGCCGAGGCCAACTATCGCGAAGCCATCGCCACCGCCGAAAAAGCCGGTGACTTCCACCGGATCACCTTTGTCATGAACAACCTGGCCAACCTGTTTGGCGCCCAGGGACGCTACCCGGAAACCATCGCCATGCTCCGGAAGTGTATCGAGATCAACCAGCGGGAGCACATCGAAGACGCCGCGCCCTGGCAGAATCTCGCCATCTCCTACGCTCTGCAGGGCGATTATGCCCGCAGCCTCGATTCTTTTCTCAGTGCTCTCAGGCTCTATGAAAAACAGAAAAATGCCGACAAGATCGCCCTGGTCCACTACAACATCGGCGTTCTTCAGATCAAGCAGGGCAACTACGCGGCGGCCCGCCGTGAACTCACTGAAGCGCAGAATCTGGCGGAAAAGAGCGGTGACAAGCTCGTCGTCGCGCAGGCTCAGAGCGACCTCGGAAAGGTGCTGGAGCGGGAAGGTCATTTGCCCGAGGCTCTGCGGACTTTCGAAAAAGCGCTGGTGGTTTGCCGCAACTTCGGCCACAAACAGTGCATCGGCGAAAGTGAAACCAACCTCGGTAACTTTCACCTGGCTCACGGCGGTCCGAAGCTTGCCGGGGAAGCGTTCGAACGCGCCCGCCAAACCTTTGAACAGCTAAACGACTCCTACAATCTTGCCGATAGTCTGCGCGGCCTCGGCTACGTCGCCCGCCTGCGTTCAGACTACCCTGCCGCCAAAGACTACGCGGCCAAAGCCGTCGCTATCGCAGAAAAGATCGGCGACCCCGATGGCCAATGGCAGGGGCAGGCTCTGCTCGGCCTCGTCGGCAGAGATTCGGGCGACCTCCCCGGCGCCCGTGCCGCCTACCTCGCCGCCATCGCCGTGATTGAAAAGCAGCGCGGCAAGGTTGGGGGCGGGGAGGCCGAGCGCCAGCGGTTCTTTGAAAAGGCCGTCTATCCCTATCAACAGCTCGCCCTCCTGGAAGCCGGTGACCACCAGTATCTGGCCGCGCTGAAGGCTGCGGAAAGCGCCCGCGCCCGCGTGTTGCTCGACATGATGGCAGGCGGGCCGGAAAAGATCAAAGGCGCCATGACCGCCGATGAACGGGACCAGGAAACCCGGCTTCTGGCCTCCGTCGCCGGTCTCAACGCCCGCCTGAACCGTGCGCGGCCTGCCGAAAAAGAGGCCATGCGTGCGAAATATGAAGAAGCCTGGGGACGCTATGAGAGTTTTCGCGGCGCTCTCTACGCCACGCATCCGGAACTTCGCACCTGGCGAGGCGAGTCGCCCGTCATTCAGGAATCGCAACTTGGCGCGCTCGTTAAAGATGATAAGTCCGCGTGGCTCGAATTCCTTTGCTCGAAGGACCGCACGCTGCTGTTCGTGATTTCCCGCGGTGACTCGGCGGACCACCCCGCAATCCGCGTCTTCCCGATCGAGATCCCCCGCGATGCCCTCGCGAAACGAACTGCCCGATTCCGCACCCTGCTCGAACAGCGCGATCCCGGCTTCCGGGCCGAAGCCGCCGCACTCTACCGCCTGCTGCTCGCCCCCGCCGCCAGTGCGCTGCGCGGCAAGACTTCCGTTCATCTGGTAGCCGACGGCCCCCTTTGGGAACTGCCGTTTCAGGCCCTGACAGATCCCGCCGGTCGCTACTGGGTCGAATCAATGACCCTCGCCTGGGCCCCCTCTCTCACCTTCCTGCGGGACCGCGATCAGGCCCGAATTGTCGCCGGGGCGGCTGCCCCCACTTCCGAACTCGTGGCGTTTGGTGATCCGACGGGAACCGGCAGCCCCGCCGTCCCCCTTTTGCGGGAGCAGGTCACCCGGATCGCGGCCCTGTACGATGCCTCCCGCACTTCCACCCGAGTCGGCGAGAAGGCCGATGAAAAATCCTTCCGCCGGCTCGCCCCCTCCGCCCGCGTCATCCACCTGGCAACCCACGGCATCGCCGATCCGGAAAATGCCCTCCGGTCCCGCGTATTGTTGGCCCGCTCCGGCGATGGCGGCACTTCAGAAGACGGTTCGCTCGAAGCCTGGGAATTGATGCAACTCGACCTGCATGCCGATGTCGCAGTGCTCAGTGCCTGCGAAACCGCGCGCGGTCGCATCACGGAAGGCGAAGGCCTGGTGGGTCTCACCTGGGCCCTGTTTGCCTCCGGCGTGCGCAACGTCGTCGTCAGCCAGTGGCGCGTCGAATCAGAAAGCACCACTGCCCTGATGACTGACCTGCATCGCGGCATGAAGCAGGGGAAAACTCCCTCGGAAGCCTTGCGTGCGTCGGTCCTGACCCTCATGAAGCAACCCCGCTATCGCCATCCTTTCTACTGGGGAGCCTTCGTAGCCGCCGGAAATTAAAAGCCCAGACGATCTTTCAAACTCCGCACCCGGTCCCGCGATATCGGTAATTCCGTCTTCGCAACATCATTCAGCCGCGCCACCATCTTGCCGCCAAACCATGAACAGACTTCCGCCACCGCAGTCAAATTCACCAGATAGCCCCGGTGGATCCGGTGGAATTGCTCCGGGTCCAGCTTCGCTTCCAGTTGAATAATCGAGTCATCCACCACCAGTTGCTTGCCGCCGGTCACCGCATAGGTCAGCTTTTCCCCGGCAAAGAAATACGAAACCTTCTCCAGCTCGATAAACTGCACCCGGTCACCCAGCCGCGATGGAATCCGTCGCGGATAATGCCGCCCGTTGACATCCAGCGCAGCCGTCAGTTTCTCCAGCATCAGCCGGTACTGGCCCGGATCCACCGCCTTGCTCCGTTCCAGCTTTGCAATCGCGCGGTCCAGCGCCTCCCCCGTCACAGGCTTCAGCAGGTAATCGGTCCCGTTCGCCTCAAAAGCCCGAACGGCATACTGATCCCAGGCCGTCACAAACACCACCGCCGGCCGCGTTTCCAGCCGGCGCAGAAACTCAAACCCGTTGCAGCCCGGCATCTCGATATCCAGAAACACCACGTCCACCGCATTTCCGCTCAGCTTTTCCAAAGCCTCTTCCGGATCCGTGCTCGTACCCGCGATTTCCACCCGCCCGGTCGCTTCCAGCATGCGGGAAAGCCGTTTCACCGCCAGCGCTTCGTCATCTACTAACCACGCCCGGATCAAGCCGCGCCCACCCGGATCACCACCGAAGTGAAACCATTCTCCACCGCCGTCTCCAAAGAGCCCGCAGCCCCGAACATTGCTTCGAGCCGTCGCTTCAACAAATCCAGCCCGTGGCCCGGCTTCAACATCGCGCCAGGCTCAAACCCCGGTCCGTCGTCCGTCACCGCCACCCGCAGCGCGCCATTCTCAACACCCGCCACAACCACAATCTGCGCGCCCTCACGGCGGGAGCCCACCGCATACTTCACGCTGTTCTCCACCAGTGTCTGCACAGAGAGCGCTGGAACCAGGTGCGATCCTGCGGCCCCCTCCGCGTCGATTTGAAAACGCAGCCGCCCGCCAAACCGAACCTGCTCAATCGCCAGGTATTCTTCGACGATCCGAAGCTCATCCCGCAGCGGAACCAGCCCCGCCACGTTGCTGTCGAGCGAATACCGCAACAGAGCGGAAAGTCGCTCAATCATCAATTCCGCCTCAGCCGGATTCTCCCGCACCAGCGCCGAGATCGAATTCAGCGTATTAAACAGAAAATGCGGATGAACCCGCGACTCCAGCGAGGCATATCGCGCCTCCGCCACCATCTTGCTGTGGCGCTCTTCTTCGATCTGCCGCCGCCGCAACTCCTCCTCCGCCGCTGTGAGCCGCGTCACCAGAGTCGCAATGACCATGGTCAGCACCCCAAAGGTGAAGGTAATCAGTGCGGAGACCCGCAGATCACTCCGGAATACCGCCCAGAAGGCCCCCCGTTCGATCACCCCGAGGGCGAGCAGTACAAGGCTCGCCAACAGACACCCGGCGAAACAGAACACCCCAAACAGCAGGCCGCACATGCCCACTTTCAGACGAAGCGATCGGTCCGCCATCCTCCCGTACGCCCAGGGCAGGACGATCCAGCAGGGGATGCTGATACAGAGCGCGTACAGGGAACCGATCAACGCCGAACGCAGGAATCGTGAGAAGCCGGTGTGACCGAATGTCACCTCAATCAGCGCCGGGAACGCTCCCATGGCAATGCCGGCAACCACGTTCCATGCGAGTCTGCGGGCTGTCCTGGTCATCGCGTTCTCCCCTTTACTTGCCGGTATGGCAACCGTAGCAGCCCGCGCCCTTCACCGGGTATTTCTCGCCCGCAAGGTAAAGTTTCGACTGCTCCAGATGCCCCGATTCCGGTCCGATCGCCGCCAGTTTTTCGAAAAACACCTTCGCCTTGTCGCCATTCCCCGATCGTGCGTTTCCATCCGCCATCCCAAACAGCAGTTCGCTCCGCATGTGCGTGCTGAGGGTTTCGAAATAGCCCTTCTGCAGTTCGTAAACATGTTCGTAATCGGCCACAGCCTTCGCCAGAATCGGCTTCGCCATTTGCGGGGGAGTCTGGCGCGAAGACGCAAACCAAACCGATGCCCTCGGAATCAATACCGCAGGATCGTCCGGAGCCATCATACCGGCCTGTTCCATTTCCGCATTTCCTCTGCCCCAGAGTTGCCCCCCGCCAGGCATGTCGCCCTGTTGAAACTTGCTGCCCGCCTG